>JANRLS010000249.1:0-39274 GCA_033762315.1 Pirellulaceae bacterium
CCGGCGAGAAGTTCGAGCCGATTGGGCAGCGCAAATCGCACTCCTAGTGCTCCCTCCCGTCTCGTTTACGGAGTTCGGGTGCCACGTCCCACGCTTTCGTGGGCGTGCTGATTTACGGGGAAGCCCGCCCACATGCCGTGCGCGTGGGCCCCAATTCTTAGGCGAGACGCAGCACTAGGATCGGCGGACGATCGTGATAGTGCATTTGTCTTTCGCTGCCGCTATTGCCTCCGCCGCAACGCTCGCCGGAGTAGTTTGCCATAAACGCCCCGTTGCCAACTGCTGGCATCGACCAATAAACGTCGCAGCTCGCGAATCGCGCACTTGTCGCGTCCCAAATGCAACGCGAGATCGATGGCGAAGAGTTCGTTCCGCGAATCCCAAGGTTCAACCTTCTTTTGCTCGATTTGACACCCTTGCCGCGACAATAATTCTCGCGGTTCCGCGAATCGTCGGGCCTCGCGGTCAATAATCCGCAAGCACAATTTCGCGTTGCCTTCCATCGCGGCCATTAGTTTGTCGCGACTGTCTCCGTAGGAAAACCAGCGATCGCGGCCTCCGGGGACCAACTGGCCAATTCTCGCTAGCAAACCACAGTCGAGCTGGTGGTAGCTCGCCAAAGGAATCTTTCGCCGAGCGGACAGCGGCTGCAAAAAAGTGTAGTGCAGCCCCAGGTTGATGGTGTATTGGTGCCCGAATCTAGCGGGCTGAAAATCAATCAAGTGAATTTGATTCTCATGCCGTCGAACATAGGTGCCCGCCCGGCCACGAACGAAACCTTCGGGAATTAGCAACCGCTTCATCACCGCGGATCGCACGGACCGAACCACCGATCCTGGCAGGTCCGTTTGTGTGTTGGGAATGACCAATTCCGGTGGCTTGGGAACCGAATAGTGCTTTCGCAGCCAAATCGGCAGATTCGTGACGCTCGCCCGCTCGCGATTCAAGCGATCACAAATCTCCTCTGCCTTGGTTTGTAGCGCGTGTGCATCCATCGCATAGCCGTGGACTCGACATGCGTGGACCTTCTTCAGCCCCTTGCCCGATGACTTTGGTTGCCATTGAAAGATCGCGATGGACCAGGTAACAAACTGCGATTGATCGAGGGAGGGTAATCGATGGTCGAAGTCCCAAGTCAAAAGCGAAAGCGTCATCGTCGCACCTACTGCCTTACAGGTTCTCTCAGCACTTGCAAATTGAACCGGATGTAAACGATAGCGCCACCGCCGATACAGACTTTGAGCGTACAGTATAGATCGCCGAGAGTTCGGTAGCGGGATTGAATCCAACCCCGCGCCGAGATGACGCCACGCTTCGATTTTGCGAGGAGCCTGCCATGCCCGATCTTGCCGATGGCGAAACAATCGAGATGAAGGGCTCGGCCAAGCTCCCTTATGTGCTGAAAAACACGGGGGGTGTCTATTCGTGCTCGTGCCCGGCCTGGCGGAATCAATCGGTGGCTATCGAGCGGCGAACTTGCAAGCACTTGAAAAAGCTGCGCGGCGAGACGGCCGAAGCGGCGCGGATCGGGCAGCCGGCGGTTGTGGCCGCGTCGATGACGGCCGGCGCGGCAACCGTCACTGGCGACCCCGCCGGTCCGCCGATTCTGCTCGCCGAAACCTGGACGAACGACAGCGACCTTGCCGGCTGGTGGATGAGCGAGAAGCTCGACGGCGTGCGGGCCTATTGGGACGGCCGGCAATTTTTGTCGCGGCAGGGGAATGTCTATCACGCTCCCGATTGGTTCCTCGCCGGGTTGCCGGCGACGCCCCTCGACGGCGAATTGTGGCTGGCCCGCAAGGCGTTTCAGCGGACGGTGAGCATCGTCCGGCGGCAGGACAAAAGCGACCATTGGCGAGAGATTTCGTATCTCGTGTTCGATGCCCCCGCGGCCGGCGGCGGCTTCGAAGAGCGAACCGCGGCCCTGCGCGACAGTCTGGCAAGCCTCGACGTGCCGCACATCCGCCCACTGGAGCACGAGCGGTGCCGAGGCGTCGAGCATCTGCGGCGAGAGCTCGCGCGAATCGAGGCGCTCGGCGGCGAGGGGCTGATGCTCCGCCAGCCCGGTTCGCTATACGAGGCGGGGCGCTCGGCGACGCTCCTCAAGGTGAAAACTTTTCACGACGCGGAGGCCCGCGTGGTCGATCACTCCGCCGGAACAGGACGACACAAGGGGCGGCTGGGGGCGCTCGTCGTCGAGCTGGCCGATGGGACGCAATTCTCGGTCGGAACCGGGTTCTCGGATGCCGAGCGGCGAAGTCCGCCGCCAGTCGGCACGCTCATCACGTTCCGTTATCAGGAGTTGTCGGACCGGGGAGTACCGCGATTTCCGTCGTTCGTGCGGGCGGGTGGCCAAGGGGGACAGGCATCGCTGCTGGCGGCGAGCCAGGCCGATCCGCCGGCGGCGACGAAAACGCCGCGAGTCCAGCCGGCCAGCCCAAGCCGACGCTACTTTGAATTCACGTCCGGCGGTTCCGGCAAATTTTGGGAGATCAGCCAAGATGGTGCCTCGGTGACGGTGCGGTTCGGAAAAATCGGTGCCGACGGACAATCGCAAACCAAATCGTTCCCCGATATCGCTGCCGCGACGCGCCACGCGGAGAAGCTGATCGCTGAAAAGGCGGCTAAGGGATACGCGGAAAAATAGCGGGAATTGTGCTTAGTGCCCTGCTGCCGGAACGAATCGCCCGGTGTATTCTCTGTCCATGCAAGCACTTCGCCTGGAATCGCCCCGTCATTTTGCCCCGCACGATTTGCCCGAGCCGGCCGAGCCCGGACCGGGGGAGGCGATCGTGCGAGTTCACAACGTCGGCATCTGCGGGACGGATGTCAGCGCCTATCTCGGCAAGATGCCGTTCGTGACGTACCCATGTATTCTGGGGCACGAACTGGGAGTGGAGGTGGTGGCGGTCGGCAGCGGGGTGAGCAACGTTCGCCCCGGCGACCGCTGTTCGGTCGAGCCCTATCTCAACGACCCGACGAGCTACGCCAGCCGTCGCGGCCGGCCGAATTGCTGCGAAAGGCTGCAAGTTCTGGGGGTTCACACGGATGGCGGCATGCGACCCTATTTTGCCGTGCCGGCCCGCAAGCTGCATCCGGCGGCAGGGCTGGCTTTTGAGCAATTAGCGCTGGTCGAGACTCTGGCGATTGGCTGCCACGCGGTAGATCGCAGCGGCCTGGCGGGGGACGAATCTTGCCTGGTGATTGGTGCGGGGCCGATTGGCCTCGCCACGCTCGAATTCGTGCGGCTGACGGGGGCGAAAACGATCGTTGTTGATGTCAACAGCCAGCGGCTCGACTTCTGCCGCCGGTCCCTCGGAATCGCCCACACGCTGCAGCCCTCGGACAATCTCGACGGGCAACTGCGCGACCTATGCGACGGCCATTTGCCTGACGTGGTCATCGACGCGACCGGCAATCCCGGCTCGATGTCGGCCGCGTTTGGCCTGATTGCCCAGGGTGGCCGGCTGGTTTTCGTTGGGCTGACCGCCGAGGAAGTTCGCTTCAGGCACCCAACGTTTCACCGCCCTGAAGGGACCCTGCTTTGCTCGCGCAACGCCCTGCCTGGCGATTTCTCGCGAATTATCGACCTGATCGGCACAGGTCAAATCGATACCGGACCGTGGATCACTCATCGCACGCCGCTGGCCGATTTGCCTGCCGCCTTTCCTAGCTATTTGCGGCCAGAAACGGGCGTTGTGAAGGCGGTGGTCGAGGTTTCCTCGTGACCTAGGTGGGGTAGGCGTCCCGCCTGCCGAGTCGTCTCCCCTCTGCGACCCATGCCATGTTCATGCGACATGCTCTCTCGATTTTCTTCGCCGGATTGGCTCTCGCCGCTTCCGCTATCGCTGCCGAACCGCCGATTTCCGCGCCTCCACCAGTTCTCGACGTCGATCTGCTCGTGGTCGGCGGCGGCGAGGCAGGCGTTTCCGCGGCGATTCAAGCCGCGCGGCTGGGCGTGAAACGGATTGTCCTGGTAAACGACATCGACTGGCTCGGCGGCCAATTCAGTGCCGAGGGGGTCGGCGCGATCGACGAGTGGACGACGTATCGCGGTAAGCGGACCGAATTTGCGCGGAGTGGCATGTTTGCGGAGATGGTGGAACTGATCCGCCGGTACAACGCCCAAACGCATGGCCTGGCCCGACCTGGCAACGGCTTTTGCGCCGCCGAGACCATCGAACCGGCCGCCGCGGCGAAATTGTTCGAGGAGTGGATCGCCCCGTATGCCGAGCGTGGGACCGGGCAGATTCAGATTCGGCGGCATTACTATCCGCTGCGGGTGATGACGAGCGAGCGGCGCGTCACGGGGGTCGAGTTTGCGCCCACCCGCGATGACAGGTCCAACCTGCGAATCACGGCCCGGCAGACGATCGATGCTTCCGACTGGGGGGACGTGATTCGCCTCTCCGGCGCGAAGTGGTCGGCCGGACCCGATCTCAAGGCCCGCTTCGGCGAGCCCAACGCTCCCGCGGGTCCACTGGGAGACGACCAGAACGAGATGAACCCGATCAGCTATTGCCTCGTGCTGCGAGCCGCGAAATCGGCCGCGCCCATTCCGCCGCCTGCCGGGTACGACGAGCGAACGTTCTTCGGCACGTCAGCAGTGACGGCGGCGGAGTTCAAAATGGTGAGCTGGCCGCCGAAATCGCAGCAGATGAATGTTTCTCCGTTCGTGGATACCGCGTATCCCGAGGGAATCTATTCGCCCCACGTCAATATTTATGCCCATCGCCGCCTGGTGGACGCCCGGCACAATCGCACGCTCGCACCCGAAAGCGAGACGATCCTCGTCAACTGGCCAACGCAGGACTATCCGCTGTACGACTTCCCCTCCGTGGTTGCCGAGGCGCTCGAAAAGACCGAGCCTGGCGCGTCGCGAAAGAATGTCGTCGCCATGACGCGCGAGCAGCGGCAAATCGTTTTCGACGATGCCAAGCGCCACGCCCTCGGGATGCTGCACCACCTGCAAACGACCGTCGCCGAGCGGACAAAGGATCAGCCCGTCACGTTCCGCCTAATGGAGCTAGCCGCCGATTTTGGCACCCCCGACCGTCTGCCGCCGAAGCCTTACATTCGCGAAGGGCTGCGGCTCGAATCGCTCTACATGCTACGTGAGGGGGATATCCGCATGCGCGCCGCCGAGCCGGGCTGGGCCCGCCACATGCCGGGCGATAGCGTGTTTGGCTTTCAATTCAACATTGATTTTCATCCGACGCGGCGAGTGTTTTTGGGAGACGACAAGAGCGGCCCGTGGGTCAATGTCCATACGGAGAATCGCAATTGGTCCACCCACACCGACCGAGCTTGCTTCGCGCTGCGGAGCCTGGTGCCGGTCGAAATGGATGGCCTCGTCGGCACGTCGAAGAACATTGGCGTGTCGAGCATCGTCAGCTCGGCCGTTCGCCTGCATGGACAGATGATGCTTTGCGGCCAGGCGGCCGGCGTGGTTGCGGCCGAGTGCCTCGCGCAAGGGTGCGAGCCGCGCGACATCGCCCGTTCGCCGGCCCGAGTGCGGCGCGTGCAGCGGGCATTGGTCGGCGGCTATCCCGGCGTGCTGCTGTGGCCTTATCAAGACCTGTCGCCCGGCGATGTCTGGTTCGAGGCCGCGAATCTGCTGGCGGTCGAGGGGATTTATCGGGTGGAGGATGATGTCGATTTCTCTCCCTGGAAGACGGTCACGCGGCAGGAAGGGGCAACAGCTATTGCTCGCGCCTATCGCTGGCAACAAGCGGCCGACCTTGCTCGCGCTGATGCCTGGCTGGCGGAGGTTCAAGAGCCTGCCGGCGAGGCGACGTGGAAGTTTTTGCACGATGGGATTCAAGCCTTGGGATTCAATCCGAGCCGCGCGTTGCTCGCCAAGGGAACCTCGCCGCTCGCGCGCGGCGAGCTCGCGCGGCATTTGTGGGCCGCCATTCGCGACCGGGAAGGCTGGTCCCCCGACAGCGACAAGCTGCTCGCGCCAGGCAACGATTTCGATGGCGATGGCATCGCCGATTTGGACGACGCGCTGCCGCTCGACCGCGACAACAACAACCTGCCCGACCGACTCGAATCGCCCGCTGGCGGCTAAACGGCCGCGCGGGAAATCGGCCGGCCGCGGCGGACGAGGGCCAGGTCGATCCGCCCGATCTGCTCGGGCGTCAGTCGCCAGCCGAGCGCGCCGGCCGTTTCCTCGATCTGGTCGGCGCGCTTCGCACCACACAGCGCGACAGTAATGCCCGGTTGCTGGATCGTCCAGTTGATCACGACCTGCGCCACGGTATGGCCGAGCTCGGCCGCCAAGGCTCGCAATTCATCGAGAAAGTCCTGGTTCTTCTGCCACTGTTCCCCCTGAAACATCGGATACTTCGCCCGCCCATCGCCGGGACGAAACACATGGTCGCGCGGCAGCTTGCCCGCGAGCAACCCCTTGAGCAGCGGCCAATAGACGCACACCGCAATTCCCCGGTCGCGACACCACGGCAAGGTGTCGCGCTCAATGTCGCGCTGCAGCATGTTGTAGGCCGGCTGATAGGCGGTGATTGGGCAAGCCGTCTCGAACTCCGCCAGCTGCGCCAGCGTGAAATTCGACACACCGATCGCCCGCGCTTTGCCTTCGTCCATCAACCGCCGCAGTTCGCCCGCCGATTCGGCCACCGGTACCTTGGGATCAGGGGCATGCAGATAGAGCAACTCGACCCGGTCGGTCCCCAGCCGACGCAGGCTCTCTTCGCACTGGCGGCGGAGCGTGGCGGGCCGGGCATCGAAAGCCCGCTGGCCGCTCGCATCCCAATGGATGCCCCCTTTGGTAGCGAGGACTACTTCGTCGCGCCGCTCTCCCCAAGCGCGGCCGATCAGCCGCTCGCTTTCGCCTTGCGGGCCATAAATGTAGGCCGTATCCCAAAAGTTGATCCCCAGGTCGAGTGCGGCGGCGAGCGTCGCCAGGCTATCGGCATCGTTTACGTCGAGGCTCGTCATGCCGGCGATGGGCCAGCAGCCGAGCGCCACCGGCGAGACCAGCAAGCCCGTGGTTCCTAGCGGGCGCAGTTCCGTAGCCATGCGAGCGTTGACTCCCCAAGCGAAGCGAATGACTAGAATTGTAGCGTGAACGCCCGTCCTAGAGTTTGTGGAGCCTCTCTCATGCCATCCTCCTACATCATCGCCGCGCGGCGCACCCCGATCGGCAAGCTGCTTGGTTCGCTCTCTTCGATCCCCGCGCCAAAGTTGGCGGCGTTCGCCATGCGGGCCGCGCTGGCCGATTGCGGTTTGCCGCCCGAGCAAGTGGACGAGGTGATTCTGGGGCATGTCCTCGCGGCGGGAGTTGGCCAAGCGCCGGCCCGGCAGGCGATGCTGGCGGCGGGAATTCCGCCGGCAGCCAGCGCGCTTGCGATCAACAAAGTGTGCGGCAGCGGACTGAAAGCGGTGATGCTCGCCGACCAGGCGATTCGCGCCGGCGACGCGCGGCTCGTCGTAGCCGGTGGCATGGAGAGCATGAGCCAAGCGCCGTATCTTTTGGCGGGGGGCCGCGGCGGCTGGAAGTTCGGCCATCAGCAGCTCGTCGATTCGCTGCTACACGACGGCTTGTGGTGTGCCAGCGAGAACACCGGCATGGTGTCGCTGGCCGACGCCACCGCCACCCAGTGCCAGATCAGCCGCGAAGATCAAGATGCGTACGCCGTGGCGAGCCACTCGCGAGCGACCGCCGCCCAAGGTGCCGGCAAATTCCGCGGCGAGATCGTCCCGGTTGCGGTGCGGTCGGGAAAGACGGAGATTCTCGTCGAACAAGACGAAGGGCCTCGGGCGGGCTGCACGCTGGCCGACCTGGCGAAGCTGCGCCCCGCCGCCTCGGCCACGGGGACCGCTACCGCCGGCAATGCCTCGCAAATTAGCGATGGAGCGGCGGTGCTCGTCGTCGCGACCGAGCCAATTGCCCGCGAAGTGCCGTCGCCGATCAAGGCCCGTATCATGGCGACGGCGACGAGCGATCTCGCGCCGAAAGACCTTTTCATTGCCCCCATCAGCGCCATTCAAAAGGTGCTTACCAAAGCGGGACTCAGCGTCAGCGAGATAGATCTGTTCGAGCTGAACGAAGCCTTCGCCGCCCAGGCACTGGCTTGTGCCCGGCCACTCGCCATCAACCACGAGCAGCTCAACGTGCATGGTGGGGCGATCGCGCTCGGGCATCCCATCGGCGCGAGCGGCGCGCGGGTGCTGGTGACGCTGCTGCACGCGCTGGCGGATCGCGGCTTGCGCCGTGGATTGGCGGCGCTCTGCCTGGGTGGTGGAGGCGCGGTGGCGATGATCGTCGAGCGTGCTACGTAGCCGCCGGCTGACTCGCCGGATGCAGATAAATGAAGCTCTTGCCGAGTCGGCCCCCATAGTTGCCGGCCGAGATGCGCAGGAGGCCCGGCGCGTCGCGCGAGGCGGCGATAGCGGCCTGGGTGGCGGCTATCAGGGCGGGGAGGTTTTTTCCATTGATGATGATTTCCATGACCGAGCCGACCCCGGCGGGCAATTGCGAGCTGGCCGCCGGATCGTCGCGCAATTGCGGGCAGAACTTCTCGTAAGTGCTGGCGATGGAAAACTTGTATTTGCTGCCTGCTTTCGAACCACTCCCCGCGATGCCGCCGGGAAAGGGGAGGATCACGTCAGGGCAATGGCGGGCCGCGGCCACGCCCAGCTCCGCCGCCGCGAGCGCCGCTTCGGCCGTTTCACCGAAATACCACAAATTGCCCCCCATCAATCCCTCGGCATAGCCGAAGCGACGGTCGAGAACGAACTCGCCGCCGAGCGTGGGAATCCACCACATTTTCCGCCCATGTCGCTCGATTCGCCGCTGAAACCCGTCGCCGAAAAACGCAATCTTGCGGCCGAGCTTGAAGTACGCTTCGCTCTCGACGAGGTTGAAGCAAGCGGCCGTCGGACAGGTGAGCACGTTCTGACTGATCCGCACCAGTGACGAACGCTCCAGCGCTGCGATCCGGTCTTTGCGAAACCGCGGCACGTGCAATTGCACGATCGCGCCGGGACGGCCGTCGGGGGTGGCGATCGCTTCGTCGCCGCCGGGACCAGCGTAGCGATCGACCCCCGCTTCGCAGTCGCACAAAATCGTGCTCGAAGCATTGCCGGTCACGGCGGCCACCGCGTGCTCGACCCACCGCGGACTTTGGGCGGTGACGAGAAACTCGACATACAGGCTGCGAAACGCCTCGGCGTAGGTGTCTTCAATCAGGGCGGGCATGAGTGCGAATCCTGCGAGAATCTAGCGCCGGCCGCGGCCCCGATAGACCGCGCTTTCGGTGACGACCTTGTCCATGAAAACGTCGTGCGGGCTGACCACCAGATCGTCGAACAGTTGACTCTCGTAGCACAAGCCGACGAGCGCGCAATTGGGTCGGACGTTCGTTAGCAGGCGGTCGTAATAGCCTTGGCCGTTGCCCATTCGGCCCCCTTCGCGACTAAAGCCGACACCGGGGACCATGACGATGTCGATTTCCGCCGGAGCAATCTCCTTCCCAGGCTCGCCCCAGCGGTCTTGCGGCGGTTCCAGAATTTTCCACTTGCCGACGATCAGCTCGTCCATGCTTTCCAGCCACCACAGGCCCAGCTTGTTGGCTCCGCGCTCATCGACCGTGCAATACGGCACGACGATTCGCCGCCCCGCGGCCAGCGCGGCGGGCAGCGCTTGCCGCGTGCGGAGCTCGGACCGGCAGTCGATATACCACAGGGCCGTTGCCGCTTGCTGGTATTCGGCAAGCGTCAAAAAGGCAGCCAGAGCACGCTCGCTGAGAGTGTCTTTGTCGGGCTGGGCGTTGCGGGCGTCGTAGGCGGCGCGGCGCATCGCCGCTTTGGGATCGACCGCGGCGGCCGGGGGGGACTGCGTCGGCATGGGCAATTCCGGGGCGGGGGGCAAGGCGAGAGGCAATTCGTCGATTGCAGCATCGTACCCCCCGCCGCCCGCCGCGCAAACGGCCCGCCCGCCGCAATTTTGACTGGCTTGAGCGACGCGAGATTCGCCGCGTCAGAAGTCGATCTCCATCCCATCGACGGCGAGCAGCGTGCTGGGAAATATGCCCCGCGCGGCGGCCAATCCCACCGGATCGGCGTCCGTTTCCAGCGGGTTGAAGTGCGTCAGCACCAGCCGCTTGACTCCCGCCGCGGCCGCCAATTTCAGCACGGGGGAGACGCAGCTATGCCCGGTCAGATTGGCGAACTCAGCTTGCTCGTCGCGAAAGTTGCACTCATGCACCAGCAAATCGACCCCGCGCACCTGGTCGAGATACGGCGACTCGGCCCCCTTGCTCGTCGTATCGGTGACGAACGCGAGCGACCGTTCGGGCCAGTCAAGTCGGTAGCCTTGCGAGCCGCCGGGATGATCGAGCGGAAACGCAGTGACCTCGACTCCCCCAGCAAGCCGCCAGCGCGGCGGCGTCGGCCGGCGCTCGAAGCGCGGCGGCACGGGAAAGAGTTGGTCAGCGAAGAGGTGGTTTTCGATGGTCGCCAGCTTGTCGGCCGCGGCATGGACCGTCACCCGCTCGGTTGCTTTGTGCAGCAGCACATCGAGCAGAAAGGTGAGACCGACGCTGTGGTCGAGGTGCGTATGCGAGAGCAGAATGTCGAGCGTGGGGGTGACGAGATGCTCGCGGACGCGGAAGAACGATGTTCCGGCGTCGAAAACGATCCCCTCGCTCGGCAGCATCAGGCAAGTCGTCTGCCGAGTTTCGCTCGGATGATAGCCGGCAGTGCCCAGGATAAGCAGCTTCATGGTTTCAGCATCCCAGCCGCATGATACTCCAAAGCCCAGGTAAAGGGAAAACGAATCGGCGACCGGAGATGGCGATTGTGCTATATTCGCGCTCGGCCGCACCAGAAGGACGCGAGCATCTCATGGCCAGTACTCCGCAATTCGAGGCTGAGGCGACCTCCGCGGTGCCCGCGAATCAGCCGTCTGGCGGCCTCGACGGGTTGAGTCTGGATCAACTCTTGGCCCGATGGCGAGCGAACGTGCCCGACCAGTGGAGCCTGACGGACTATCGTCAATTCGGGCAACGAGTGCTCAAACTTGGCGAGCCACTGGTGGCCTATGACGCCATGCGCAAGGGATTGGAGCGATTCGCGGACGACCCCACCTTGCGGCGACATGCCGCTTTGGCGCTGGCTCGGTGCGGAGCGACGCTCCGGGCGAACGCCATTTTGCGGGCGCTACGCGACGAAGGGCATCGCGACGAAGAGACCCTGGGCATCTTAGGTCGAACCTACAAGGACCTGTGGTCGCAAGCCGGCGATGTGGCCGTGGGCCACGACCATTTACGCGCGGCCACGCAGTGCTATGAGGAAGCGTATCGGCACAGCCGGGGTTACTATTCGGGCATCAACGCGGCGACCCTCGTGCTGCTGCTCGGCGAGCGCGAGCGGGCGAGAGCGCTGGCCGGCGAGGTGCTCGCCAGTTGCCGAATGGAGCTTCGGCAGGGAGCGCAGTACTACCCACTGGCGGCAGCGGGCGAGGCATCGCTCGTGCTGGGAGAGTGGTCGGCGGCCGCGGAGTTTTATCGGCAAGCGGCCGAAGTTGGCCGCGGCAACTTCGGCGATCTGACTTCGACCCGCCGCAACGCGCGGCTCATTGCCGACCATCTGCGCGAAGATCGTTCGCGCGTGGACCAATGGTTTTCAATCCCCAAAGTGGCGGTGTTTTCCGGGCAGGGTTGCATGGAGGCCAGCCAACGCTCGTCCTCGATTCCACCGGAGCTGGAGGGACGACTCGCCGGCGAAATGCGCGAACGGCTGACCCGCCACGGTGTGAAGTTCGGCTACGCGGGAGCGCTCTCGGCTCTGGACGTGCTGTTTTTGGAGGCGGTGTTGGCATTGGGGGGAGACGCGCATGTCGTGCTCCCTTACGACCTCACCCTGTTGCGGCAAGATCATGCGGGCCTGGCCGGCTGGGACGCTCGGCTTGACGCGGTGTTGCGGCGGGCCACTTCGGTGCGACACGCCTCGGAGCAACGGATGAGGCACCAAGGCGCGATCGCCGGCGAGTTCGCCCAGTTGCTGCTGCACGGGCTTGGTCAGCTTCGCGCCGAGCGCCTGGAGACCCCGCTCTTGCCGCTGGCGGTGCGCGGCACACTTCCCGCTGAGCGGAGCGAGCTGGAAACGCGCTGGCAAAGCCTGGGATACGACATCGAATGGCTGGAACTTGCCAACCCCGGTGGCGTGGTTGAGTTGCGACCGGCCGCGAAACCTGCGGCGGATCCGGTCGCTCCGGCCGGCGAGGAACCCGAGTTCGCCATGCGGATCATGGCGCTCTTGTTCGCCGACGCCCTGAACTTCAGCAAGCTGACCGAAGAGCAAATCCCCAGCTTCGTGAAGCACTTTCTGGGTGGCATCAGCCGGCTGCCGGCGATGACGAGGCATCCACCGGAGCTGAAAGACACCTGGGGAGACGGGCTCTACTTCGTGTTCGCGAGCGTTCGCGATGCGGGGCTCTTTGCTCTGGAACTGGCCGATTTTCCGCCCCCGGAATTGTTGGCCCAGCACGGGCTGCCAGACAACTTACGGCTGCGAATCGCCTTGCACGCCGGGCCAGTCTATTCTTGCATCGATCCGGTCACCGGACATCCGAACTTCAGCGGCACGCACGTCAGCCGGGCGGCACGCATCGAGCCGATCACTCCGCCGGGCGAGGTTTTCGCCAGTCAAGAGTTCGCGGCCCTGGCGGCGGCGGCGGGAGTCCGCGATTTTCGCTGCGAGTATGTCGGCATCACGCCGCTGGCGAAAAGCTATGGAGCGATTCCGACCTATCACGTCCGGCGAGCGGGAGGTTGCCATGCGGTTGGCAATTCGGCATTGCCGCCGTGAACCAGCCGGGGGTCTGACGACACTTCATTCCTGGGGAACCTCCTTGGCGGCCTGATCTGGCCACCCGCGACCATGAACGTCAACTTCCAATCCGGCCGTCTCATCCTCCGCGGCGAAAGCGAGGCGGAAACCGCCGCGCTCGTGGCCTGGAAAGAGCAGCACAGCGGCCATGTGCTCCTCGCGCAGACCGACCACGGCAGCGGGATGTCGCTGGCCGTCCTGGGTCCGCAGTCGCTCGCCTGCCGCGAGCCGCTCAATGTGCTCAGCACGCATCCCGACGAGCAAGTGCGACTGATTTCGAATTTCGCCGCCACGCCCTTTGAGCTCGAAGGGGAACCCTACGGCTCGGTCGAAGGCTTCTGGCAGGGGCTCAAGTTCGCTGATCCGGCCGAGCGCCGCCGCGTCGCGCTGCTGGCAGGGACGGAAGCGAAGAACGCAGCCGCCGGTCTCGATTCCGTCGAATTCATCACCTGGGAGGGATGCCAAATCCGTGCCGGTTCGCCCGAGCATTGGCGGCTCATGCATCAAGCCTGTTGGGCCAAGTTCTCGCAGCACGAAGCGGCGAAAGCGGCCTTGCTGGCGACCTATCCGCGCCATTTGCAGCACCGCGTTCGCCGCGACAGTCGGACGATTCCCGGCGCGATCATGGCCGATATCTGGATGCGAATTCGAGACAAACTCCGCGAAAACTGACCGCGACTTGTAAGGTTGGCGTCCGCCCGGCGTAATCCGAGCGGCGTCCGGTTCAATTCGACCCCGCACTCCGAGGTTCGCCAACCCATGAAAGTCATCACCCAACTCGTCAAACACTTCTGGCAGCGCGGCGCTCTCGGCTCGGCCGACATGGAGTATCTGCTGCGGCATGGCTTCGTGCGCATGCGCGATCTGCCGGGCTACGCTCCGCCGGCCGAGGAGGCCCCGAACGTTGACGACACCTGGATCGAGCACGAGATCGAGCCCCCCGGCGAGCTGGAGCAAGTCGAGGAGGCGCTGCTGCGCCGCCGCCGTAAGGCGGGCAAAGGCGCGGCCAAGCGCCCGGCGATCGAAATCGACGAGCTGCGCGCCCGCGTGCGAGCCGAGTTGGCCCGCCGCGAACCGGCGCTCACCAGGCTCGTCGCGCTCGCGGCCGGCCAGCCAACCAGCGATTGGCGCGCGGCGGCGCAAGCTCTTCGCCAGCCATCGGCCCGGCTGCAAGAGGCACTGGCTCGAGCGCTGCGAGGTGGCACCTTGACCTTGCGCGATTGCTGGCTCGCGCTCGACATGGAGCCCTTCCATCGCCTGTTGCCGGACGAAGAGCTCCGCGGCCGAGCGGCACGGGCCTATGCCGCCTTGCTCATCGCCCACCAGCCGGGGCAACTCGGCAAATACGCCTGGATTTTGCAGTCCGACGAAATGCAGGCCCTGAGCAACCTGCGGATCGGCCACGGCCTGTTTCTCGGCGGCCTCGGCCGCATGTACAAGAGCAACGTCCGCGTGTTGACCCGCGCGCTCGATCGCGGCAGCGACCCGGTGATGGTTTGGAGCTTGGTGCTGTTGCACAATGCGCATCGCGCGCGGTTCGATCCGCGAGATTCGCGGGTGCTGCGCGAGTACGGACCAGTTTCGCGCCCGAGCGACGCGCTGTGGCAACAGGCCTGGACCGCCGCCCTGCGGATGGACCACCGCCGCTTGACCGAGTTCCTCGTGCTGTGCTACCAGGATGGCCAGGAGCGGGCCGACCGCCCGACCCAGGCCATGACCCGCGATCTGTATTGTCCCGATGGCTGGCGCTTGCCGGCCTGAGCTGTCGATCCAAACTTCGAACCCATTTCCCCCCAGCATCCCATGTCCGCCGACGGCGAACGCCTGATCGAAACGGTAACGCTCAGCCAGGCCAAGGCGCTCGTCTCGTGCGCCGCGCACGAGCAGAGCTTTCTAATTCTCTCACCGCCGGGCGTGGGCAAGTCCGATGTCGTCGCCCAGGCCGCGGCCGCTGCGGGGCTCCCCTGCAAGTCGCTCTTGGGAACGCAGATCGCCCCGGAGGACGTGACCGGCGTCCCCTACATCGTCGGCGAGCGGAGCGTCTTCTGCCCGCCGCGCGTGCTGCTGCCCGAGACCGACGAGCCGTTCTGCCTGTTTCTCGACGAGCTCCCCGCTTGCACGCCCGACATCCAAAAGGCGTTCTATTCGCTGCTCCTGGAGCGTCGGCTGGGAGAGCACGCTTTGCCCGCCGGCACTTGGGTCGTCGCCGCCGGCAATCGGACCGAAGACCGGGCGCTCGTGCGAACGATCAGCAGCGCGCTGGTCAATCGCGTCGTCATCTTGCAGGTGCGGGTCGATGTCGATGAATGGCTGGCCTGGGCCGAAAGGAATCAGGTTCGCCGCGAAATCACCGCGTTCATCCGCGACGACCGCAACGCCTTGCTTCGCGGCGTCCCCGATGTTCCCGCGCCGTTCTCCACCCCGCGGGCCTGGGCCTCGCTCTCGCGAGCGCTCGACATGGCCGAGTCGGCCGGCGTGCTCGATGGCGACATCGTCGCCGCGCTCGTGCATGGCCGCGTTTCCCCTGACGACGCGGTCCGCTTTTGCGCCTGGTGGTCGATGACGCGGGCCGGCACCGAGGACCTCTATCGCCAGGGCTTGAGTCGAATTCTGGCGATGAGCATCCATGATCTGCAACTTTCGATTCGGGCCACGAATCATCTCGAAAGCGAGGGAATCACCACCGTCGCCCAACTGGTGGTGAAAACGCCGCGCGACATTCAAGCCGCCTGCCGCGGCGACGCCATGCGCCTGCAGGAAATCGAAGAGGCCCTGCACAAGCACGGCCTCATTCTCGGCATGAGGCTGTAGGAACCTGACGCGACGCGGGCGAGCTACTTGCCGCCGTCCTTGCCGTCCGTCAGCCATTCCAGATTGAAGCGGGCGAGCGTCAAATAGGCGTAGCTCGTCGGCTTTGGTTGGGTCGCGTCAGCCGATCTGCCCCGCTCATAAAGGCACAAGATCGTGCCAGCGGGCAGCACGGCAAGGTCGCTATAGGCGCTATGGCCCGGCTCCAGCGGCTTGTTCACGCCCCAGGTGCTCCCTTCGTCATAACTCAGCTTGATCGACAGATTCTTGCGGTCGCGGCTCGCGCCCTCTTTGGCTTTGCCGTCGGCTCGATCCAGATTGTGCGGATTGGCGAAGACGATCCGGTTCTTGTCGCTCGTCGTGGTGGTCGAATGGCGGACGATGCTGGCCATGCAAATAGGTTCCAGCAGCGCTTCGTCGAACTTCGGCCGCGACCAGCCAGTCGCGCCGTCGGGGCTGATCGTCGCCAGGCGGCGATGAGTCGTCGATTCGCTCCGCGCGTTCAGCATCACGCGCCCATCGGCTAGCTCCACGAGCACCGTTTCGTTCGGGTTGATCCACTCGGCCGTGTTGGGGACGGCGATCTCGCCACGCTGCCAGGTTTGGCCGTGGTCGTCGCTAAAGATGGTCGTGGTCACGCTCGGCCGATGGGCATGCCCGCCGGTACCCGTCGAGAGCCAGACCGGCACCACCAGCCGACCCGACCGCAACTGGATGCCATGCGCAGGGCCGGTGGCGAGCACTTTCCAGTCGTATTCGGGGCGGAATTTGTCGAACGTGGCGGTGATTTCCACCGGCGGGCTGAAGGTCTGTCCGTCGTCGTCGCTGCGAATGTGAAAGCAACGCATGTATTCGAGACAGAAGAGAAAATGCACGACGCTCTTGTCTCCCGTGCTGGCCACGCGATCAACGAAGGCGACGGCGTTGTTGTAGGTCACATCGTCGGGGTTGGCCAGCTTCTGCGCGAGGGCCACCGGGTTCTTCGTCTTAGGGCCGGGGACATCGGCAATCTTGCGCGGCGGGCTCCAGGTCTTGCCGCCATCGGTGCTGCGGCGGAGCAAGATGTCGATCGTGTCCCAATCGCTCTTGCCGGTGCGGCGAGCCTCGCAATAGGCGAGCACCGACCCCCGCGCCGTGCAAACGAGCCCTGGAATGCGATAAAGCGCGTACCCCTCGCGCCCCGACTCGAACAAGTCGAGCTTTTCCAGCAGCGGCTCGGCGGCGGAACCCTGGTTGGCAAGCAGGCCCAGTAGCGCCACGACGAAGTTGATGCTGCGGCGATTCATCAGTCGGTCCCTCGCGTTTCGCGTCAGCCAATCGCAATCGCCTGCTGCAGCGGGCGCAGGACATTCTCGACGACGTAGTTATCGACGATCTCCTGGCACAGTTCGGCCAGCTTGTTCATCGCCGAGACATACGTCTCGCTCCCATCCAGGCTGCCATAGCGGCGGGCCGTGAAATAGACGCTGATCTGCTCTTCGGGGAATTCCTTGGTGCGCACGTGGTAGGCGCTCGTTCGTGTTTCGATGCTCAAGCGGCACTGGATGCGGCAATCCTCGTCGAGCGCGAACTGAATCGACGGCTCGTTGGCCAGAATCGTCGCCCCCGGAATGCCGGTCATCTTTTCAAATGCCGGAACCACGCCAAGCGCGTCCACCAAAAGCTGGTTGTGATTGCCCCGATAGTTGTAGTCGAAGCCGTACATCACATTGAGCGATTCGCAGTCGAGCGGGCTGATCGACAGGGCGTAGGGAGCCAGATCGAGGACCTGCGCGTGCTGCTTGAGGGCCTCTTCGACCGACGGCGGATTGACGTAGCCCGAGCAGACTCGCCGCCCTTCGATGCTCGCCCAACGGTAATCGCCCCGATCCTTATCCTCTTCGAGCACGAATTCCCCCCGCTCGCGGCTATAAAAATTCCGCATTGCCGGGTAGCTCTTTTTCAGTTGCTCGAAAAAATGCAGCACCGTGTCGCGGCTTTGGGGCAACTCCATCTCGGTGTTGAGATTCAGATTGACGTAGTAATCGTCGGTGTAGGACTGATATCGACCCATGCGATCCTCTTCCTTCGTGATTCGTTTCCCGCTCCTTCGCCGCTACTCCTGAGTATAGGTAGCCGGTTGCGGGGGTGCAAAGTGGTGGGAGAGTCATTGGTCCGTGATCCGTTGTCAGTTGTCCGTGGTCATTTGGTCGGAGAACTTGAGGTGCCCGACATCCGTTATAGTGATCGAGTTCGCAAATTTGCCCTTCGCACTTCGCAATCCGCAATCTGAAATCTCATGCCTTCCCACTCCTTCCCTACGAGCCTCGGCTGGATGGCCTTGGCTTGGCAAGACGACCAGCTTGCGCGGCTCGCTTTTGGTCATCCGAGCGCGGCGGCGGCTATCGCCGGCTTGGAGGGCACGGGGGACTGGACGGCGACCAATCGCCGCGACTTGCCGCCGTGGGTCGCCGATCTGGCCGAGCGACTGGCCGCCTATGCCGCGGGCGAAGCGGTCTCGCTCGCCGATGTCCCCCTCGATTTATCGCATCTGACGCCGTTTCAACGCAAAGTCGCCCTGGCCTGCCGGCGAATTCCCCGCGGCAAAACCCGTACTTATGGCGAACTAGCGGCAATCGCCGGCGCGCCGGGGGCGGCGCGGGCCGTCGGCAGCGTCATGTCGCACAATCGCTTTCCGCTGATCATTCCGTGCCATCGCGTGCTCGGCGCGGCGGGCTCTCTCGGCGGCTATTCGGCGCCCGATGGCCTCGCCACGAAGCGCCGCTTGCTCGCCCTCGAGGGGTGGGAGCCACGCGGCAAGCGAATGTCCAAGGCTGGCCGGTAAGCGGGGGTTACTTCTGCCCCAGGCAATACAAATACTCATCGCTCCGCACCAGCAATTGCCCCTGGTGAACGGCCGGCGTCGAGTTGAACGTTCCCGCGTCTCCGTCGAGCTTATTGTGGGCTAATTGCTTGAAGGCTGGCTCGGCCGCGATGACCGCCGCCCCGCTGTTGCGCGTGAAAGCAAACAGCTTGCCGTCGGCCGCCGTGACCGAGCCATAGAGCTGGCCGCCGCCCGCAATTCGCTCGCGAAACACCGTCTCGCCGTCGATCAGCTTCAGGCAGCAGGCGGTTCCGTTATCGCTGACCCAATACAGATGCTCGCCGACGATCACCGGCGATGTGACATACGACCCGACCGACTTCCGCCAGACCACGTCCTTATTCACATCCCCGCGCCCGCCCGCCTTCACCGCGACCGCCCCACCGCGCCGGCCACCAATCGCATAGACCACGCCGTCTTTCGACACGACCGACGTACACATCGCGTTCTCGGCGATCCCATCGCAATACCACCGCAGCTTCCCCGTCTCGGGATTGAACCCCCAGATTTCTTGCGGCACGCACAGCACCAGGTCATCGCGACCGTCGGCGGAGGTCACGATGATCGGCGAGCCCCAGCACATCGATAGCGAGCCCGAATCGGCTCTCCATGCTTGCTTGCCGGTGGACTTATCGAGGGCAACGAGCGCTTCGCTCTCGGCGCCGGCGTTCACGATGACGAGGTTCTTATACAGCGTCGGACTCGTCCCCGAACCCCAGCCCATCGGTGCCGAGCCGCTGCCGACGTCGGCTTGCCACAAATCGTTGCCGGCCAGATCATACGCCAGCACTCCCGACTTGCCATAAAACACGAAGACCTTATCGCCATCGCTGATCGGCGTGCTGCTGGCGTAGCCGTGCGACGTGAGCTGCCCGCCGTAGCGATCTTCGTTCGACTTGGCCGCCACTTCCTTCGTCCACAGGATTTTCCCGCTGGCCCGGTCGGCACAAACGAGCACTCGGGCGAGGCTGCTCGTTCCCGCGCCGCGAAAGCAAGTGACCAGCACCTTATCGCCGATGATGATCGGGCTCGATGCGCCAGGGCCGGGCAACTCTGTCTTCCAAGCGACGTTTTCCGTCGCGCTCCAAGTCGTTGGCAGGCCGGTCTCGCCGCTGAACCCGGTTCCTCCCGGCCCGCGGAACCCGCACCAATCGGCCGCCACCAGCGGCGCGGCCCACAACACGAGACCGATGGCAGGCAGACGGAAGGCGGCTAGACGCGACATGTTTTTACTCCTGAAGAATGGGCCAGATTGAGCGTTCGGTGCCCGGAAATCCGTCCGTCAAATCTGGTTTCCACTCCATCTGTCACTTTTGAGACATTTTTCAT
Organism: Pirellulaceae bacterium; assembly: GCA_033762315.1. Lineage (GTDB taxonomy): Bacteria > Planctomycetota > Planctomycetia > Pirellulales > Pirellulaceae > CAYLLN01. The sequence goes on from JANRLS010000249.1 coordinate 19,856, forward strand.
CGCTAAAGCGTTGTGCCGAAACGACTTAAGCACGGTTTCCACGAATCGACTAGCGCTGGAAACCTGCGCTACGATTTAGCCTCAAAAACCGCGGGAAATTCGCCCCTTCCGTGGTCTCCAGGGTTCCAAAAACGAGCAACAGGCCCTAAGTGGAAACCAAGTATAAAAACCCCTCCAAACCACTAACTCCTCATCGCTTTCCGATCCACCTCCAGTGACGGCAAGTCGCGGCCGCTTCGCGCACCTTCGGCCGCGCCGCATTATACTAAACGTCCATACACATTGTCAATGAACTAGCGCACGATTTTCTCGCGCAGTTCCCAATTACGACGCGCCCGCGCGACGCAAACCCTGACCGGCGTTCACCTTGCGCGGCGGCACCGCGACGCAACTTTTTCGCGAAGTTCGGCCCGCCGTGACTAGGTTGGTCACGCGCAGGTACCGTGCGCGGTTCTCCTTCTCTAACCACGCTCGCGCCAGAAGGTTTCGCCCCGCCCACAATTCAGCGGCGATCCGAACCAGGAATGCGGCTATTCGCTCCGCTGTTCCAAGACATTGCGGGCCTTGAGCGTCACCTCGGTCTTCTTCCGCTCCCCCCCGCGCTCAAACTCCACCTGCAGCTTATCGCCCGGAGCGTGCGGATAAACGGCAATCGTCAGGTCGCTAAAATCGCGGGTCGCCAGGCCATCCACCGCCAAAATCTTATCGCCGTCGCGCAGCCCCGCCTCATACGCCCCGCTGCCGAAATAAACGCTCGTGATCACGCAGTCGCCAGTCGTATCGGCATGAATCCCCAGCATCGCCTCTCCTTGGCAAAAGACGGCAGCTTCCGGCTTGGCGGTGCGAAACCGGTGCAAAGCCCGATGGCTGAACTTCGTCCCCTGAAAATGGACCCGCGCCAGCTTGGGAAGGCCCGCGAGAATGATCAGGGCCTCGTCGGTCAGCTTCGCGCCCCGAATTTCGATGCTGGCAATGTCCGGCAAATCGCGGATCGGCCGCAAGCCATCGTCCCCGCCACGCCAATTCGCGTCGAGCGTTAGCGCTTCGACCACCTGATGCTCGGCCACCTCCGCATCCTCGACATCCACGCCCCCCAGCATGAAAAACTCATCCGCGGCGACGATATCTTCGCCCCCCAGCGCAATGCCGGCCACTCCCACGGCCTCGACCAGTGGCTCTTCGGCCAATTCATCGCCGCCCGGTGCCACGGGAGCCCGCGGAACCGCTTCATCGAACAGCTCTTTCACCGCGTCGCGTAGCGCGATTGGCGCGGCGGGGGCCAACTCGTCCTCCGCCTCGGCGACTTCCGCGGCACCGACGATGTCGAAATCAACATCCGGCAAAACTTCGATTCCCCCATCGATGACGAGCGATAAGCCTTCTTCAAATTGTCCATCGCCGCCAACCAGCTGGCCCCCCGCGCCACGAATCAGACTCGCCGCCCGGTCGTGCCGCAGCTTCTTTTGCCGGCCCCGAATCTCGGCGACCACCTTCCCCATGCCGGGCCGACCCTGCTTTTCGAGCCTGGCCAGCGCGAGGGCCACGCGCTCGAGCTGCTTTTCATTCCCAGTGACGGCGATTTGCTTGAGCGTTTCGCCGGCTCGCCAGGCGGCTTCGGGGCTGCTACTTAGGACTCCTTGGGCCAGCGCGTCGATCGCCGCCTCGCCAGCCGCGAGCAGTCGTTCGCTCGCTTCCTCGCGGCGCGAATAGTTCTCGTCGTCGAGCTGCTTCAGCCAACCGGCGATTTGGCTCGATGTCGGCGTGGCCCCGCTGGCCGCCACCGTCAGGGGGAGTATCAGACCGACCGAAAAAGTGAACGCGAAACCCTGGCGCATTGGCCTCTCTCCTCGCCGTCAACGTGGCCCGATGACAATCATACTACGCGGTTTGGGGGGAAATTGTCGATAGCAACGCCGGTTCTGCCGATTACGCGGGCTGTCCCTCGACAGGGTGGCCACTCCGCACGAGGAACTCAATCTCTTGAATTGCCGCGACGTAGCTTTAGGCATCTCTTGAGCTACACGAGGATCGCCCGATGGTTTGGCGAACGGCTCGCCGCGATAGCTTGGCAATCCTTCGCCCGCTCCTTGCGCCGGCGGAGATTCCCAGCGTCAACCTGCGCGGCCATTTGCCGGCACTCGATGCCGTTCGCGGGCTGGCGATCGTCCTGGTCACGCTCTATCGCTTTGGCGGCGGCGGCCACGGTCCCGCCACCGCCCTCGCCGATCCCGGCCTGATCGCCCTCGGCAGCCGGGGGGTCGATCTGTTTTTCGTCCTGTCGGGGTTCCTCATTACGGGGATTTTGCATGACGCAAAGGGGAAATCACACTATTTCCGCAATTTCTATATCCGCCGCTCGCTCCGCATTTTTCCGCTGTATTACGGCGTCTTGGTGCTCGCGATCTTGATCCTCCCGTGGCTTTCATCCGCCGCCGCGACCGCCATGCGCCCCGCCGCCACCCATCAGGCGTGGCTCTGGCTCTACGGCTCGAACGTCTTGCAAGCCGCCACGGGAAGTTGGCCCTTTGGCCCGCTCGACCATTTCTGGTCGCTGGCGGTCGAAGAGCACTTCTATCTCGTTTGGCCGCTCGTAATTTATTGCACGTCGCGAACCACCGCGCTGCGCATTTGCGGCGGTTTGGCCGTCGCCTCGCTTGCCGCCCGCGTGTCGTGGCTGGCCGCGGGTGGGAACGACGTCGCCGCCGAAGTCTTCACGCTCCTACGTCTCGATAGCCTGGCGATTGGAGCCTGGCTCGCACTGGCCGCGCGCGGCGAGAACGGCCTCGCCTGGCTCGTGCGACGGGCATGGCCCACCGCGATTCTCAGCGGCGCGGCCTTGATTTGCCAGTCGTTCGTCGGTGGCCGACTGCTGGGCCTGCCACCGACGATTTGGGCCGTTTTCTTCGGTTCACTGCTGGTCCTGACGCTCGTCGCTCGGCCAAACACCTGGCGAGCCCGCTTTGGCAACTCGGCGATCTTCCGCTTTTTCGGCAAATACAGCTATGCGATGTACGTCTTTCAGAATCTGCTCATTCCGCTGCTGGCGGGCCTCGTCACCGCGCCGGGACTGGCCGCCGCCACCGGCAGCGTTTGGCTCGGCCAAGCAATCTATTGCGGCCTGATGTTCGCCCTGACGACGCTCGTCGCCCTGGCGAGCTGGAACCTGTTCGAAAAGCACTTCCTGACGCTGAAGTCGCGGTTTGGCGGGTAGCAATCGTTACGCAGCTTCCGTCGCCAGTTTCTTCACCATCGCCAGTGCTTCGGTCACGTGCTTGCTGGCCGAAAATTGCGAATTGAAAATGTGCCGCACGATTCCCTGCTTATCGATCACGTAGGTCACGCGCCCCGCCAAAATGCCCAGTGTCTTTGGCACTCCAAAGGCTCGCCGCATCGCGCCGTCTTCATCGCTTAGCAGGATGAACGGCAATTTCCGGCCGCTGGCGAACTGGGCGTGGCTTTCGCGCGAATCGCCGCTAATGCCAATCACGACCGCCCCGCCGGCCAGAAAATCTTCATACGCATCGCGAAACGCGCACGCCTCGGCGGTGCATATCGGCGTGTTGTCTTGCGGATAGAAATAGAGCACCACCACCTTCTGGCCGAAAAATTCAGCCAGCGACACCGCTTGCCCGGTCTGCGAAACGCCGGAGATCGCCGGTGCCTGATCGCCGATTTGAATGCTGGCCATGCGGCGGCTAGTCCAAGAGTTCGGCGTCGGGGCGGATGTTCAGATACCACTCTTTCCACGCCTTAATCAGCTTTTGCACGTCCGCGTTAGTTGGCTCGTCGAGCGGGCCAACGCCGGCGAATTTGCGGCTGATGAAGCGCAGGCCCCGGTCGGCTTCGCGGACGATCCGCAGGTCGGGGTCGGTCAGGGCATAGAGCAAAATCGGCACGTTATCGAGATCGCGGACCTTCGCCAGCGTCCGCACCGCCACCAGCCGCGATTCGTAGCTCCCCGCCGAAACCAGCGACCGCAGCCTCACGATTTGCCCGGCCCGCTTGGTGACATCCCCATCCAGCGCCACCGCCGTTTTCGATTCGGCGAGGCGAGTCGCCTCTTCATTGGCGGGGTCTTCCAGTGCCGCCAGCAATTCATCGACCGAACCCGCCAGCGGCGTCGCCACGAGCTTGCCGTCGCGTTCGACCAGGTCCGCCGTCGCCGGCGGCAGCCCCATGCCCCCCAGTAGCACGCCATCTCCCAAGTTGGGCACCACCTTCTGAATCGACTTCTTCGAACTCCGCATCAGGCACAGCACCGCGAACGCCGTATTCACGTGATCCGTGTCCTCGGATTGCCATTGCCCTTCGGGGGCTTGCTTGCGCTGCAAAAAGGCGAAGCAATCGTTGTACCACTTCGGCTCCGCCTCGACCCGCTTTTCCCCCAACTCACGAAAGCTGTAATAGCGCTCCAGGCCGTAGAGGTAATAGTAGTTCCAAGGATTCACTTCGATCGCCGGGTTCCGCACGAACCATTGGTTGCCATCGGCCATCGCGCGGCGCACCGCGGTATGATCAATCGCCCGGGTCACGAAGCGCTTGGCCGTGTCCGCCGGCGCGGCGCTATCGATGGGCCGGAGCGCGGCGGGCACCCCGGACTCAGCGACCTGCTTTTTTACGTCGGTGATCCCCAGCAAATCGGCGCAGATGTAGAGCGAACCCAATCCGGCCGCGACGAGCGACGGTCGAATGTCGGACTGCGGCACCCGGTTGCCATTTCCCGGATCGACCCCTTGATAACCCCAGGCCCCGCTAGGGTCCTGCGTCCGCAACAGCCACCCGCACAGCCTTTCGACCCGATCCATCGGAATGTTGAAGCCCCCCTGGCGAATCGCGTTCCAGAGTCCCAGAGCGGCATATTGCGTTTGCGAGGTATCGCCGGTCTGCTCTTCGCGATAGCCCCAGCCGCCATGCGGCTTTTGCAGCTTCAGCAGTTCGTCGATGAATTTTTGGGCCGTGGCCTGATGCTTGGTCGGATCCAGCTCGCAGAGAAAAATGAGGGCCAGGCCCAGGCTATAGAGGTCGTCATCGGCTTTCGACGCTTCGCACGCCTTCACCGCCGCCGCCACCTGCGGATGTTCGGCCGGCGCGCCGCTTTTGATGAACGCCAGCCCCAAGAGGCAGCTCCCTCCCAGACGCGTATCGGTGCCGCTCGCCAGGAACTGCATCCCCCTGGCGATACAAGCCTTCACTTCGGGGCTTTCGGGAGTTACGCCCAGCGCAGTCGCCGGCCAGACGGCACAGGCTGCCATCAGAACACCGGCGGAAGAAATTAGCGATACGCGCATGAGATACCTGCCTGCTGGCGATGCTAGCCGGACTTCCGGAGTAGGTCAACTTACCGTGGGCCGGGCGGCAAAGTCGGCCTGGCTTGCCCGGCTTGGCGCGCGTCCGAAAATGCGTTGCAGAGCGACGGGGCGCTGGCCGAATAATCCCTAGGGACGGAGTTATTACGCGGGCCACGGCGCGCTGGTTTGGCGTCGCTGCTAGCGTACAATGCAGGGCGGTCCGCCGGGCGGACGCCGCACACGCGGGGGGAGAACGTTCATCATGCTGCGCAACGTCGGGTTGGCCATTCTGCTGGGGGCGATCGCGGCCAGTGCCGTTGACGCCAAGGAATGGGCCCAAAAGATGTTCACGACGACTAGCCACGACTTTGGCAACGTCGCTCGCGGCTCGAAGAGCGAATTCGTCTTCGAGATTCAGAACCCCTATGAAGAAGACGTTCACATCGTCGATGTGAAAACGAGCTGCGGCTGCACGACGCCGACGATCACCCGGCCGACGCTGAAAACTTGGGAAAAAGGGGCGATCATCGCCACGCTGAACACCAAGGCTTTCGTCGGCCCGCGCACCAGCACCCTCACCGTCGTCATCGACAAGCCCTTCTATGCCGAGGTGCAGCTCAGCATCGCCGGCAACATCCATAGCGACATCGATTTCCAGCCCGGCAGCGTCCTCTTCGGCGAAGTGCAGCAAGGCGCGCCCGCCGAGCAGGAAATCGCGATCACGCACCGGGGCCGGACCGATTGGCAAATTGTCGATGTCCGGAGCGTCAACACGCATCTCGAAGTGGAGCTCAGCGATGCTCGCCGCGTGGCGGGGGGCGTCATGTACAAGATGCTCGTCCGCCTGAAGGAGGATGCCCCCGCTGGCGCGATTTTCGACACGCTGAACCTCGTTACCAACGACGACCGCCTGCCGAGCGTTTCGCTGCCGGTCGAAGGGCGCGTGGTGCCGCCGCTGGCCATCAGCCCCAGCACGCTGTTCTTCGGCATGATGCAGCCGGGGCAAACGGTCACGAAGCAAATGGTGGTCACCGGAAAGCAGCCTTTCCGCATCACGGCGATTCGCTGCGACGATCCGGCATTTCAGTTCCGGGCGACCGACACCGTGAAAAAGGTGCATCTGATCCCGGTCACGTTCACCGCCGGTGACGAAGGGCGTGAATTGCGCGAGGTGATCGAGATCGAAACCGATTTGCCCAGCGGCGGCGTCGCCAGTTGCCTCGCCCGCGGCACCATTGGTGCCGGGCCGACCGATTCGACCGCCTCGGCACTGGGGCAAAGCCAGCGGTAAACGCTGTTGATTGTGGGCCTCGCAACGCTTATTTTGATAAGCATAGTAGCCGCGAATTTTGAGAAAATGCTGCGGGCATTCTGCAAGCGCAAGCCCTTCAAGGCATTCACCGTGCAACTGGTGAGCGGCGACCGCATTCGAATCGAGCATCCCGAAGCGCTCATGTACAATAAGGGCAGGGGAATCTACCTCGATCCGGATGGCGACTGGACGTTCTTCGACAACAAAGGCGTCGCCCAAATCTCCGACCTCGCCGAGCCAAAGCCGCCGCGCCAGTCCGGGCGCAATTGAGATTGGTCGCTCAATCAAACGTCCGGCACAAGATGCCGCCGTCGGCCAGAATCACGTTGCCGGTGAAAACGGCCCCAATTCCTCTTCGTGCCGGGCCGAGATTGCGATGTTCGCCCCCGCCTCGGCCAGCCCGCAGGCCACCGCCTTGCCGATCCGCTTGCTGCCGCCGGTGACCAGGGGCCGGGACAGCGGTAGGGGAAACTTCGGAGCGAGGCCTCGTCTTAACCTGCCTCGCCTTCGGATCCTGATTGCCGGTTGAATTCCGCCCGGTCGTAAATCTCCGCCAGCGAAAGTTCCGCCTCAATCTCCGGCAGCGGAATCACCGCCTCGCGTCCACGAAAAGTTTCGCGCGCGAAACCCTGTTCGCCGCGGCGAAACACAACCGCAGCGGGCAAGTCTTGCTCCACCAAGATGTACACGCACAGCGAAGGGATGGTCAGGTAGGCGTCCTTCTTTTCCCCTTCGTCGATTCGCCGCGTCCCTTCCGACAGCACCTCGACGATCACGACTGGATCATCCTGAAACGACTCGTGTGGCGGATTGGGGCGACAAACGACCAGCGCATCCGAATAGTAAAACCGCCACTGCGTGGGCAAACGAACGCGGACTTTGGTGTCCGAGTTGAAGGGCTGGCAACGTTTGCCGCGTAGCTGGACGAGAAGGCTGCCCGTGATGTTGGTGGCAATGCGATTGTGGGCATTGCTCGCTCCCGCCATCGCATAGACGATCCCGCCCAGATACTCGTGCTTGACGGGAGAAGCGAGTTCTCCCGCCAAGTAGTCGTCCACTGAAATCAGGTCGATTTTTTCCGCGGCACCCATGCCATTTATCCTACCGTATTTCACGCTGAACGGGCAATTCGACGTGATTTCTGGCGCGCGAGGCCTGCCCTCGCTCAATCAAACGTCCGGCACAAAATGCCGCCGTCGGCGAGGATCACATTGCCGGTGACAAAGGCCCCGGCATTGGTGCACAGCATGAGCACGGGGCCGACCATGTCGATCGTTTCGCCCCACCGCTTGACGGCCGTCCGGTCGGCGAAAATCTTCTTCTGCTCGGGCGAGAGGATGCTCATGGGCAGGTCGGTGGCGATCGGTCCCGGCGCGAGGCAATTCACCGTGATGCCGTGCGGGCCCAGTTCTAGCGCCTGCGCCCGAGCCATGCCGATCAGCGCCGCCTTGGTGGCCGAATAGCAGCCCCGGGCGGGATTCGACGCCAGCCCCATGATCGACGACGTATAGACGATCCGCCCCCATTTGTTTTTGATCATCGATGGCGCCAATTCCCGGCTGAGGGCCATGCAACTGGTCAGGTTCAACTCGACGATGTTGTCCCACACTTCGTCGGTCGTATCGACCAGCGGCTGGGGCTTGTTGCTGCCGGCATTGTTGAAGAGCACGTCGCAGCGGCCGAATTTTTCGAGCACGCCGGCCGCCAGCTTTTTCACCGCGGCGCGGTCGATCATGTCGGCCACGAAATACTCGACGCGCACGTTCAGCCCCTGCTGAATCTCGGCTTTGGCCTTTTGCAGTTCTTCCTCATGCCGGGCCGAAATGGCGACGCTCGCCCCCGCTTCGGCCAGCCCGCGCGCCACCGCCTTGCCAATCCCCTTGCTGCCGCCAGTGACGAGGGCGACGCGCCCCGAAAGATCAAAAAGTTCCTTGAGCATAAAAGTGGTACCTCTGTCTGGAGAACATTTCGCGTGAACCCGCTAACCCCAATTCAGGCCCTACGCTAACGCCTCTCCCCCTCCCCAGCAAGGCACGGTCGATCCTCGCTCACCGCGGCGGAGACCAACCTTTGGCTAGCAATTGCCGCACCATCGGCTCGAAGGTGGAGAGGGGCTCGCTGCGATAAGCCGGGTCGAACGAAATCTCGTCGTACTTCGCGCAAAACTCGACGGTGCGGGCGTAGGCGGGGTCATCCTTGAACCGGTCTCGTGCGGTGGGATCGAGCCCCAGGTGCGTGGCGAAAAAGTACGTCTGGAAGAGACCGTGATGCGCCAGCAGGAAGTGATTGTCCCGGCTGATGAACGGCTTGAGGACGGCCGCGATCACCTCGCCGTGGTTGAAGGGGCCGAGCGATTCGCCGATGTCGTGCAGCAGGGCAACGACGACATACTCCTCGTCCTTACCGTCGCGCAGCGCCCTGGTTGCCGCCTGCAGGCAATGGTCGCGGCGGGTGATGTTGTACGCCGTGTCCTGGCCGAGAGCATCGAGCAAACCAAACAAGCGGTCGGGCAACTCCTCCAGGGTCCGCTCGTGAACCCGCTTCAGCACCTGGAAATCCGCGTCGGTCCCCTGGTCCATCCGCGTGAAGTGCATTTTTCCGAGGTCGGTTTGAGACATGGCAGGGGTGCCTTTACCGGCAATGGTTGATGGATAGGGGATTGGCACGCCGGAGTGGGCCGGCAATTCGCCATGTTACGCCGCGCAAGCCCCAGGCATCCAGCACTGTCTCTCCATCCCTCCATTACTCCTCCGCCGCGAAAACCGGGATCAGGTTTGGTCGCGGCTAGGGAGTGGTAGTGACGATCACCGCGGCCGCTAGCACCAGCGCATCGCTCTGGCCGCGAGGATGGCTTTCGGCTACCTTCCGCGCCGCGCGGCGGTCTGCCGCGAGTTGCCGCGCCATGCCCAGGGAGGGGCCGATGAAGAAGCTGATGTCGCTTGCCTTTGCCGTCATTGCCGCGGTGATTGGCTACGTGGTGGTGCAGAATGGGGGCCTTAAGAATCTGCCGATCAATTTGGGATCGGCCCCGCCGGCGACGAATCCCGCCGGTCCGCCGCCGCCGCGAGCCACCGATACGATTCGCGTGGCCACCTGGAACATTCAGGTCTTTGGCGAGTCGAAGCTGGCCGATGCAGCTGTCATGAATGTGATCGTCAAGGTGCTGCGAAATTTCGACGTCGTGGCGATTCAGGAAGTTCGCGCCCAATCGCAAGACATCCTGCCGCAGTTGGTGGCGATGCTCAATGCTGACGGCCGCTCGCACTACGACTATGTCATCGGTCCCCGGCTGGGGCGCACGAATAGCAAAGAGCAATATGCCTTTGTGTTTGACCTGGCGAGCATCGAGGTCGATCGCAATCAGCTTTATACGATCAACGATCCGGACGACCTTTTGCACCGCGAGCCGCTCGTCGGCTGGTTCCGGGCTCGCAGCACCTCGCCGCAGCAGGCGTTCACGTTTTCGCTCGTCAACGTGCATACCGATCCGGACGAGGTGGATCGGGAGCTCGACGTGCTCGACGACGTGTTCTTCGCCGTGCGCGACGATCAGCGCCGCGAGGACGACGTGATCCTGCTGGGCGACTTCAATGTCAACGACAAGCATCTTGGCCAGCTAGGGCAGATCAGCGGCCTGGCGCGGGTGGTCAGCAACAACACGCCGACCAACACCAAGCAAAACGCCCAATACGACAACATTTTCTTTCACAGTGTCGCCACGCCCGAATATACCGGGCGCGGCGGCGTCTATGACTTCTTGCGCGAGTTCAACCTGACTGTCGATCAGGCGCTCAAGGTCTCCGACCATTTTCCGGTCTGGGCTGAGTTCAGCGTTTTTGAAGGGGGCCTCCCGGGCCCCCTCGCCGCGCGGCCATAGATGGGCGAACACAAGCCAAACGCGCCAGCAAGGGGAGAACCGGATACGCTTTCTCGCGCGATCTGGTTCGCAATCAGGCTTCCACCCAGGCAAGCCGGGTGGGGGGCTGGTCGAAAGCACATTTACCGCCGACCGCGAGAAGCAGGAGCTCGCAACGCGGGAGCGACCACGCTGGCAGCCGTCGTGGTTCCGGTCGTCGTCGTATCGGTGGTGGTGTCGTCGGTCTTCGATTGGCCAGAGCAGCCGCGCCCGCCCCGGCCGGTGCCGAGATTGGCGACGGTCTCTCCACCGACGGTGCCGGCCGAGGTATCGACCACGTCCGCCGCATTCGCGCTCGCAACGCGCAGATCGCCCGTGATCGCCCCGGCATGGGTGAGGGTGTTGTCGCCGCTGCCGAGCTTGGCGAGCACGCTGCCGCCGACCGTCGCTCCGCTGGCGATGGTCACGCCATCGTTGCCGCTCGAACCGAAATACGCGACGTTTTTGGCCACCGCGCCAGCGATGTTCAGGCTGTTATCTCCTCCTCCAAGCGATGTCGCCAGCGACCGGCCCACCGAGGCCCCGGCCGCCAGTTCGACCGTATCGTCGCCAAAACCGCCGGTGATCACGACATCGCGGGCGACGCTGCCGGCGAGCGAAACGCTGTTTTCCCCATCTCCCAGGCGAGCCAGCAGCCCCTTTTGGAGGATCGCATCGGCGGCAATGGTGAGCATATCGTCGTTAATACCACCCAGATAGTAGAGATTACCCGCCACCGTCCCGCCTTGCAGCGAAAAGCTGTTGTCTCCTCCGCCGAGGCTCACCAGCACCTCATCGACCGCTTGGCCATTGAGGTTGAGCGTGACCTCGTCGTTCGCCGTGCCGCCGCTGTCGAGCACAATGCGAATGTCGTCGCTGACGGCAGTCGCGGTCGAAACCACGACGCCGTTGTCCTTGACCTCGTAGGTCGTCGCATCGACCGCCGTGATTTCGACCGCTCCGTCCGCCGAGCCGGTGATGATGAGGTCTCCCTGCGAGACGGCTACCGCGACCGTCAAGCACGCGCGATCTTCGAGTTTTTCGAGCCAACGCCGTTTGTGCCGCTGCATGAGTTCTGCTCCGGGATAGAAAAGAAAATCGAACAAGAACACCACGATCGTCCGCTATCGCGACGTTGTCAGCGCCGCGGAATAGACGGCCGCCATCGTGGGGGGCACGGTCCCGCTTTGCTGCGCCAGGAAGGTTCGCATTCGCAGGCGGCGGTCGGCGATTTCCTGTCGCTTTTGTTCGGACCAGGCTTTTCGCTGAGCAAGTTCCTGCTGCTTCTGTTCGGCCTGCTGCACTGCGAGTTGATAGCGCTGCTGGGCCACCCGCTGCTGCACCTGCTGGGCGACCATCACGTCGTAAAACCACGAGCCGGGGCTGGTCAGCAGTTCGCCGCCACCAGACGCCACGCCCGCAGCACCTCCGCCGCCCCCCCTTTGGCTACCGCCTCCCCCACCTTGGCATTGAGCCAGCGCTTCGCCCGCCGATAAGCCACCGATAAGCACCGCCATCATGCCGATTCGAGTCATCATGATCGCCTCCTGGTCAAAAACGCCCCTAGGTCGCTAGAGCGACTCGCCCGCCGACTTGTCACGCCTTTCGCCAAGAATTCTTCGCAAGCCTGCAATAACTCGCTTGCTTGGTTCGTTAAATCACTGGGGCACCTTGCGCACCGCGTAGAGGTCGGTGGCGGGCGATTCCGAGGCAAAGTTCATCTTCTCTAGCCTCGGCGCTGATCGGGCGTAAAATGCCTAGGCACCGCGGGGGCAGTGCGGCGGATCAAATAATGGGCGAATCATCGCACGCGACCGGCACGGAAACCAAAGGGGCGCTCGGTCTCTTGGCGCAGGCCCGGCACGGGGACCAGGTGCGGCTGGGGCAATTGCTGCAGCTCTATCGCAACTATCTGACGATCCTCGCGACTACGCAGCTCGATGCCCGGATGCGGCGGCGAGTCAGCCCGTCGGACCTCGTGCAAGAGGCCATTTTGGGGGCTTATCGAGGCTTCCCGCAATTTCGCGGCCAAAGCGAGGGAGAGTTGCTTGCCTGGCTGCGGCAAATTCTGATCCACTGCCTCCATCATGCTTACGAGACACACATCAAGGCGGGGCGGCGCGATTTGCGCCGCGAGGTGTCGCTCGACGACATGAACCACTCGCTCGACCGCTCGGCCGCCCGGTTGGGGCAGGTGCTGGCCGACCGCGAAGATTCCCCCAGCGGACCGGCCCGGCAGCGGGAGCGAGCGCTCGAAATCGCCGATCAGCTTGCGCGGTTACAGCCCGATTATCGCGAGGTGATCGTGCTCCGCAATCTCGAAGGGCTGACATTCGACGAAGTCGCCGCCCGCATGGACCGCAAACCCGGCGCGGTGCGAATGCTCTGGCTCCGCGCCATCGAAAAATTCCGCCAGCAATACGCGAGGGCCGAGTGAGCGGCGCCGCCCCATCGTTGTTGGCACCGAGCCTCGGCCCCTCGGCCCTCGCCGGTTTGTCGGCCGAGCAACAACAGCGGCTGTCGAGCTTGCTCGACCGTTATTTGCTGGCACTGGAACAAGGAACGCCGCTCGATGTCAGCGCTCTGGCGGTCGAGCATCCCGACCTGGCCGAAGTGCTGCACCCCTATCTCCGCAGCCTTGCCGATTTGCACGATCTGGCCGCTGGCCTGGGCGATGCGAAGCGATCTTCGCAGGGCTGGATCGAATCGGCGGCTGGCCCGCGACGGCTCGGTGATTTCGAGCTGCTGCGCGAGCTCGGTCGCGGCGGCATGGGAGTGGTGTACGAGGCGCGGCAGCTTTCGCTCGACCGGCTGGTCGCCATCAAGCTGCTGCCGCTCGCCGCCGTACTCGACAGTCGGCAAATCGCCCGCTTCCGGCACGAAGCCCAGGCCGCGGCCCAGTTGCACCATCCGCACATCGTCCCCGTGTTCGCGATTGGCGAAGAAAGCGGCATCCACTATTACGCGATGCAGCTCATTCCCGGCCAGCCGCTCGACCGTATCATCAGCGCGGTGCGCGGCGGTCCCGCGCTCGGCCGCCGGCAATGGCAAGAGCATATTCGCGCGGCGATCGAGCTGGCCATTCAAGCGGCCGACGCGCTGCAAAGCGCTCATGAGGCGGGCATCGTCCATCGCGACATCAAGCCGAGCAATTTGCTGCGCGACGATGCCGGCAAGCTGTGGGTTGCCGACTTTGGCCTCGCCCGCTTTCAGCCGCACGCCGCGCTGACGCGCACCGGCGACCTCGTCGGCACGATGCGCTACATGAGCCCCGAGCAGGCAGCCGGCCGCGCGGGGCTGGTCGATGCCCGGACCGATGTTTATGCCCTCGGCGCGACGCTCTATGAGCTGGTTTGCCTGCGGCCGGTGTTTGCCGACGACGAAGGGACCGCCCTCCTGCGGCGGATCGAAACCGACGAGCCGACGCCGCCGCGACTGGCCCGTCGCGGCATTCCGCGCGATCTCGAAACCGTGATTTTGAAGGCGCTATCGAAGCGGCCAGACGAGCGCTATGCTTCGGCCCGGCAGTTGGCCGACGATCTGCGCCGGGTGCGAGATGGCCAGCCAACACTTGCCCGCCCCGCCAGCCCGACCGAGCGTCTTGCCCGCTGGACGTGGCGACATCGCCGCGCCGCCGCCGCGGCGATGCTGGCGATTTTCCTGGCGCTGGCGGGGGTGAGCTTCGCCCTCGGCCTGGTGGCCCGCGAAAAGCAGCGGGCCGACGAGAACCTCGTGCGTGCCGAGCGAAATTCGCGCGAGGCGCGGCGGATGCTCGATCACTTTGGTGTGGATCTCGCCCAGCGACTGGCTGAGGTTCCTGGCGCCGCGGCGGTGCGGCAAGAGCTATTGGCCGAAACCCGCGCCTATTACGACCGCTTCGCCGCCCAGGCGAGCCGCGATCCGGCGCTGCGCGGCGATTTGGCCCTCGCGCAGGCCAAAATCGCGGCGCTGCTGGGCGAAGGGGGCCAAACTGCCGAGGCACTGGCTGCCCATCGGCAGGCGGCGCGATTGTTCGCGGAACTGGTCGCCGCGAAACCCGATCAGCCGGCCCTGCAGGGGCAGCTCGCGCAGTGCGAGAATAACCTGGGTCTCGCTTGGGCGCAGGCCGGCAATGCAGGCGAAGCGCGTCAACATTTCGCCGCGGCCATCGACCGGCAGCGGCGGCTGGTCGCGGCCTATCCGGCGAATGCTGATTGGCCGGCTGATTTGGCTTCGTCGCTGGCCAATTTGGGTTTGATCGAATGGAACGCGGGGCAAGTCGCGGCCGCTCGAGGGCATTTGCAAGAGGCGGTCGAACTGCTCGCCGACGATTCGGCCGGTCAGCCAGCCGATCCTTTGCGGGCCCGCAAATTGGCGGCGGCAATGGGCAATCTGGCGGCCACTTACAAGGCCGACGAGCCCGCGCGGGCCGTCGCGCTTTTCGAGCGGGTCCTCGTCTTGCAGCGGGCGGCGGCCGAGGGGGCACCGGGCGATTGGCCCTGGCATCGCGAAGTCGCGCTCACCATGAACAACCTGGGCAGTGCCCTCGCCCGTGTTGGCGAGCCGGCTGAAGCCCGGGCGTGCCACGAGCAGGCGATTCGCCTGCAAGAGGAACTGGTCCGACTCGCGCCGAGCCTGCCCGCTTATCGCCGCGATTTGGCGATCAGCCTGAATAACCGGGGCCTGCTCGACCGCGAACTGAGAGACGCCGCGGCCGCGGAAGCAGCCTTCGACGAGGCGCTCTCCCTGGGCGAATCGTTGCTCACCGAGCAGCCGGGCGATTTCGCTCTCGCCAGCAGCGTTGGCTGCGTGCTGCACAACCGGGCGATGCTCGACGAGCAACATGGCCGGCTGGCGGAGGCCGCGGAGCGCTTTGGGCGGGCTGTGGAATATCAAGCACGGGCTGCCGCCGGCGCGCCGGAAACGGCCCAGTATGCGGAGTTTTTGCGGCAACATCGGGCGGGCCAGCAGCGCGCGAAAGCGGCCCTGGCGGCGAGCCAACGTGCGGCGACCAGCGAGGAGGAGCAATGAGCAGGATCAGGCTGACCGGAAAAATTCGCGGCGTCGAACAACTCGAAAGCCGCTGCGTGCTGTCGGGCTTTTTCCAGCTCGGCAGGCCAGCTCAACATGGATCTGCCGGCTTTGGCGGCCATGATCGGCTGGCCGAGCAGAGATTCGAGTTTGGCCGGCAAGAGATTTTTGGCGAGTCGCGCGACGACGATTTTGGCGGCCGCATGGCGGGCGATCCACGCGGATTTCGTGCTCCTCCGCTCTTTTTGCCGCCGACTCAGATGCCGCGGCACACTGCGCCGCCGGTGGTTGTCGTGACGATTGTCACGACGCCAGCATCGCGCCAGCCGCTCTCCGAACCCCCTTCACGATTCTCCTCCGTCGTCGTCGAGGCTGTACGGGCCAGCGTGCGCGCGTCCGCTCCGAGCAGTGGCCTTGTCACCACGTCGCTTGCCTTGCTGGCCGCGACCGACGAAGCGCTGGCGGTCCCCGTGCGAGACGCCCGGCCGAACTTGCCGGGCACATCCCCCGCGGCAGCGCCGCCGGAAACGGCGGACGAATTCGAGGAACCAGTCGCCGACGATGGCTCGCCGCGCGCCATTCCACTCATCACGGAGAAGCGCGATTCCACGGATGCCGAGGGGGAGGCGGACGACTGGATCGAGCTCGACCCCGCTGATTCGCGCGCCCGCCTCAAGGCAAAGCTATCCAAAGCTGCCGCGGCGCGGCAATCAGCCGATAGCCTGGCGCAATTGCTGCGCGAGCTACCGGCGAGAACGCCCAACGACTTTTCGGCCGGTTCCCCCGCGCCGCGACGCGACGAGCCGCCGGATGTCGCGTCGTTGCCGGTCGAGGGTTGGATCGAGCTGCTCGCGGCGGATGTTTCGCGGCTGGCCGAGCGTCCACCTGCTGCGCCACCCGAGCCAACGATCGTGACTGCGATTGGGCATTCCGCCGCGCCAGGTTTGGCGGCACAAATCGCCTTGTATCAGGCGGTGGAAATCGCCGCCGAACCGGTGCCTACCGAAAGCGACGAGCAAGTCGCGCTGGCAGACCAGCAGCCGACCGCCGAGTAGCCCGCGAAACGGCCCGCTAACTTGGGCTGGCCGCTGGTTCCGCCGCATACACCGCGTCGAACGCGGCTTGGGCCACGCCACCGAGTCGGCTGGCCATTCGCTGATAAGCATCCCGGCGGTAGCTCCACTGCTGGCTGCGGGGAACCTGCTCCAGCCAATCGCACAGGTGAACGCGGCACAGATCGTCGAAGTCGGCGGCAGACAGCTCCAGCACCTCCCCGGCATGGCTTTGCAGCACATAAGGCGGGCCGCCAGCAAGCGCTCGGTCGAGCGTCGCCCGGTCCATGACGCAGTTGACATACGCCAATCGCTCGGCCCGCTCGCCGATCAGCTCGCGAACGTCCGCCCGCCGCTCGAGCGGCAGCGAAAACTTGCGAAACCGCTCGGTGCCGTAAATCGAGTGGAACATCCCCGCCCGGCACAGCTCTTCGTCGCACCCCCAGGCGGCCAGATCGCGATCAACGGCCACAAGGTGATCGAGAAATTTCCCCTTGGTGTGCGGGACGTTCTCGGTTCCCAGGCCGTGCAAAAACTGAATCAGCTCGTCGTAAGTGGCGGGCATGGGAGCTTCTCGGGCGAATCGCGCGGATAACGTCAGGGCTTAAGAAAATCGGCCGGCGCGAGTGGTCGGGGAGTGATCCGCGCTTCGCGGATATCCCCTTGATACCAATGCACCTTGTTGAAGCGGACGCCGACGGAAGCCTGCCCCGCCCCTTGCGGAGTGAACTTCAGGTCGGTCCGCATTTCTTCCTTGCCATTCACGAAGTGACGCATCGTTTTGCCGTCCATCACGATCGCGGCGGCAAACCAGGGGCCGATTTCGTGGGTGAATTCCTTGGCGAATAGCGTGTAGTCGCCGTCTCCCGACTTGATGAACGTATCGAGAAACCAGCGGCCATCGTCCGTCAGCCGCGTCTCGAACAGCAATCGATTCTCGCTGCCGTTCTCTTGCAGGTGAAAAAACCGCTGCTCTTTGGGACCACCCGCGGCGGGGCGAAAGACGATCTCGGCGGTGAACTGCTTGAGGCCGGCGAGCGGATTGGCGTCGAGAAAAATCGCGTCTCCCACGCCGTCAAATCGAATCGCCTGGTAGGGCTTATCGCCGATAACCCGCGGCTTGCCGATGACTTTTGCCGCGTGACCGCCGATGGTCTCCAAGTTGTCGAAATTCCAAACAACCGGCTCGGCGGGTAGCGCCGCGCTGGTGCCTATTATCGCCAGCACCAGCCCAATTGCCGCGAAGATCGACCGGCACCTGCCGCGCATCATGCTCCCCTCCATTGCAACCGGAATCCGAACTACTGTGGCGGCGCGGTGATTTCAAACGCGAGGCTCTCGACGAATCTCCGTGCCGCGATGAAGTCGTTGGCCGAAAAGGTCATCACGTTGGCTCGCACCTTTTCGAGCAATTGGCGGCAGGCGGCCTGGCTTTCGTCGTAGTTCGCGGCGGTGCCGGCGGCCCGCTGCTTGAAGAGCGCCTCGATCGTGGCCCGATCCTGATCATAGGCGGGGCGACGCAGTGGCGCGGGCCAATTGACGAGGCCGGTCAGCGGATCAAGCTGGCTCACGCTCAGCCGGTCGGGTGCCTGCATCCGGGCGAGCCGCACGTATTGTTCGCTCGACAGGGGCGAGCCGCGCTCGGCCGCGCGGGCCTGCTGATTGTAGCGCCGCATGTCGAAATAGGTCTGCGTGGCGAGCATCCGGTTTTGCAGATACTTGGTCCGGGCATCCTCGAAAGTGCCGGCGGCCATGCTGTTCATCAGGTTGGCCATGCCTTGCGAACGGACCACGTCGGCAAAGCCGCGCTGCACCCCTTCTTCGACCGTCGAGGAATAGTTGCCCCAACCACCCCCCCAGCCACCCCATTGGGCCTGGGCCGAAGTCGCGGCGGCAAGGACGAGGAGCGAAGCAATCGCGATCTGACGCATGGTGAAATCTCCGGCAAGGGGCGGCCGCCGAGAACTTTTTCGTAGTTCCGTCGGCGGGCATTACGCACGCTCAATTCCCCTACTATAATGATGGCCAGTCGAAAGGCAAATCGCCCTTCTCCCAGGGACACAACTTTCGTGGTGACATCGATGCGCTGGGCTCCTGCTGGTTTTGTGCTGCTTGTGGCGGCTTCGTTCAATCCTTTCGCTTCGGCTCAAACGCCCGAAGTGACCAAGCTGGCCGCGTCGCTCGGCTCGGCCAATGCCGAAGAGCGCCGCGCCGCGGCCGATGGGCTGGCCGTGCTGGGCCCGCTCGCCGCGCCGGCGGTGCCGCAGTTGCTGGCGGCACTCGAATCGCCCGACGCGGAGCTTCGCTGGCGAGCTGCGCGAGCGCTTGGCCGCATCGGCGGAACCGAGGGGATCGCCGCCCTGCGCAAACACGCCGCCGATGCCGACGCGCATGTTCGCGCCCAGGCGGTTTATGCTCTGGGCCGCACGGGAGATAAGTCGAAGGAATCGCTGGCGGCGATCATCGCCCGGCTGACCGATACCGATGCCCAGGTTCGCCGCACGGCGATCAGCACGCTCCGCGGGCTGCAAGCCGACCGCAACGTGACGATCCCGCTGATCGTGAAAATCCTGGAGGATTCCGATCCGGCCGTGGTCATGCCCGCGCTGCATGCCCTGGCCGAGGAAGGGGCCGCCGTGGTTCCGGCCATGATCGATGCCTTGGAACACAAAGAGGCCCGCTACTGGGCCTGTCTCATCCTCGCCGAAATCGGTGCCGATGGCAAAGCCGCCGTGCCGGGGCTGATCAAGACCCTCGCCGACGAACGGCCTGAAGTGCGACTGCAAGCGGCCGTCGCTTTGGGAGCGATTGGCCCCGAAGCGAAAGCTGCCGTGCCCGCGCTCGTCAAGCTGATGTCCGACA
>JANRLS010000250.1:0-7862 GCA_033762315.1 Pirellulaceae bacterium
AAAGTGGAGCGCTCGATAAGCTGGCTCCAGAACTTTCGGCGTCTTGTCACGCGTTACGAGTACCATGCCCATCTCTTTCACGGATTCGTCCAGCTTGCGTGCCTCATCGTCGTCCTAGGACGGTTTTGAAATACGCTCTACAAAGACATCATCCCCCGCTCTGATTGAAGCCGCAATAAATAGGGCGCGAGGAAACTCAGTTCGCAGGTCGATGGATTCAGTGTGGCGAATCCGCGTCATGCAAAACTCAGGATCGTCTACATACCCAGCATTGTCTATTTCTGTCGAAATGCGCAACATTGCGTCGACGTTGTCACACAGTTTTAAGTCGTCCAAATCTTCGCCCAAGAACTTTCGCAAAGCATCCGGGGTGACTTGTTTCCACGTTCCATCCGCAATTGCGTGAATCAGCAGTTTTGGAATTCTCCCTACCATCGGTTTACCCCTTTGTTGACTATCGCCCAAGTGATTTTCTTACGGTTTCCTCTATCTCAAAACGCATCGACTCCGGGACAGCGCGATCTCCGTGAGAATTGGGATTAATTTGACCTGAATTCCACCCGAACCTCTCCGTACCATCAGCTCGTTTTTCCAAAGAAAACCCACTCAATCGGCCCCTGTTAGCGGGTAGCCCAGTTTGCTTGCAAACTGGGCGAGGGGGAGGCACGATCCCAGTCACGCATCCCAGTCACGCATCCCAGTCACGCAGCGCCTGAGCGTTCGAGTTGGCAACCGGTTGGTGCCCTAGCCCCGTCGCAGAGGAACCACTAGGAGTTGTGCCTCCTGCTGGCCCGGTTTGCAAGCAAATCAGGCCACCCGCGAGGGGACGAAGAGTCCCCCCTGAAGCCAATCGCAAACGCAACTCAAATCCGGACAGCGGTTGGGAGAAACTCCCAGGATTTCTTTAGGCAAGCGAGACGCCTGCCCCACGGATTACGGCAGGCGAGGCCCCTGCCCGACCGCGTTACATCAGCCGCATCCAAACAGCTGTGAGATACTCCCCCTCCGGGCAATTGGTGGCGAAGGGATGATCGGGGGAGGCACCGGTCTGGGCGAGGATTTGTACTTGCCGGGGGGCATGGTGGGCATAGCGCTCGGTGGTGGCGGGGCTGATCTCCGGCCCGGCCTGGCGGGCGGCGGAAATAAGGAGGCGCACAAATTCCTCGCGCGGCAAGAGGCCGGCACAGGTGCAGCTGACCATGATGCCGCCGGGGGCAACGAGGCGCATGGCGAGGCGGTTGAGGTCGAAATGCTTTTTGGTCCCTTCGTCGAGTTCGGCGCGCGAGCGGATCAGCTTCGGCGGGTCGAGCACGACGACATCGAACTTGCGGCCGGTGGACTGCATGTCGCGGATGTAGGCGAAGGAATCTGCCTGGGCGAACTTGATGCGAACCTGGTTCAGGTTGGCGTTTTCGCGGGCCAGAGCGAGGGGCGCTTCGTCCAGATCGACCCCGATGACCTCCCCTGCCCCGCCCAGTTTTTTTGCCTGGATCGCGAAACCGCCGGTGTAACAGCACAGGTCGAGCACGCTTTTGCCGCCGCAGAAGCCGGCCAGCATTTTGCGGTTGTCGCGCTGGTCGCAAAAAAAGCCCGTTTTGTGTCCCGCGCCAAAATCGACCCGAAACCGCGTGCCGAATTCCTGAATCGTCACCCGCGGCGGCATCTCCGGGGAAGTAATGTCAGGGGATTCGAAGCCCTCTTGCGACAGGCTCGCCGGCCCGCAACGAATGAGGGTGTGTTTGGTCCCCAGCATGGGAGCCAAGAGGGCCAGAATCGCCGCCGCCCGCTGGTGCATGGCGAAGCTGAAGCACTCGGCCGAAAGGACATCCCCCAGCTTGTCGATCACCAGGCCCGATAAGCCATCCCCCTCGGCATGGACCACGCGATAAGCGTCGGTGACTTCGTCGAGCCGCAGAATGTCGCGCCGCAGACGAACCGCATCGGCCAGGCGGCGTTGCCAGAAGGCCTCGTCGGGCAACTCGCCGGGGCCCGAGAGCATTCGTAAAGCCAGTTCGGCCTTGGGGTTATAAAGACCATAGCCCCCCAGGTTGCCGTCGGCATAAACCTCGACGAGGTCGCCGGGATGGGCGTCGCGATCAGCCCGGTCGATCCGCTTGCGATAGAGCAGCGGATGCAGACCGACCGATTTAACCTGCACGCCGGGGAGGCGGGCGTCGAGAGCAAGCGAGCGTGGCACGGCAAGTTGCAGTGGGGCGAGGGAAAACCAGCATTCTACCTGCTACGGCAGAATCGTCACTCCGCCAACAGGCGTTCGACCTTGGCCACGGCCGCGGCCAGCGAGACGGCAGCCATCTGAAAATTGGTGTGCTGGCTGATTTCGGGCTGGATTTGGCGGAACAGGTCGGTTGCCCGCCGCAGCTTGGCCAATTTTTTGTGGGCCAGCTTGAGATACTCGGCGGCGTTTTGCTCCTTCAGCGGGCCCCCCAGGGCGAGCATAAAGTCGTACAGCTCGCGATGCACCTCGGCCAGCTCGTCGTCTTCGGCGGCTTCCTCGCTGTGCTTGAGAAAGGCCCGCACCATCCAGACGTGGGCCAACTCGGTGTCAATGGCGAGCATGCGGTCGGTGTCGGTCATGAGGCCATTGTGTCTTGGCGGCGGCGGAGTTTCCAAGCGGACTGGCCGGGAGCGGAAAATTTTTGGGGACGATTTGACCAAGGGGCGTTTGGAACGTAGATATTCTTTACGCATGTCTTGACCGTTCGCGTCAAAACAGCGACTGAACGGTCCCGACTTTCGCCTGGGCGACTCCAATCCTTGCCCAGTTCGCGGGGGGATAGGGATCGCACTGGTAGTCTGACTCGCGGCCCGCTCGGTTCTCGCGCGGCCGCATATTGCCTGGTTCCCGCTTGGCCCGCCGCGCCTGCTCGCGGCCGGTTGCGATATTCACTTGTCACATCCGGTCGCGCTACAGGGTTTCGCGGATGAGCACGCTCTTGCTTGACACTTTCCTTCCTGCCCAGTTGCCGGTCGTCGGGGCAACGGCCGGCAACCGGCAGGGGGATTTTATCGCTGAGTCGGTCGATTGGATTTTGGCCGCCGCCACGCCGTCGCGGCGCGGGGCCGAGCGCCGCCGCGAGGCCCGCTATCCGTATCCGCATCCGATCCTGCTTACCCCCTGCGACCAGCCGCTGGCGGGGGAGCCGCCGGTGATCGGGGTCATCGGCCGGCATCTGTCGCCGCACGGGCTCGATTTTTATCATCGCGACCCGCTGCCGCACCGGCGGGTCATCGCTTCGCTCGACGGGGGCCAACGGGGCTGGATCAGCCTGCTCTTGGAACTAACCTGGTGCCGCTTCAGCCGGCACGGGTGGTACGACGGGGGCGGACGGTTTTTGGCCGTCGTTCCGACGCCCGATCACCTCGCCTCCGCCGGCCGGGGCTCCTCGCGGTCGGCGTAGGCGCTCAGCGAAGCAAGTCGGCGACGGGGAATTTCCAGCCGGGCAGGGCCGGTTCGGCGTCGGCGATGTCCGATTCGCGGTAAATCGTAGGAGCATCCGGAGTCGCGGCGCGATAGGCCCGAATCACGCGCTCGCGGATCATATCGACATCCCAAACGACCTGCGTCCCGGCAGCAAAGTAATCGGCGCGCTTGGCGGCCAGCTCTTGTTCGGCCGCAGGTCCAAAGTCTTCCGGGCTGCGAACCTCCGCCGCGAATGCCGGCGCACCGGGCACGAATTCGTCCTCGTTGTAGGGTCCGAAGAAGTAGGCCGCATCGGGCGAGAAAGATTGGCGGTTCGGCAAATCGACGATGAAGCCGACGTTGTCGGGAAACGCATAGCCATTTCCCGTGTCCTGTTCGTATCGTAGCAGGCTGAGAAAAAGCCTTCCACTGCGACGTCCATGACCGGCACTCGCCGGCGACATGACGACAATCTCTCCATTAACAAGTTCCGCCTTTTCCGGCACGAGATAGAGATCGGCCACGGTGGCTGGCTGCTTTCTTTGGATCATGGTCGTCGCTCCGCGCGGCGGGCTGGCAGTAACCGATAGTTTACCACGCCGGAACCGGTTGCCGAGCCAGCAAGTTGCGACCAACCAAGTGCTGGCCTACGATGAGCCCACTGCCTGTTGTCCCGCCCTGCCTTTCTGCCACGACAATCCTCTCCTGCTGGCTGAGTCGCCTATGAGCTTTCGTAAGCTGATGAACGCGCTGCTGCTGGGCGCATGCCTGGCGGCGAAGGCCTCCGGTCAATCCGCCCCCGATTCGGCGGACCGCGATTACTCGGCTGATTTGCCGCGGATCGCGCCGACCGAGCCCAGCCAGGCGCTGGCGACGTTTCGGGTCGCGCCGGGCTTTCGGATCGAGCAAGTCGCGGCCGAGCCACTGGTGGCCGATCCGGTGGCGATTGCCTTCGACGACGACGCCCGGGCGTTCGTGGTCGAAATGCGGGGCTATTCGGAAAACCGGGACGAGCATGTCAGCCGGATTCGCCTCTTGGAAGATGCCAATGGGGACGGCAAGTTCGACAAGAGCACGATTTTTGCCGACAAGCTCGCGTGGCCCACTGCCATTTTCTATTGGGCGGGGGGCGTGCTGGTGGCCGATGCCCCGGAGATCCTCTATTTCAAAGACACTACCGGCGACGGCGTGGCCGACGAGCGCCGCGTGCTGTTCACCGGCTTGGGAACCAGCAATGTGCAGGGGCTTATCAATTCGTTTCAGTGGGGGCTCGATAATCGCATTTATGCCGCCATTAGCAGCAGCGGGGCCGAGCTGAAGCCCGCCGGCGCGGCCGCGGACGCCAAACCGCTGTCCGTTCGCGGCCGCGACATCGCCATCGACCCGCGGACTTGGAAGGTTACGCTCGTCAGCGGCGGGGCGCAGCATGGCCTGTCGATGAACGACTGGGGAGACCGGTTCTCGTCGTCCAACAGCGACCATTTGCAGCAGGTGATCTACGAAGACCGCTATCTCGCTCGCAATCCGTATCTCGCGGCCCCCGCGCCGCGGCGCAGCATTGCCGCCGATGGTCCGCAGGCCGATGTCTTTCGGACCAGCCCGGTCGAGCCGTGGCGGATTATTCGCACACGGCTGCGAACGCAGAAGATCGTGCCAGGGATCGTCGAAGGAGGTGGGCGGCCGGCGGGCTATTTCACGGGGGCGACGGGGGCGACAATCTACCGGGGGGATGCCTGGCCGCCGCAGTGGCGGGGCCTGGCGATTGTCGGCGATGTCGGCAGCAATCTGGTGCATCTCAAGCGGTTGGAGGCGTCGGGGGTCGGGTTTGTCGGGACGCGAATCGATGAGCAAGCGGAGTTTGTCTCGTCGAGCGACATCTGGTTTCGCCCGGTGCAGTTCGCCAACGCTCCCGACGGCGCGCTCTACATCCTCGATATGTATCGCGAGGTGATCGAGCATCCGCTCAGCCTGCCCCCGGTCATCAAAAAGCACCTCGACCTGACCAGCGGCCGCGATCGCGGGCGGATTTATCGCATCGTACCGGACGGCTTTCGCCAGCCCCCCCTGCCCAAGCTGGCGCAGGCAACGGCTCCGGTGCTCGTCGCCTTGCTGCAACATCCCAATGGCTGGCAGCGCGATGCGGCGGCCAGGCTGATTTATGAGAAACAAGACCAGGCCGCGGTGGCGGGGCTGGTCAAGCTGGCGACGACTTCCGAACTGCCGCTGGCCAGACTGCACGCGCTGGGGGCGCTCGCGGGCCTGAACGCATTGGCTGAGGACGTGCTGCTGCCGCGGCTAGCCGACGAGCATCCGCGGGTCCGCGAGCACGCGGTGCGTCTGGCCGAAAAACTAGCCGGAGACTCGACGGCAATTCGTGAGCAGCTGCTGGCGATGACGGACGATGGCGAGCTGCGAGTCCGCTATCAATTGGCCTTCTCGCTGGGCGAATTGCCCGCCAGCCCGCAGCGCTCGCGGGCACTAGCCGCCATCGCCCTCCGCGACGCTGCGAATGGCTATGTGCGGATCGCCCTGCTCAGCTCGCTTGCGCACGGAGCGGGAGAAATGCTGTCGCTACTGGCGAGCGATCCCAAATTCGCGGCCCGGAAAGAGGGACGCGAACTCTTGGCGAGCCTGGCGACGCAAATCGGCAAGCAACAGCGGGCCGAGGACGTGGCGCAGACCCTGAAAACGCTGACCGCGCTCACCCAGAGCGATTTGTCTGTTTTACAACTTATCGTACAAGCTCTGGCGGCTCGGCCCGGCACGCCGTTGGCCAGCCAAATCGCTGCCGCCACGGGAGGCAAGGCCGAGGAATTGCTCCACCAGTTGCTGGTCGAAGCTCGCCGCACGGCCGGCGATGGGAGCGTGCCCGTTGCCGCGCGCGTTGCCGCCACCGAGCAATTGCGGCTGGGCCGTTTTGCGAGCGAGCGCGAGCTTTTGGCGGGGCTGTTGGCGGCGAACATTCCCGCCGATCTGCAAGCTGCCGCACTGGCCACGCTGGCGGTTTTCGACGAGTCAGAAGTCGCCCCGGTCGTGCTGGCGCAGTTCAGCACGTTCAGCCCGCGTCTGAAAGCCCAGGCCACCGATGTGCTCCTGTCGCGAACTCCCTGGACGCTGGCCCTGCTCGCGGCCATCGAGGCCGGCACGCTCGCGCCGGGGGAGCTCGATCCGGTGCGGCTCAAGCTGCTGGCCGACCATCGCGACGAGGCCATCCGCGCCCAGGCGGCCAAGCTGCTGGCGGGCCTAAATTCCAGCCCCCGCGCGGAAGTGGTCGAGTCCTATCGCGCGGCCCTCGCCCTCGCCGGCGATGCCGCCCGCGGCAAGGCGGTGTTTGCCAAGGTCTGCGCGGCGTGTCACAAGGTGGGCGGACTGGGGCACGAAATCGGCCCCAACCTGGCCGCGATGAAAGCCCGCGGGCCGGAAGCGATTTTGCTGAACGTGTTCGATCCCAATCGCGAGGTGAACCCGCAGTATCTCAACTACTCGGTGCTACTGACCGACGGCCGCATCCTGACGGGCCTGATCGCCGCCGAAACGGCCACGAGCCTCACCCTCCGCCGCGCCGAGAACCAAACCGACACCATCCTCCGCATCGACATCGACATCCTCAAAAGCACCGGCCAATCGCTGATGCCCGAGGGGGTTGAAAAGCAAATCGACAAGCAAGGTCTGGCCGACTTGCTCGAATTTCTGAAAACGGCCGAATAGGCGCTCGCCACCGACTGCGCCGGCGGCGACGGGCGCTCGTTGACCGCTGCGGCAGCCGGGGCTAGGCTTGGCCGGAGGGTCGGCTCATCGCTCGGCCCCCCTCCCCCACTCCGCATCGACATCCTTCAGGAGAAAAGTTCGCATGGACCCGCTGCACATGTGCATCGCGCTCGGGCCGCTGGCGATGTACTTGCTAGTGCTGGGGAGCATCAACCTCGCCCCGCGGCCGACGGTCACTTCGGGAGGCCGCGATACGTTTGCACTCGGCCTCGCCATCAGCGGTTTCGTCGTCGCCGGGCCGATGGAGCTGTTCCTGCCGGAGCGTTCGCTGGCGTTTCTCGGCGCGGGAGCCTGGGGGCTGATGCTCGCCGCCTATGGCCTTCTCATCGTGCTCATCATCTTGCTGCAGCGGCCGCGGATCGTCCTCTATAACTGCACCGCCGAGCAATTGCGGCAGGCACTGACGGCGGTCATCAGGCGACTCGATCCGGCGGCCCAGTGGACGGGCGAAAACCTTGCGTCCGAGGCGCTGGGCGTTCATTTGCACGTGGAAGTCGTGCCCGTTTTGAAGAACGTGCAGCTCGTCAGCGTCGGCCCCGAACAGCACCTCGCCGCCTGGCGGGCCATCGAACGGGAGCTGGCCACAGAGCTGCGCGCGTCGGCCGGAACGCCCAATCCGTATGGCATCAGCCTGCTGTCGTTTGGCCTCTTGATGTGCGGCATCGTGACGTAT
>JANRLS010000251.1:0-21340 GCA_033762315.1 Pirellulaceae bacterium
TCCCCAACCTCAACGGATGGACACTCGAGGCCGACGACGCCGAGTGCATCTCCACGATGGAATTCGTCGCTGCTGGGGAATTGCCGGAAAAGAGTTTAGCGGCCTGGCTTCGTTCCCACTTTGATCGCCAGCGCTATCATATTGACGACATTTTTGCCCTCCGACAAGGAATCTGCCATCCCGACAACCTCGTTGTATTTTACGCAAACCGTTATCTGTAAATAGTTTAAAGCGAGTTCCAGTCCCCTGCCGGCCGGCTTTGGCACGCTGCGAGCATTGCATGCTATCAACTCGCGAGCGTCATCAAAACAATTCCAAGTCATTCCAAAAGTAAGGGATTTAGCCATGAACGTTGTCACCAAAAAGCTGCTGGTTGCCGGTTTGTTTGTCGTCGCTTTGGCCCTGGGTGGGACCGCCCAAGCCCAGACGCCGAAAGTGAAGCCCTATCTGCTCCCACAGCCGGGGGTCGGCGGGCCGGTGCGGCTCGGTTTCCAAGGGCATTTTGCCTGGGGTCAGGGAATGGTGGTCGATTTCGTGCCGTGGGGAACGCCCGCTTCGCAGGCTGGCCTCGAACCGGGGGACGTGATCCGCGCCATCAACGGCCAGTGGATTCAGTCGCAGGCTCATTACTTCTGGCTGCTGCAAAATTCTGGCGGCCAGGTGAACCTGCGAATCCGCGACTGGCGAACCGGAATGCTCGTCAGCCGCACGGTCTGGATCAACGGCCCCATCGCCGCCTATTCGGCCCATCCGTAGTGCGGTGACCGGACCGACAACTCGAAAGTACGCGACAGGGGGCGACCAGCCCCCTGATTCGCTTTCTTGCGGCCAGCGACTACAACAACGGCCATTCGGGCGAACCACCTTTCCACCGGAGCCTTGCTATGCGTCGCTGGTTTGCATTGCTATTTGTCGTCACTTCGCTGCTGCTCGATCACATCGCCGCTGCCGCCGATCCAGTCCTGAAGGCCGGCGACCGCGTGGCGATCGTTGGCGATTCGATCACCGAGCAGAAGCTCTACAGTAAGTATGTCGAGGCCTATCTGCTGGCCTCGTCGGGCGTGCCGGACCTCAAGATGTTTCAATACGGCTGGAGCGGCGAGCGGGCCGATGGCTTCGCCAATCGCCTGGAAAACGACTGCGCCAGCTTCGGGCCGACGGTCGTCACCCTGTGCTATGGCATGAACGACGGCAGCTACCAGCCCTATAACGAGCAGATCGGCAAGACCTATGAAACGAACATGCGGCGGGTGCTGGCGGGTCTCGATAAGCTGGGCGTGCGGGCAATTGTCGTCGGCTCGCCCGGCGCGGTCGATCAGAGCTTCTTCCGCCCAGGCCAAATGATGGGAAGCCAGCCAGCCCATGTCGCTTATAACGACAACCTGGCCCATCTTCGCGACATCGACCGCCGCCTGGCCGAAGAGCATAAGCAGCGGTTCGCGAACGTGCATGATGCGATGTTCGAGACGATGAAGAAGGCCCAGGAAAAGCTGGGGCCGAAATACGACGTGTGCGGCGGCGACGGCTTTCATCCCGGCCCCAACGGCCAACTCATCATGGCGTATGCGTTTCTGAAGGGGCTCGGCGTCGATGGCAACATCGGCGAAATCACCATCGACCTGCAAGGGAAAGCGACGGCCGAGGGTGGCCACAAAGTGGTCGGCGGAACGGCCGGCACGGCCGAGCTCGAAAGCACCCGCTGGCCGTTCTGCTTCGAGGGGGATGGCAAATCGAGCGGCAGCACGCGCAGCATCCTGCCGTTCCTGCCGTTCAACGAAGACCTGAACCGGCTGACGCTGAAGGTGAAAAACATCGAGTCTCCCAAAGCCAAAGTCACCTGGGGGGACGCCAGCAAGGAATTCACCAAGGAACAGCTCACGGCCGGCATCAATCTGGCTGCCGAATTCGAGAAGACGCCGTTCGATGCCGACTTCGCGAAGCTGATCGCCGCCGTCGGCGCCAAGCAGGCGTTCGAGACCTACATGATCAAGTCGGTGGTGACGAACTTTCGCAACGCCCCGGCCGACGTGAAAGCGGATCCCGAAGTGCAAGCTGCTCAAAAGGCCTACGCCGCCGCCCTGCTCGCCCGACAACAAAAGCTCGACTCCGCCGCCCGCGCCACGCTGGTTCCCGTGAAGCACACGCTGACCGTGACGGCGGTGAAGTAGCGAATGGCGCGAATCGATTCGTTTAACCGCAAGCCGCAGGCGCGTGCGTTCGCCCGACATCGCGAGCAACCTCGGTACGCTTGCCAACGAATCGAAGACCCTTGATTGCATCTCCCCTCGCGACTCGCAATAATCGCGGTCGCGTGGGTCAAGCCGGCGAAGCGAAAGTTCGCCAGCCGGCACGCCCCTCGCGCAACGTGTGATTTTCCGTCCCGCCAACACGCAGGATGATCAGCATGCCTACCAGCACGACGAGTCTGGATCCCCGCTCGGGATTCAGCCGCCGCGATTTCCTTCGGGGATCGGGCGCTGTGGCCACCGCCGCGGCACTGCAAGCGCAGTCCGCCGCCGCGGCCGAGCAGACCCAAGGAGTGGCGATTCTCGCCGGCGAGCAAACCATCGAGCTTTCCGTCAACGGCAAGACCGTTGCGGTCAAGGCCGAGCCGCGGACGACGCTGCTTGACGTGCTTCGCTACCAGCTCGACCTGACCGGCGCTAAGCCGATTTGCAACGACGGCAGCAGCGGCGGAGCGACGATCCTGGTCGATGGCAAGCCGATGCAGGCCAACCTGATGCTCGCCCTGCAAGCCGTCGGCAAGAAGATCGAAACCGTCGAAAGCTTGGCCGGCGATGCCGTGCCGAAGGCGTTTGTCGCTTGCGACGCGCAGCAGTGCGGCTTTTGCACGCCGGGATTCGTCGTCGCCACGCGGGCCTTTCTCAACATGAAGCCAAATGCGACGGAGGAGGAAATTCGCCAGGGCCTCAATGGCAATCTTTGCCGCTGCGGCACGTACGCCAACATCGTTCACGCGGCCCTCATGGTCGTGAAGGGAGGCAACAATGGCTGAGGTTGTTCTTTCGTGGCCCACCAAGGACAAAGCCACCGCCATCGGCAAGCGCGTGAAGCGCCTCGATGGCCCGGAAAAGTCGAACGGCACGGCCAAGTACACGTACGACATTAACCTGAAAAACCAGCTCATCGCCGTGGCGCTCGGTTGCCCGCACGCCCACTGCAAGATCAAGTCGCTCGATGTCGCTCCGGCCCTGAAGGTGCCCGGCGTTGTCCATGCCGAACCGCTCCGTAAAAGCGGCGACGAGATCGAGTGGCAAGGTGAAATGCTGGCCGTCATCGCCGCCGAAACGGAAGCCGCCGCCCGCGAAGGGGTGGCTGCGATCGCCGTCGAGTATGAACTACTGCCCGTCTTCGTCGAGGAAGACAACCTCGCTGCGGCTGAAAAGGCGGGTCGCACCAGCAAGGGTGGCGGCAAGGTCCAAACCGAAAAGGAGCCCGGCGACAACGACGACGAAGACGAATTCGCCGACAAGGAAATCGCCCGACTCCTCAAGGAAGCCGCCTACACCGTCGAGGGGCACTACGGCATCGATCCCATCACCCACTGCTGCCTGGAACCGCACGGCAGCACGGTGGAGTGGAAAGATGGCAAGCTGATGGTCCATCTTTCAACGCAAAACGTCAGCGGCACCGACGACGGCTTCGCGAAGGATCTGAACATCACCGCCGACGACGTGACGGTCCACTGCGACTATATCGGCGGGGGCTTCGGCAGCAAATTCGCTCCAGACTACTGGGGCATCGCGGCGGCTCGCATCAGCAAGGCGACGGGCCGCCCCGTCAAGTTCATGCTCCAGCGCGATCAAGAGCTGAAACTCGGCGGCAGCCGGCCCAGCGGCTATTTGCACGTCAAGCTGGGGGCCAACAAGGACGGCGTGGTCACCGTGTGGGATTCGCAGCATCATGGCAGCGCGGGGGCGACGAACCCCGGCGGGATCAGCCATACGGTCATTCCGTATGTCTTCACGCCGAAAAACTACCGCCGCCTCGCCACCAACATCAAAACCAACCACGCCCAGGCCCGCGCCTGGCGGGCGCCGAATCATCCGCAAGCCTGCGCGATGACACAAACGGCCCTCGACGACCTCGCGATGAAGATGGGGGCCGATAGCCTCGACATTTTCCTGAAAAACCTGGGAACCGACGACGCTCCCGGCGTCAGCGGCGCGAAGCCCAGCGTCTATAAGGCCGAAATGGAGATCGGAGCCGAACTCATCGGCTGGAAGAAGCTCTGGCACCCGCATGGCAAAGGTGCGGCCAAGGGCTCCGTGGTCGAAGGGCTCGGCCTGGCCATTCACACCTGGGGTGGCGGCGCGAACCAGTCAAGCTGCACCGTCCGCGTGCATCCCGATGGCGGGGTTGAAACCTTCTGCGGCACGCAAGACCTCGGCGTCGGCACGCGGACCGTGCTCGCCCTGGTGCTGGCCGAATGCTTTGGCCTCCCCTACGAGGCGATCAAGCTGACCATCGGCAACTCCAAGCTGCCGATCAGCGGCCCTTCGGGGGGCAGCACCACGGTCGGCGGCATTTGCGAATCGCATCGCCGGGCGGGGCTCGATGCCTTTGCCCAAATCGCGGCCCTCGTCGGCAAAAAGCTGGCGGTCGATCCCGCCACCCTCGAAGCCGTCGGCGGTCGGGTGCAGGTGATCGGCAATCCGGCCAAAAGCGTGTCGTGGAAAGAAGCCTGCACCCTCATCGGCATGAAGCCGCTGGAGGTCAAGGGGAACTACGACCGCGGCACGAAGAGCCCTCTCTCGAACAGCCAGGTTGGCGGCGTGCAGTTCGCCCACGTGGCGGTCGATAAGGAGACCGGCGTCATCAAGCTGAAGAAGTTCGTCGCCGTGCAGGACATGGGGCTGGTCGTCGCTCCGCAACAGGCCGAAAGCCAGATTTATGGCTCGGTCATCATGGGCATCGCCTATTCGCTCTTCGAGCAGCGGCTGACCGACCCGAAAACCGGGGCGATCCTGAATGCCGAGCTGAAGGACTATAAGCTGGCCCGGATCGGCGACATCGGCGAGATTGTCGTCAACCTCTACGAGCCCGAAAGCGAACGCTCCCGCGGTGTGATCGGCCTGGGCGAACCCCCGGTCATTGCCCCCGGCGCTGCCATCAGCAATGCCGTGTGCAACGCCCTCGGCGTGCGCGTGCCGACGCTGCCGATGACGCCCCAGCGCGTGCTGGCGGCATTGAAAGCAAAAGCTTGATTCGTGGGGCAGGCGCGAGCGCCTGCCTCGAAAAAACTGATCTTTCAAGGCAGGCGAGACGCCTGCCCCACCATAGGACACAACCCATGAAAAACTTCTCCTTTGCCGCCCCGCGGACGGAAGCCGAGGTCCTCTCGGTCCTATCCGCCACGCCGGGCGAGACCGAAATCCTGGCGGGGGGAACCGACCTGGTCGGCCTCCTCTCGCAGATGATCCTCGCGCCGCAGCGCGTGGTGAACATCCTTGATGTTCCGTCGCTCAAGGACATCGAACTGCTGGATGGCGGCGTCGTCTCGATCGGCTCGGCCGTCACGCTCGACGTGCTGCTCGCCCATCCATATCTCAATCCCTATCCGGCCATCCAGCAGGCGATTGATGGCATCGCCAGCTTGCAGCTCCAGTGCCAAGGCACGCTGGGGGGCGAAATGCTCCAGCGGCCGCAGTGCTGGTTCTTCCGCGACGGCCGTGGCCTCTTGGCCGGCGGCGGCAAGCTGGCGGCCGAGGGGGACAATCGCTTCCACGCCATCCTGGGAAACCAGGGAGCCGCGAAATTCGTCTCCGCCTCGCGGATTGCTCCGGCGTTGATCGCCCTGGGCGCGACCGCCCGCGTGATTGGCCCCGGTGATGAAGACGAGAAGATCATTCCGGTGGCCGACCTGTTTCGCACTCCCCGGCACGAAGGGGAACGCGAGAACACCTTGCTTCCGAACCAGCTTTTGACCCACATCCTGCTGCCGGGATACAAGCCCGAAGCGCAAGCGAGGGGAATTCTTTCCAGCGCCACCTACGACGTTCGCCACGGTGCCGGCCCCGATTTTCCGCTGGCCAGCGCTGCGGCTGCCCTGCGGATCGACGGTGGCGTCGTCCGCGAGGCGCGGGTCGTGCTCGGTCAGGTCGCCCCCACGCCGTGGGTCTCGACCGAAGCGGCCGACATGCTCGTCGGCTGGTCGGTCAACGAAACCCTGGCCGAAGCGGCCGGCGCTGCCGCAGTCGCCCAGGCCACGCCCCTTTCCAACAACGAGTACAAAGTCCAGCTCGCCAAAGTGGCGGTCAAGCGGGCTATTCTTCGCGCTGCCGGCCTCGAAACGGGAGGACTCTAATCCATGTTCCAGAAAACCTACGACGCTTTGCCCGTTGTCACCACGCCCCCCTGCATCTACCTCCGCAACAAGGCGATGTACGTCCGCGGCGTGGTCGGCGATGCCGACAACTTCCCCGACGAAACCGGGGCCGGTTTCTGCTGGTGCAACGTCACCCAGCATTGCCTTGGCCCCGACCAGCAGTACGTCAACCGCCAGCAATGCATCCCCACGCGCGAGTGTTACAAAGAGACGTATTAGCGCCTCTCGTGGGATCAGGCGTCCCGCCTGCCTAGCTGTGGCCCTTGGTCGCGATCTGGCTGATTTCAATTCAACCCCAAGCGGCTTGCCGCTTGGGGTTTTTGTTGCGCGTCAAGGGGCAATGAACAATGTGGGTCAGTCTTGCGCCGACTCCTCACGACCGGTCTGCTCCAGTAGTGCCTTGATTCGCTTCTGCAACTCGTCGGGAACATCCGGGCGCAGCGCCTGCTCAAGGCCGCGCTGCTGATCTCGCACAAGTTCGCCACGTTCGCGCATTCGCTCGATGATCGCCACGCGGCGCTCTACTTCGGCGGGCGAAAGTATTGCCCAGGTGCCGAAGTGATAGTGCCGACCGCGTAGCGAGTTGGCGAACTTGTCCAGAAAAATCTCATAGACCCAAGGCTTGACGGCGAGCATATCCAATTGCTCTTGCACATCGACGGGGTCGGGAGCGAATTCTCGATAAGCCATTCGCGGCGGCGGGTCCCAATGCGGCGGAAAATCGCTCTGCTCGTGAGCCGACATCGTCGCGAGGGCTTCGCGAATCCGTCCAGACTTTAGATCGCGTTCGACTTGCCGGCGCAAGATTTGGGCGGGCTGGGTGAACGGAAGAACTAATCCCCACATCGCCAAGCAAACACCGGCAACGACCCAGGTTTGACGAGCCACCGGCCATGAAGCGACCATCGTTGCCTGGTATTGCCACCGAAGTTGCCGCGGAAATGCCACGGCTATCGTGCCAATCAGCCACGCCGGCCACGCAAGAACACCAAAAAAGCCAACGAGGAACGCGGAATTTCGCAGAATTTGCTCGCTCGGCGACAACCGAATTCCCCCCATAACCACGATGATCGGGACCGGGGTCAGATAGACAAGAATCTGCGCCACCGTGTCCGCAAACAGCAGCACCACCCAAATCGCCGACCAGAAGCTGGTTCCATACAGCACCGCCACCACCCGCGTGATGAGTAGCACGCGCCATAAGGAAACCAGCGCGAGCAGCAATAGATTGGCCCGCATCGCGTCGCCAGCGGAAAGAAAATGTTCGACCGGAATCGCATAGACGAAGGCCAGCGGCGCGGTCAGCAAGTAGAGGCCGAGAAAATCGAGATAGCCGCTGACCAAACCCGGTTCTTTCGCCCCGCGCAGCCAGGCGACGAGGCGCACGAGCAGGTACAGCACGGCTGAACTGACGAGCGACGCTCCGAGGGGGAGCAGCAAATGCCACGGCTCGTGCAACAGGTCCTCACCGTCGTATTCCCGCGCGAAGCCAGCCGCCAAAACGAAGATCAGCCCCAGCCCCAAGGCTTGCCGCGAGCCGGCGATTTGCAAGATTGCTTGCCGGTCGCCGATCAGGTATTTGCCAAGCGTCAGCAGCGTCATGACCGGTCCTCCCGTTTGCCTTTCATGATCTGGCGGCGAATCTGACTTCGCCGCTCGGTCGCAGTGGGCGAGAACACGGCGGCGACCACCTCGCGGAATGCCCGCTCCAGTTCGCTCACCGAAAGTAAATCGGGCTGATAGGCGACATCGAACAGCGTATAGCAGGGCCAGCCGCGTTCGGGTAAGAGGCGCCCCTGCGCCCGCAACCGGCGGTACAAGGCCGTGCCGGGGAAGGGCGTTTGCAGGGTGAGTTGCACTTCGGCCAGTGGGCAATCGAGCAAAAACCGCGTCAGCCGGTCGAGCGACTCCCGCGTTTCTCCCTCGGCCCCGACAATGAAGCAGCCATTGACGGCCACGCCGGCCGCTTGGATGCGCTCTGCCGCCTCCATCATTTTCGCGAGTTCGGCCTGCTTCTCGCCCATGCCCGGATAGCGGAAGACGAGCGACTCGATGCCCAGCAGCACCTGCACGCAGCCCGAATCGGCCAGGCCTGCCAGCACCGCCGGCCGATCCGCAATCCGCCAGTCGCTCTCGGTGAAATAGCGGATGCCGGCAGCTTTGAGAGTCGCCAATAGTTCGGCCGGGTCGCGCGGGCCGGCGAAGGTGTTGTCGTCGGCCAGTTCGACGAGCGGGCGAGAGTCCAAACAGCGAATCGCGGCAAGCTCGCGCTCCACCGCTGCCGCTGGCTTTTCCTGAAAGGGCCCCAAGAGCCGGCTGGCGGCGCAGAAGTCGCAGGCCCAAGGGCAGCCCCGTTCGGTCTGCAACGTGAACCGGGGGACATCCGGTCCCAGCAGATCGAATCGCGGAAGCGGCCACTCGTCGGTCGGCGCGTTTCGCGGGGCGCGATACAGCGGCGCGAGCCTCCCCGCTTCGCAATCGGCCAGCACTTGCCGCCAAACGCCCTCGCCGCTGCCGGCGACAACCGCCGTGGCATGCCGGGCCGCTTCTACCGGGCAAGCGGTGGCGTGCAGTCCACCGAGGACGGTGGCGATATCCCGTTCCCGCAGCGAGTCGCACAAGTGGTACGCCTCGTCGATCGAGGCGGTCAGGGCCGAGATGGCAACGAGGTCTGGCCGCTGATCAACGAGCCAGGCCAACAGTTCTTCGTCGCAGCGCATCGCCGGCCGATAAGCACAGGTCCACTGCTCGGGAAGCATGCCGGCCAGCGTCAACAAGCCCAGGGCCGGCAATTGACCAATCGCCTTGGCTCGCGGCAAGAGGCCCGGCAGCGACATCCCCAGCGCCAGGAGCTCCTGTTCGCGAATGCGAAAGCCGGTCAGCGGGACGAAGATGACGTGTGGCATGGAGAGATTGGGCGATTCACCCTGCACCCAATACGGTTCGGCGGTCGGCGGCGAGGAGGAAGAACTGCTCGCCGGAGGAATTGCCGACGCGGACAATGTCGTAGGGGGGAATGCCGAGGTCGGCCAGGTCTTCGCCGGCGAGGTCGGTGCCGGCATCGATCGAGTGTTCGAGGCGGGGCTTGGCGGTTTGTCCGCAGGCGGGGCAATGGGCATCGTCCGCGCCGACCAACTGCTGGGGGCGCATGATGACGCGCGAATCGCCGCAGGGGCAAGCGAGCGAGACGACGAGATCGCGGTCGAGCTTGAGCGTCAACTGCCTATCGCCACCAAAATGGGGGGCGGCCAGGTCGAAGAGGTCGTCGGCGGTCGCCTCGCCAGCCGACAAGTGAATCGCAATCGGCTCGGGATAGGTTTCGTGGCTCAGGCAATCCGCGCGACGCTGGTAGGCGGTCTTGTAAAAGTTGTTGGCCTGGCCGTTCCACACCAGGGCCTTCCCCCCCTCGACCGGCAGGCCGTGGATCAGTTTCAGGGCCTCTTGCACCTGCAACCCGCCGATCATGCTGGCGATGGTCGGGGCGGTGGGAACTTTGCCCGCCAGCAGGTCCTCGCGCTTGAGCAGCGGGCAGCTATACCGCAAGTTGATGAGGCGGTAGTCGTTTTCGGTCATCGCGCATTCGTAGCAGGCACCGTCGGGGGGCAAAAACACCTTGGCGACGCCGCTGATCTCTTGAATGCCGCCGTCAATCCACGGAGTGCCGACTTTCCAGCACTGGCGATTGACCCACAGGCGAGCCTCGCGATTGTCGAGGGCGCCGATCACCACGTTCACGTCGCGAAACAGCCCCAGCCCCAGGTCGGTGATGACGTTGCCGTGGATCGGCGTCACGCGGACATCGGGGTTGATGCGGCGCATCTCGTCGGCCGCGGCGACGGCTTTACTTTTGCCGCGGTCCGCCTCGCGAAACAGGACCGAGCGGGTGAGATTCGAGTCTTCGATGGCGTCGAGGTCGATCACCCAGACGTGGCCGATGCCCAAGAGGGCCAGGTTTTTCAGCACTTCGTTGCCAATGGCTCCGGCA
This sequence comes from Pirellulaceae bacterium, assembly GCA_033762315.1. Taxonomy (GTDB): domain Bacteria; phylum Planctomycetota; class Planctomycetia; order Pirellulales; family Pirellulaceae; genus CAYLLN01. The sequence continues at coordinate 10,335 of JANRLS010000251.1, forward strand.
CCGACCACCAGCACGCGGGCCGCGCGGATTTTGTCCTGATCCCACCAGCCGATGAGGCGGAGGCGGGAGTAGCGGTCGGAATCGTCGATGAGGAGCGCGTCGTCGGGCATGACGGGAACCAATCAAAGAGGGAGGATACCTCTGATTGGAGGCGACGGCGCGTCGCGCCGCAATCGCGTGAGGGGGCTGGATTCGTTTAACGGGGAGCCGCAGGCGACCATGTCGGGCGGCGAAGTACCGACGACGCCTTCGGCTTGCCGTTAAACGAGGAAACGCCGTGATTTCAGTCGTCGGTGAGCAGCTCTTCCAAGAACTTTGCCGTTCGATTGAGAAATCCTTTGGTCACCTTGTAGTGCTCGGTCTCTTCGTAGGCGACCGGAGCAATGCCGGCGGCGCTGAACTGCAAAATTGTGGCCTGCGGATAGGCGAGCAGAATCGGCGAATGGGTGGCGATGATGAACTGCCCGCCGGCTTGCACCAAGCCGTGCAAGGCAGCGAGAAAGGTGAGCTGCCGCTGCGGGCTGAGGGCCGCTTCGGGCTCGTCAAAGAGATACAGGCCGTTGCCGGTGAAGCGGTGGACCATCAGGGTCAAAAACGCCTCGCCATGCGACTGCTGGTGGAGGGGAATCGCGCCGTAGGGGTTTTTGGCGGGAGCGAAGCCGAGTTGATCGATGTAGGACGAGAGGTTGTAGAAACTCTCAGCTCGCAGGAAAAAACTGTCGCCGCGAGGAATCAATTTGCGGCCCAGTTGCAGCTTGCGGGGCAACTCCTGGTTGTGCGTGTCCTTCGTCGCGAACATCGCATTCCGCGATCCCCCCTCGGGATTGAATCCCTCAGCCACGGCAATCGCTTCCAGCAGGGTCGATTTGCCGCTGCCGTTTTCGCCGACGAAGAAGGTGACGTTGGGATGCAAGGCCAGCGTGTGCAGGTGGCGAATCGCGGGAATCGAGTAGGGGAACACGTCGAACGAATCGACCAGCTCGCGGCGGAGCGAAACCGTGGCCAGAAATGGCGGATCGGTGGGAAGGCGATGGGGCATCGCTCAGCTCCGCGAAAGGAGCGTGAGCGAGACAGTCATGTAGATGACGATCGCCAGAATATCGCTGATCGCCGCGACGAATGGATTGCTCATGAGGGCCGGATCGAGCCCCAGCCGCTTAAAAATAAGAGGCAACAGCGAGCCGGAGACCGCGCCGCAAGTGACGACGAGCACGAGCGTGAGCGGGATGACCAGCGGCCAGAGCGCGTGTTTATGGGCTTGCGGGTCGCCGAGGGTCTGAAACCAGGCGACGATGAAGCCCAGCCCCGCGAGCATGCCACCGAGCAAGAGGCCGACGCGCAGCTCGCGCCACAGCACCTTGCTCCAATCGCGGAGGCTGACGTTGCCCGAGGTCATGGCGGTGATGATAAGCGTCGCCGATTGGTTGCCGCTGTTGCCGCCGCTCGACATGATCAGCGGAATGAAGATCACCAGCCACGGCCAATGCTCGAACTCTGCTTCGTAGTGCCGCAGGGCGGTGGCGGTGAACATCGCCGTGGCAAACAGCACGGTGAGCCAGACGCCGCGCTTCCACCAGAGGGTGAGCAGGCTGGTTTGCAGGTAGCCATCTTCGAGGGGGGCGACGGCCGCGCTGCGCTGGGCGTCTTCGGTCGCTTCCTGGCGAAAGGCGTCGATCACGTCGTCGTGCGTGATGATGCCGACGAGCCGCTGATGGTCGTCCACCACGGGGATGGCATGCAGGTCGTATTTGGCGACCTGGCGGGTCACGTCGTTGCGGTCGTCGGTCGCGCCGACGGAGATCAGGTCGCACTCCATCAACTCGCTGATTTTCAGGTCCGGCTTGCCGAGAGCGGTGAGCAGTTGGCGGGCGGTGATGACTCCTCGCAGGCGCTGCTCTTTATCGACGATGTAGATGTAGTAGATCGTTTCGAGGTGTTCGGCCTCGTGGGTCAGCTCGGCGATCGCCTGGCGGACGGTGAGCCCCTCGTCGATCATGGCGACTTCGGTCGTCATCATCGCGCCGGCGGTGTTTTCGGGATAGGCCCGCAGGCGGAGGATTTCGCGTCGCTCGTCGGCCGGCAGCAGAGGAAGAATTTCCTCGACGACTTCGGTTCGGACATCGCGTAACAGGTCCACCCGGTCGTCGGCGGGCAAATCGGCCAAAAGCTCGGCGACTTCGCTCCGGTCTTGCGTTTCGATGATCTCGATCTGCTTGTCGTGCGGAAAGTAGCCGAAGATTTGCTCGCGGAGCTTGAGATCGGCATGCCGCAGGACGGACCAGGCCTCGGCGGGCGAGAGCCCCTCCATGAACTCGGCGGTGCGGCCGGGGTGCAGGGCGGTGCAGAATTCGCACAGCTCGAACTGGTTGTTTTCGGCGAGCATCTCGCGAAGCTCGGGCAGAAACAACGTGTTCATGGCTCGCCGCCGGCGGAGAAATTGGCGCGCCGAGCCCGGCCCCGCGCGGAAACCCTGAGTATGCGTGGGGCGGGGAAATCTGTCAAAGGCGGAGAGCGGCCAGCCAATTTAACGAGGTTTGGCGATGGATCGCTCGCACGAGGGCTCGAAATCGACGAGCAGGGCGTCTTTTTCCTCGGGGGCGATCCGCGAGAGAACGACCGCGCCGGAGCGGCCATCCTCCAGAACCAGCAGGTATTGCCGGTCGGTTTCGAGCAGCGCCGATTGTTCGGGGCTCAGGTGCAAATGCCCGGCCAGCTGCCACTTGTGGCTGCCGGGGGGATGGTCCTCGGTTTCGAGCTGGCCGTGAACCTGCTTGAGCCGGATGCCACCGATGAGCAGATCGCCGTGAAATTCGTGCATTGCCAAAGCCTCCTTGAAATTGAACGTGGAAAAGCCCCAAAGCCCAGGCTTTGGTAATTGTGTGAATGGATGCGTTCGGAACCTGTTCGGCCCCCCCTCACTGCATCGCGATGATCCCCTCCGAAACGCCCGCCAGCAGCACGTCGCGGCTGGTTTGAATGATGGTGGTGTCGTCGAGCTTCAGGATGGCCGGGTCGAGCGAGACGACGATGCCGCTAATCCAGGCCGAGCCGTCGTGGTAGCGGACACGGGCACCGGCGGAAAGTTCGCCAAGCTTTCGGCCGTTCGCTTTCGGTGTGCCGTTGCCGCTAGATTTTGCCGCCTGGGCAGGCTGGGGAACGGATTTCAGAATCGGTTTGGCTCCGCCGCGGACCCCCGCCAAATCTTGCAACACGTGCCAGTTTTCGAGCCGGTCTTGCCTGGCATAAAGCAGCGTCGGGCTGGGGTTGCCTTCTTTGTCAAAGTGCTTGCTGAAGCGCCCCTCGCTGCGGGCAAAGTCGAGAAAATCGACCTGCTGGCCGGTCTTGGGATTGATCCACCAATCGTCGTGAATCGCCGGGTTCCCCTGCAGGCTGAGCCGCTCCTTGATGGTGTCTCCTTTACGCGGATCGTAAATCAAGAGCGGAAACGCCCGCGTATCGACCGCCAGTCGGGCCTGATCGGTGGCCATGTTGTCCGCCACGCCATGCTCGGGCTGACAGGTGGTGTAGCAGCAAACGATGGCGGGGCCGTCGAACTCCAGGGCGTCGAGCACGCTGCGATAGAAATGGTTGACGTGGGCGCAGGTCGTTTGGGCGACGAACGTCCGCGGGTGCATCATGGCGATCTGGGCAATTTCCTTGCGGCGTTCCTGCTTGCCGGCGATGGCCTTGCCGTGAACGCTCATTTTGGTGTTCTGGCCGGTGTAGCTGCTGGTGCTGGCCTGCCCGCCGGTATTGCTATAAACCTGCGTATCGAGCACGAAGACCTTGATGTTCATGCCGCTGGCGAACATCCGGCTGAGCGACTGGAAGCCGATGTCGAACATCGCCCCGTCGCCGCCGAGACACCAGAGCGGCCGGTCTTGCCACCCCATTTGATCCCAGCGCGAGCGGACCCCCATCGCCATCGCGGGGGCGTTTTCAAACAGCGAATTCACCCACGGCACCAGGTACGGGTTGTATGGATACGTCGAGGTATAAACCGTGTTGCAGCCGGTGGCGGCAATAATGCCCCACTGATCGCCAAATTTCGAGCCGGTCGCCGCGCACAACATGCGGAGGGCGGTTCCCTCGCCACAGCCCGCGCAGCTTCCCGCGCCGCCGGTATAGATGTGCGTCTTTTCCTGCAGCATCATGTCGATGAGCAGGTTGTCGCTGACATAGCGCTTGTCGGACGGGCCAAATTCCTTGAAGAGGCGATGACTTTTGCGGACGCTGGTCATCACCTGCTCGGTTTTGGGGATCATTTGGAGAGCGCCGTCGTCGCAGACGGTCACGCATTCCGCGCACCCTTTGCATTTGCTGGGGTCGATGATGATATTGAACATCCCCCCTTCGCCCTGCTTTTTGGCCGGGCCTTCGTAGTATTTGCGGGTTTTGGACCACTGCGCCCGGAACATTTCGCGGTCGGCCGGGTCTTTAATCTCGGCCAGCTTCTTCTCGAACTCGCTCTCGCTAACGACTTTGCCCAGAATGGCCGTATCCGGGCAGAGCGTGACGCAGTCCATGCACCCCGTGCAATTGCCGGGGATGTATTCCGGCAGGTCGGGGGCGATGTAGCTAAAATCGCGCAGCGTCGCCGTACCCGCCGGAATCAGCGAGCGGGCCACCGACAAATCGGCCGGCAGGCACTTGTCGGCCTTACCCTCTTCATAACCGCGGAGGATCCGGTTGTTGAAATCGACGACATCCAGCACCGGCAAGCTAACTTGCCGATACGGCGCATCGACCAGCGTGCCGTAGCTGCCGTTGCCGTACGGGTCGCGGTCGGGGGCTGGGTTGAGGGACGGGAGAGTGGTTGTGGTCATTGGGTCCGCCAATCGAGTGAGGACAAAAATTCGAAATCCGAATCTCGAAGCACGAATCAAATCCCAAGCACGAACAGGAAATGACAAACACTGGTGCGATGCTCATTCCTCGTTCTTGCGTAAAATCGCTCCAAAAATCTTCATGAGCTGCTCTGCCTCGTCCACCAGGCGCAGCCGCTCTCGCTCCACCGCTTCGTTGTCGCGAGTATCCACCAGCCGCAGCCAATAGCGGCTCTCTTTCGCTTCCTTGCGGGAAATTCGGATGTGCATCAGAAAGTCCTTGCGTCCTAGCGAATCGTTGGCTTCGATGTAGTTCGAGCCAACCGAACCGGACGACCGCACTAACTGCTTCACGTCCTCGATATTGCACAGCGTCCGCGGCAATCGCTTCACAAACCCGCGGACTGCCTTGGCAAATCCATAAGTTCTGTCCTCCAGGTCGTATTTGGGTCCATCCTGACTCACAACGTTCCTCATTTCCGCCATTGGAATTTTCCGCCTTCGAATTTGTTTCGTGCTTCGGATTTCGAATTTCGTGCATTCTTCTGGAAGTAAGTTATCCGCCCCCAATCACTTCCAACGGCACTTCCGCTAGCTCCCCGTACCCGCGCCGAATGCACGTCATGTTGTCTTGCACGACGCGGTCGCCGCGCTTGCCGAAATACTTGCGAATCGCCTTCTCGACGCCGGCATAAACCTGCTCGTCGGTCATGCCGCTCTGCCGGCCGTAAGGAGTGAGCTTGAGGAACGCGCCGAGCAGCACGATTCCCTGCATGCGCATTTGCAGATCGGCCACCGACGCGACCTCGCGGGCAATCTGCACCATGTCGGCGAAATAGACGCGAATGTTCCGCTCGCGAATGAACCGCCGATGCCGCTCGGGAATCCGGTTCCACACGTCGCGCGGATTGGCATAGGGGGACTGCATGACGATCGCTCCGCCCGGCAAGAGGCCGACGAGCGGATTGCCGCTGAAGAGGGCGGTCGTGTCGTTCAGCACCACCAGATCGACGAATTCCAGCTCGCTGTGCAAATAGACGTGCTGGTTCGAGATCGTGAGGTAATACGTCGTCGGCAGCCCCTTTTTCTCGGAGCCGTACTTCGGATAGGCCTGCACATCCTTGCCGAACACATCGCCGGCGATGGTGGCGATGACTTTGTTCGTCGTCACGCTCCCAAAGCCGCCGACCGAGTGCCCGCGCATCGAAAACGAGCCCGGCTCGCGCAGGTCGGGGTCTTCGGTCACTTTCAGCGCGAGCGGATGATCGATGCCGATGCAGAAGAAATCGGGGCCGTCGTCCACCATGTTTTCGACCGCGGCGATCAGGTCGCCGGGGCGCACGTCGCGGCTCCCCAGGCCGGCGGCTCCGGAATAGATGCGGGGAATATGGTCGATCTTGTCGAGGCCGTTTTGGCCGGTGACGGCGTCGCAAAAGGCGGCTTTGATTTCCCGCGTCAGGTGGTTGCCGGTGGTCGAAAGCGGATCGTCCATCCGCTCCAGCACCGTGAACGCCCGGCAGTGCGCGAGCGCCTCGACCAATTGCCGGATGGGAAACGGCCGAAAGCAGCAAAGATTGAGGCAGCCGACCGGCAGACCCTTTTTCTCGCGCAGATAATCGACCGTCGTCCGGGCCGTCTCCATGTAGCACCCCATGCCGACGAGGATGAACTCCGCATCGTCGCAGCGATGGGGGAGAACGAAGTCATATTTGCGCCCCGTTTGGTCGTGAAAGAGATGAAACGCCTCGGCCAGGGCGGGCGCGACGCGGTCGTAGTACCAGCGCTGGGCGATTTTCCCCTTCATGTACGAATCCTGGTTTTGCACCACGCCCGCCATCAGCGGGTTGGCGGGGTCCAGCAGGTTGAATAGCTTTTCCTCCGGCTTGCCGACGAACTCCTTCATGAATTCGAGTTCGGGGAGGCGGGCCTTCTCGACGGTATGCGTCGTGAGAAAGCCGTCTTGCGCGTTGAAAAACGGCGTTTGCGACGCTTCCGCCGCGCGGCGGGCGATAAGGCACAAATCGCCCGCTTCTTGGGCGTTGCGGCCGAAGAGCATTCCCCAGCCACAATCGGCCACGCTCATCATGTCGTCGTGCCCGGCATGGACGTTCAGCCCTTGGCTCGTCAGGGCCCGCGCGCCGATGTTCATCACCACCGGCAGCCGCTTGCCGGCGATGGTGTAGAGCACCTCCTTCATCAGGACGAGCCCTTGGCCGCTGGTGAAGTTCGTCACGCGCCCGCCTGCCGCGGCAAAGCCTTCGCAAAACGTGGCCGCCGAATGCTCGCTTTCGGGCTCGACAAACAGCAGCTTGTCCCCCCACAAATTTCGCCAGCCGTTCATGACGGCGGCGTTGTAGCCACCCCCCATGTTGGTCGAACTGGTGATCGGGAACGCTCCCGAAGCCTGCGAGATGTTGATCTCGACATGCACGACCGCTTCCGAGCCGTCGCAGGTGGTGGGGATGCCCGGGTACTGAAATTGGCGGTCGTTGCGAGCGCCGCGGGTGGCGGGAGAATCGTCGCGCGCGGTCACGCCGCCGCTGGTGGAAACGCCTTCGAGCATGACGTGCTCCTGGGAGAGAAGGAGCCCGCTCGGCGGACGGCCCGTCGAGCGGACCAAAGTCACGGCCAATGTGCGGCGAGAGCGGTCGCTGCCGCCGCGGAGAAAGACGCGCCGGAACGAGGCGTGGCTGGATTGAGCCGAGACGGCTACTGCTGGAATAGGGCGTGGACGGCCCGCCAGCCACCACAGCGCGTTAGCCTAGCCGGTCGCGAGGCGGGTGTCAAAAGTTTCCCGCGCGGAATTCATCGTCTGCTCGGTTGGGGCACTCGAATGCCCCATACAAGCCCGCAGCGCCAGCAAGGGAGATTTCGGGCGCGGGGATGGGACCTATTCGCGCCACGGTGAGGTGGAGGAGAAGAACCCTTGCTAGCGCGGCGGGCTTGTATGAGTCTATTTCGCCGCTGGCGGTGGCGCGAGGCTCGCCAGCAATCCTTCGAGCCGCTGCTGCTGGGGCTGGGGTAGGCTGGCGATGAGACACCGCCCGACGAGGTCGAATCGAATTTCCCCCTGGCCGCCGTCGTCTTTCAGCACCTTCTCGCCCAATTCTTGTCGCAGCCGCGTGAGCAGCGCTTGGCCGGTCGGATCGTCGGCCACCAGCGGACCGACCGGATAGACCTCCAGCTCCATCCGCTCGGCCAGGGCTTGAGGCGTCAGCACTTGCAGCGTCGTGCCATCCACCACGCGCCAGGCGAGGTCCATCGGGCCGAGCAGCTTTTCGAGGGCGGCACCCAGCGGCAGCTTATCGGCCACCAGCGTCGCCTCGCCATCGGGATTCCAGCCGGCCCGGGCCACGTCGAGCCAATCGACCAGAATCCGCACCCCCGCCGCTTGCTCCAGCCGGGCCAAAATTCGCGGCAGCGGCGTGGGCTGGCTGAAATTGAGCGTGACGGGCGTTGGCAGCTTCGGCGCGGCTCGCTGGCCGCGGGTCGCGAGGCTCGCCAGGGCGGGGTCGTAGTTTTTCAGATAAGGGGGCGCCGGCAAGCGGCGGGCGGTGCGCAGCTTTTCGCCGAGGATGAATAGCTGCGCATGAACGGCCCGTCGCTGCGTGATCTTCAGCTCGTCTTTGCTGATTTCGATCGTCCCTCCGCCGGCACCCCAACTGGCGGGCTCGACGATTTCCTGCAAAAGTTCCGCCAGCTCCGCCGCTTGCGTTTCGTCGCTGCCGGTCAGGTCTTTCACGGGGTATTTCACGGTCGGCGGCGGCTCGGGCTCCTTGATTCGCACCACGAGCTGCTCGTCACGAACGATGCACTCCAGCCCCAGCGGCGCGAGGCCCGCCGCCAGCACGCCGCTGACCGTCGATTTCTCGACCTTCAGCCGCACCGGAACAATCGCCGAGGCGCGGACGGTGGGAATCGCAAGCAGATGATCGGGCTCCAAGGTGATCGGGGCGGTCGAAAGTTCGGAAATGACCTGCAAAAAATCGACCAGCGGCGTCCCTTCCGACTCAATCCCGCTGATCGGATCGGCGAGGCGGGCCGCGACATCCACGAGCCGCGGCTGCGGACGGGGCAGGGCCGGCCGTTCGGGCGCGGCGGGTTCGGCGGGGGCCATGGGCACCCCCATCGGCGGCGGCATGGGGCGGGGTGTTTCAGTCGCGACCGCGTCGAATTGATCGCCGCCGAGGATCCGGTCGAACTGCGTGCGGTTATCGGGTTTCGGCGGATTAGCAGGCTGCGCGGGCATCGGCTCCATTGGTTCGGCCGGTGGGGCAACGGCGGGCACCAGCGGCGGATTGGCTGGCGGTGGAAGGGCCGGGGCCGCCGGATTTTCGACCGGCTGCGCCGGCATCGGAATTGCCGGCTGCACGGGAGGAGCAACTGGCGAAGCGGGCCGCGGAGTCGCGGGAGTGGGCTCGGGAGTTACCGTGGCCGGCGGATTCGGCGGCATGACCACCTGCACGATGTCCGGATCGTCGCCGCGCAAGAAGCTGATGGAAAAGATCACGATGGAAATCGCGAGGCCAACTCCCGCCACGACCGCCGCCGCCAAGAGCAGCCAATAGCGCCAGGGGCGGGCATTCGACCAATCGGGATTTGGCAACTCGGCGGTCGGCAGCGGATGGCCGTTCGACTTCGCCCCCTCCACTTGCGCGACGGCAGGCAAGGGAGCAACCGGCGGTTTCGCGGTGGTTTGCGGCGGAGCACCGACAAACCGCGGCCGGACGAGTCCCGGCGCACCCTCGGCGACCGTCACCGTCCGGGCCTTTTGCTTGGGGGGAGCGTCGGAGAGCAAGTCCTCGACCGCGTCGAACTGCGAATCCCCCAGCGTCTCTTCCGAGCGGCGCACCTCGACCACCGCCGTGATTCCCGGCGGCGGCTCGGCGGCGGGGAGGGCCGGCGGCTTGCCAGGCTCCCAACCCGGCGGCGGCTTGACCATCACCATGCCCCCGCATTTGGGGCAAGCCAGAATCTGCCCGATCGCCCCCTCCTCGCGCACCTTCAGCCGCGATTTGCAGGTGGTGCAGGTGATGGCGAACAGGTCCATGAGCGCGATCGCTAGGCGTTTTTTGGCACGAACGGGGCTGGCAGCACGTACTTCTTCAAGGCGGCGGCGGCCCGCGTCGTAATCAAGATGATCTGCTTCGTCGGATTTTCAGGATCGGCGGCAATCACCCAGACCAGCTTGTGATCCGGTTCGGACGGGCCCTTGGCGGTCGAAGTTTTCATCACCAGGGCGGTGAGAATATCGGCCACCGTGGCGTCAGTCTGCTTGAAATCGCGGACGGACATATTCCGCGTAATGCCGTCTTTTTCGAGGTCGGGGCCGATGATCTTGATGGCGAAGTCGAACTTCGTGCTGTCTTTCACGTCGGCCGCCAGATCGCGCATCGCGAACTCCAGCGATTGCTGGTCGAAGGAGTAGGTCGTCTTCACCTGGAGCGCGTCCTCGACCGATTTGACCCCACCGCCGCCGGCGGGAGCTTGCGGACCGGCGCTCGCCACCACCGCGCCGGGCGTGGAAGCCATGAGCAGTTCTCCCCCCAGCACCAGGTTGTGCCCCGCAGCCGGCGGCAGCACGGCATTGAGGATCGCCTGATCCGATTCGACGCCGACCCGCATGTTCGCATGCAGCGTGTTGATCATGCTCGGCACGCGGAACGACAGCTTTTTCCAATACGGCGGCGGCGTGAGCAGGATGAAATAGTCCTCCAGGCTGCTCGGAATCTGGTTCATCCGGTCGCGCAGTTCGCTCGCCAGCTTGAAGGGCTCTTTATCCAGGCTGCCGAGCATCCGCATTTCGAGATACGTTTCGCCGCTAAAGTGCAGCGAAACCGACGCCGCTTGCAGGCCATCCCCCAAGAGCCACGAAATGGGCTGGCGGGTTTTGGCCCGCTCGGCGGCGAACAGCGGCTCCCCATCGTCGTTAAAAAGGAACGGCGGATAAAGCAGCATGGTGAAGTGCCGGTCGCCATCGGTCGCGCGGCGCAGGCGCTCCATGTCGCGAAACAGCGGCGGCGGCCCGCCGCTCACTTTGGCGACTTCCTTCACGTCGCGGGCCTCGGCCATCAGAAACGTATTCGGCTGGTCGGCCGCCGAGGGGATGTAGTACGACCAAACCGGGCCGGTGTAGTACGTCGCCGTTCCCTCTTGGGCGGCGGCCGGATTCCCCCATTT
>JANRLS010000252.1:0-9726 GCA_033762315.1 Pirellulaceae bacterium
TGAGCCACGAATAGCCATGCTTTCGATAGAGATAACCCCGCCCGCGACTGTAGGACATTGTGCGTGAGAGAAGCCTTTCGGCGGGCTGGAGTGCTGGGTCCGGATGATAAATGCAGATGTCGGGGAAGTACTCAATGGTAAGGCCGCGGGCGAGCATGCGAAGCATGAGGTCGGGCCCCTCGTCGGCACCCCAGGGGGTTCCGGCACCGACTCCCATTTGCTCGTCGTAACGCAGATCGCCGACGACGTCGCGGCGGAGGAACATCGTGAATTCGACCGCCCGGCCGAACAGGTTTCGCCGATTCACGGGGCCGCCATCCACATCGCAGCGGGACACGGTTTCGACCCGCGTTGTCAGGGCCGTCAGATCTGGCCGTCCGTCCAAGATCGCATCCACGCGAGCCAGCAAATCGGGGGGCCAGGTGCAGTCGTCGTCGGGAAAGTTGAGAATCTCGCCGCGAGCATGGGCCCAGCCCAAATTGCGGCCCCGCGACAACCCGCGCTGGGTCATCGGCAGGCGTTGAATCGTGAGTCGCTCGCTGAACTCTCGTACCACCCGGGCGATGGCGTCGCCATCACTCTGATCGACGACCAGCACCTCGAAATCGCGCACGGATTGGGCCTCCAACGAGGTCAGCATCCGCCGCAAATCCTCGGTGCGACCGACGGTGGAAATGACGAGGGAGTATTTCATGGAGATCGAGCAAAGCTAGTTCTTAGAGTTTGATTTCGCTTCCACGACGCGAACCAAGGCGCCCCAGTTGACATGGCTTGAAATGTGGAGCAACCGGCGTGCCGACCACCATTCCAAAATCGACTGCCCGGCCAAGATTGCCGCCGACGCGCTCGCCAAGCCGACAATGCCTCCCCAATAGGCGGCCAAAGGACCAACGGTCAGCATCAGTCCGGCCGTCACGGCATTGACGAGGACCACCGTTTGCTGTCGCCCCGCCATGAGCAAAATGTAGCCCGCCATGCCGTTGTGTGCGGCCACCAATTGGCCCAGGGCAAGCGCCACCAGCAGCGGCGCCCCTTGGCGATAGAAGTCGCCGAAAAGCAAACCCAGCACCAGGCCCGGGGCCGTGAGCATCACACTCGCGGCGGCCAGCGTGAAGAGCGCGCTGTAATTGGTCGACTTTCGCACTAAACGCTCCAATTCCGGCAGGTTGCCCTCGGCATACAGGCGAGCCACGGCAGGCAACATCGTCATCACCAGCATCTGCGTCGGAAGCTGCAACACGAGCATCAAGCGGCGGGTTTGTCCGAGCAGGGCCACATCTCCCTTGTCGCTGAAAAACCCAGCTATCGGAATATCCGCCGAGAGGGTCAAAAAGGCGAGGTTTTGAGACGCGCAAATCGGCAATGCCAAACTCAAGATGCCGGTCGCCGAAAGGGGGACTGCGCGAGTTTCGCGCGGGGCATTTTGGGGGGCCGCAAGTCCTTGCCAGGTCAGCCCCAAGCAGGCCACGACCAGCGGCAGCGAGAGGGCCAAAGCCCCGACGAATATCGTCAGAGCCATAGTCGCCGAGACCTGCCCAGTCGTACTCATCGCGAGCAGGGCTGCCACAAAAATGAGCGTGGCGACCGGTCCCCCCGACTGCCCACCGGCAAATAAGCTGGCCCAGCGCAGCTCGCCCAGCCCCCGAATTGCCTCGACCAACACCCATTGCCAGGCGATGAGGAGTAGCGCGAGGCAAAATAGAACGAGCCAGGTTGAATTCTCCCCGTCGCCGAGCGTCGCCGGTCGCCAGACGAAGAGCAGTGCGGCCGTCGCGAAAGCAATGGTCACGGAAATGACGACTGTGAGCCCCAGAGTTTGGCCCAATGCCGACCGCAGCCGGGGCAAATCACCGAGCGCTAGCCCCTCGCCCAGCAACTTGACCACCGCCAGCGGCACCCCCCCAGCAGCGACCAGCGCAGCGAGCCCCAGCCAGCTTTGCAGCAACAAAAATTGCCCGCATTCGGGGGGCGACAGCGATCGGGGGAGCAAAAAGGCCACCAGCGCCGTCGCCAGAATGCCCCCGATTCGCCCGCTAATGACCCACAAGGTCGCCGAGGCTCGCGGCGCGAAATTTGCACCCCGGGCCCTAGCAGGCGCGGACGTGGCAGCATCCTGACTCGCGACGGGAAGCGACATAGGGGTGAGGGGCGGAGGCTGAAATGCCGGCGAGAGGATCGCTTTAGTATAACTACAACCCAGCAGCCTGCTGGCCCTATTTGCCGAAAAAAATTGCTCGCCGCCCCCCTTTTGACTGCCCAAGACTGGCTCGTTCTACCCTCCCGACTAAACTAAAGGCTTCGCCCGCCCCGCGCGACCGAGACCCGTGATGTCCCGACTTGTCAAACTTTGGTGGCTCCAACCGGGCTGGCTCTTCGCGCTGGTGGTCGGCCTGACGATGTCGGCCGCGGGCTTCCAAAGCGACGCCGCTTATCGCCTTTATCGAACGGCCAAATACCTGGGTACCGAACATTTAGTCATTGCCGGACTGGCGATCGCCTGTTTCGTCCTCGGCACCGCGGTCGGCGAGCGAACCGCCTCGCGCCGGCCCGTCGAATCTCCTCCCCACAATCTGGTGCGAACCTGGTTTCGCGTGGCAACAGGGCTGACGATCTTCGGCTATGTCGTGTGGTTCGCGCTGGCGGTTAGGCAGGGGCTGTCACTCGCCGCCCTGTTCGAGTTCTTTTCGCTGAGCAATGAAGCGGCTAACTTCGACCTTACCGAGCAGGTCTTTCAGCGAATTCCCGGCATCACGACTTGTACCCAGTTTGGCCCGGCCGCGGTTTTGCTCGGCGGCTGGTTGTGGCTGCATGGCGACCGTTCGGTCCGCTGGCCCGTGCTAACGATCATGGGACTCGGAGCCTTTCGTGCCCTCTTCACCAGCGAACGCTTGGCGCTCGTCGAACTCGTCGTGCCGCTCGCCATATTGGGCTTGCGCGGTCTGGTGCTCGGCCAGGTGTGGCGACCCGAGGTGCGGTGGAGCTTGCGCCTCGCTCCGCTCGCCGGACTGTTGGCCTTGGGGGTCTTTTTTGGCGGCTTCGAGTATTTTCGCTCGTGGCGAACTTATCAAACGAGCTTCGATTCGTTTCCCCAGTTCGTAGTTTGGCGCATTTCGGGCTACTACACCACGTCGCACAACAACGGTGCCTTGGGCCTCGCCCAGCATGGCCAATGGCCCCTGCCGCACTCCACGCTGCGGAATCTGTGGGAGTTTCCCGGTGTCGAAGGGTCGCCGCTGGCCTACACGAAGCTCACCGGGGTCGATCCCGCGGCGGTTCACGGCGAAATGCTCGCCCGCTACGCCAATCCGGAGCTCAACAACGAAGGGGGCCTCTTCCAGCCGCTGTTCGATTTTGGCCTCGCTGGCGGCCTCGCTTTTTGGGGCTTGTATGGATTTTTCGCGGGACGCGCTTATCGCGGCTACATGACGGGGAGCTTCGCGGGGCTGGTTTTTTACCCACTGGTGCTGCTTTCGATTCTGGAAGTGCCGCGGCTGTTGTATTTGTGTTATACGCGGGCCTTTCCCACGCTCGTGCTGTTGCTGCTGGTGTCGTGGCTGGTGAGTCGCGCCGCGCCGCGCTCGCATCCCTCGGCTCCGGAACTGGCCGACGAGCCGGTGGGGGCGCCATGCTAGTTCAAGTCAACGGGCGCTATTTGGTGCAGCGCGTAACCGGCGTGCAGCGCTACGCGCGGGAGATCGTCGCCCGCCTGGGAGACCGAGTTTCGGTTATCGCCCCGCGATCGGCGGCCAAGGGGATGCGCGGCCACCTCTGGGAGCAGGCGGTCCTTCCCTGCCGGCTGCGGCGGGGATTGCTCTGGTCTCCGAGCGCCACTGGCCCGCTCGCGGTCCGTAGCCAGGTGGTGACGATTCACGACTGCGCCTTTTTCGACCGGCCCGAAGGCTTCACGCAAACCTTCGCCGCCTGGTATCGCTGCCTCGTGCCGCGATTGGCCCGGCAAGCGCGGCGAATCTTGACCGTTTCTGAGTTCTCGCGGCAGCGGATTTGCGAGGTGTGCCGAGTGCCGGCCGAAAGGGTCGTCGTCATACCCAATGGCGTCGAGTCGGGTTGGACCCGCGCGACGAGCGAGCAAATCGCCGCCGCGCGCGAGCGATTGAATCTGCCGCGGCCCTTCGTGCTATGCGCCGGCTCGCTCGAACCGCGGAAAAACCTGCGGCGGCTACTCGCCGCCTGGCGAGCGCTCGGCCCGGCCAAGGAGGGGCTCGAGCTGGTTCTGGCCGGCGCTGAAGGGCACGTCTTTCAGCGGGCTGGACTTGGCGATTTGCCGGGGGACGTGCGGCTGGTGGGCTACGTCTCGGATGCCGATTTGCGGGCCCTCTTTTCGGCCGCCGAGGCGTTTGTGTTTCCGTCTCTCTATGAAGGATTCGGCTTGCCGGTGCTGGAGGCGCTCGCTTGCGGCACGCCGGTGGTTTGCTCGCGGGGGACTTCGCTTCCCGAAGTCGCCGGCGACGCGGCCGTGTATGTCGATCCGGAAAACGTGGAATCGATAGCCGCCGGGATTGCCCAATTGCTGGAGAACCGCGCGCTGCGCGACGACCTGAGTCGCCGCGGACCGGCCCGGGCGACCCCTTTCACCTGGGATGCCGCCGCCGCCCAAACCTGGGAGGCGCTGCGCACCGCGCTTTAGAGCGAATTGCCCCGTGAATTCCACCCCCCACATCGCCGTCGTCCACGAGTGGCTGGCCACCTATGCCGGCTCGGAGAAAGTGGTCGAGCAGATGCTCGCCACCTATCCGGCGGCCGATTTGTGGTCCATCGTCGATTTTTTGCCCGCGAAAGACCGGGCAATGCTCGGCGGCCGAGACGTTCGCACGTCGTTCCTCCAGCGCCTCCCCTTCGCCCGGCGAGCCTTTCGCGCCTATTTGCCCCTGATGCCGCTGGCGGTCGAGCAGTTCGATCTCGACCGGTATGACGTAGTGCTGTCGTCCAATCATGCCGTCGCCAAGGGAGTGCTGACGCGCGCCGACCAGCTACACATTTCGTATGTCCACACGCCGATTCGCTATGCCTGGGATTTGCAGCACCAGTATTTGCGCGAGGCGAAGCTCGGCTGGGGGCCGCGCGGTCTGCTGGCGCGCGCGGCGCTGCACTATTTGCGGCTCTGGGATCGAGCGGCGGCCGACCGGGTCGATCTGTTCGTCGCGAATTCGCGGTATGTCGCCCGGCGAATCGAGAAAACGTATCGCCGCCCCGCCGAGGTGATCTATCCGCCGGTCGATATCGAGCGGTTCACCCTCGGAGGCGAGCGCGACGATTACTATCTGGCGGCGTCGCGCCTCGTTCCCTATAAGCGAATCGACCTGATTGTCGAGGCCTTTCGCAACATGCCCGGCAAAAAGCTGGTGGTGATTGGCGATGGCCCCGATTTCCAGAAGATCGCCGCCAAGAGGCCGCCGAATGTCGAGTTGCTGGGCTATCAAGATGGCCCCACCCTGGTGCGACACCTGCAAACGGCCCGCGCGCTCGTGTTTGCCGCGGACGAGGATTTTGGCATTTTGCCGGTCGAAGCCCAGGCTTGCGGTACGCCGGTGATTGCCTATGGCCGGGGTGGAGCGACCGAAACGGTGCTCGATGGCGAATCGGGGCTGCTCTTTGCCGAGCAAACGCCGGCGGCAATTGTCGCGGCGGTCGAGCGGTTCGAGCGCTGGCCGGCCCCCTTCGAGGCCGAGCGGATTCGCGCGAATGCCGAACGGTTTAGCATCGCCCGGTTTCGGGCCGAACTGGCCGAGTTGGTCGAGCGGCGCTGGCGAGCGTTCCAAGCGGGAGAAGCCGTCGAGCAGGCGTCGGCCACGCTTCGCGAGTTGGAGCATGATTGGTCCCCCGCGCTGCCCCGGTAGCGTTTGGGAGGGGTTGCGCCGCCGGCGATTTCACGAAAATCTTCGTTGCAATGCGCGGCGCTCTTGAATTAAGATACGCCGGCTCTCGTTGAATACTCTCCGGCGGCGTCCGCACTCGCGGCTCAGGCCACGGGGGCATACATCTTTCTTCGTTTCAACTTCTTGAGGAGCATCCACATGGCCGGTGGCAGAGGGAAGAACAAAATGGTGGCAGCCCTGTTGGCTTTCTTCTTGGGCAGCCTAGGGGTCCATCACTTCTACCTAGGGTCGATCATGGCCGGCGTGATTTGCCTAGTCACTTGTGGCGGATGTGGGGTGTTGCAACTTGTTGAGTTCGTCATGCTCCTAATCATGAGCGACGCCGACTTCGACAAGAAATACAACGCCCGCGAACCGGGCTCGATGGAATTTGTCTTCATGAAGCCGTCGTAGCGGAATTGGCCCTAGCACCACCGCAGCGGATCGGTTTCGTCCCGACTGGGCCAGATCGACAGCGCGGGAAATCGCTGGGCAATTATCGCCGCCAATTGCTCGACCCCAAACCGCTCGCTGGCAAAATGGCCAGCGAGCAGCAGGCTTATGCCGCGCGCTTCGGCTTCGTAGCAAGTGTGCAGGCGCGTTTCGCCGGTTACCAAAAGTTGGCACCCAGCCCCGGCGGCGGCGTCCAGGAATTCCCCTCCACTCCCGCAGCCGATCGCGACACGCTCGATTCTGGCCTGCGCATCGCCGACCGCGTGGAGCCCCAATAATCCCAAAAACCGCTTCAGCCGATCAGCTGCTTCGGCAAGCGTGACTGCCGGCGAAAAGCGGCCGATTCGCCCTGTTCCCGCGTCCCCGACTCCCTCGACCTGAATGAGCGCGGCGATTTCGGTCAGCCCTAGTCCCACCGCCAGTTGCTGGTTGATCCCCGCAGCTGCCGAGTCAAAGGCGGTGTGGGGGCTATAAATCGCAACGCCCCCCCGCACAAGGCGGAGCAGCATGGCTCCAGCCGGGTCGTCGGCAGTCAACCGCTGGAGCGGCCGGAAGGGCAAGGGGTGGTGCGTGACGATCAGATTGGCCCCCTCGCGAAGGGCCTCGGCGGCGACGGCCGGGGTGATGGTGAGGCAGGTTACGATCCGCGAAACGCGATCCCCCCGATCCCCCACCAACAGGCCGACGTTGTCCCACTCGGCAGCCAGCGACAGGGGGGCCTGGGCTTCCAGAAAGTCGCAAATTTCGGCCAAAGAGACCGCCGTCATGGGATTTTTCCGGATTTGCCTTGTGAACTGCCGGTTCTGGCCGCCTATAATAGCTTAGCGAGATCGGCGGCGCGGTCAGGGCCCGGCGTCGCCCGCTGGAATTGCAAACATGCGGCGAATCCTCTGCCTATCCCCTTTGGTAGCCATCTTGATGGCCTGGGCTGATAGTGCGCGCGGCGAGGTCTTTTTGCTCAAATCGGGTGGGCGGATCGAAGCCGAGCAGCTCAATCCGCAGCGGGCTGCCGGCGATCCGTATCAAGTGCGCACGCCGCTCGGCGTGCGGCTCGACCTGGCCCCAGCGCAGGTAGCGCGGGTGATCGTCAAGACCGACGCCCAGAAGCAATACGACGACTTGCTCCCTTCGGTAGCCAACACGGCGGCCGCTCACTGGGAAATGGCCGAGTGGTGCAAAGAGGCGGAACTGCTCGACGCCCGCAAGCGGCATCTGGCGGCAATCATCGCCCTGGAGCCCGACCACGAAGCGGCCCGGCTCGCCCTGGGTTACAGCCGCTATGGCACGAAGTGGATGACGCAGGACGAGTACATGACGAGCCTGGGGTACATCCGTAACGGCGGCCGCTGGCGGTTGCAGCAAGAGATCGAGCTCGATTTGGCCGAAAAACAGCGGGTGAGTGCCGAGAAGGCGCATCGCACGCAAATTCGCAAGTGGTTTGATCAGCTCGGCGGCCGCCTCGGTGGCGAGGCGCTCGCCGGGCTGCAAATGCTGCGCGATCCGCTCGCCGCGCCGGCGCTGGCCGAAATCATCGCCGACGCCAAGCAACCGGCGAGCAACCGGCTGATGTGCCTCGACATTTTGAGCAAGATGCCGGCCGGCCTGGCGAACGAGATGCTGATGACGCTGGCGATGGACGAGACGAACGACAACCTGCGCGACCGGGCGCTGGCCGAATTGCGGCGTTCGCAATCGGTCGCGGCGGAGTTGTATTTTGTCAGCCAATTGAAGAGCAAGGACAACAAGCGAGTCAATCGGGCCGCCCTCTGCTTGCAAGGGATTGGTGCCCAAGATGCGACGCTGTCGCTGATTAACGCCCTGGTCACGCAGCACACCTATCTGGTGACGACCAGCAATGGCGGCGGTGGGGGCAGCGGCGGCGGAACGCCGATCTCGTTCGGCTCCGGCGGACCGGGGGGCGGGCTCGGCGGCCTCAGCATGGGGGGCAAGCCGCAAAAGGTGAAGGTCGATCACAAAAACGAACTGGTGCATTCCGCCTTGCGGTCGCTCAATCCGGGGGTCGATTATTCGTTCGACCGGGACGCCTGGAAACGCTGGTACATCGAGAATTTCACTAGTACGAATGTCGATCTGCGGCGGGGGGAATAGGGCTGCCACCCAGTCTTGATCTTGCTGTTCTGGTGCCACGTCCCACGCTTGCGTGGGCGTGCTCGATCGTCGCCAAAACACGCCGTATACCGTGGGCGTGGCTTCCGAATTTCTAGAGTTGACCGAACACTAAAGCGACTTCAGATACTCCACCAGGTCTTTCAGGTCCTCGTCGCTCAGCTTGCCGGTACCGGCAACCTTTTCAGGTGCGTGCGGGCCGGTGAGCAAGTCCGCGAGCGAATCGGACCGGCCATCGTGCAATAGCCGCACGCGCTGATAAACATTCCGCAACGTTGGCGTGTTGTAGCCCGGATAACGATCCCCCCGGCTGCCGAGGCCGACATCGTGGACTTCGCCGTCGGTGAAGTGCGGGCCATTGTGGCAAGTGGCACAGCCGGCCCGGTCGCTCTCGAAGATCGTTTTGCCGCGCTGGGCGGCGGCGGTGAGCGAGCCGTCCTTGTTGCGGAACGGATTGGGGGGGCCTTCGAGCGTCTGAAAATAGGCCAGCACCGCGTCCACGTCGCCCTCCGTTGGCTGCGGACCGAGCATCGTCTCGGTCAGCGACTTGCGCATGCTCGACCGCAAATCGGTTTGCCAGCCGTGCCAGGTCCAAGGGCCCGTTTCGTGCAGGTTGTACAGCGAAAGGACCGTTTTGAAGGTGTAGGCCGTGCCGTCA
Organism: Pirellulaceae bacterium; assembly: GCA_033762315.1. GTDB lineage: Bacteria > Planctomycetota > Planctomycetia > Pirellulales > Pirellulaceae > CAYLLN01. The sequence goes on from JANRLS010000252.1 coordinate 9,112, forward strand.
TTGGTGGTGTCGGTGGTGACGCTGTTGGTGCCCCCTTCGTAGTGGCACGACTGGCAGCTATACCACTGGTCGAGGCTGCGGCGTCCGTCGAGAAAAATCGCTTCCCCGCGGCGGGCGAGCGACGGCTCGGCAGGGCCGCCCAGCTTTATTGTGCGCAGCAATTTGCGGTTGGCCAGATCGACCACCTGCACGCAGTTGTCGAGATAATTGGCCACATACACTGTTTGGTCGTCGCGGGCGATTTTCAGCCCCATCGGCCGACCGCTCAGTTCGATGCGGAAAAAACGGTCTTCGTCCTTGAGCACGTCCGGCTCGATGTGGTCGGTACCTCCGTAGTCCTTCAGCGGCAGACCCTCCGTGCGGTAAACGAGTAGTTCGTGCGAGCCGGCAGCCGAAACGACGACGCGCGAATCATCGCTCGATAGGTCGATGCCCGTGACGTCAGCGACTGCCTTGCCGGGAGGATCGAGCGACATCGCCTCGCGCCGCGACGAGCCATCCATTCGGATGCGGGCCAGCCGGCTGGCGAGCACCCAGCCGAGGCGAATATTGCCGGGCGAAACGGGGTTGTTGCGATACACGGTAAAGGGAAAATAGACGTGCTGGCCGTCTCGC
>JANRLS010000253.1:0-17642 GCA_033762315.1 Pirellulaceae bacterium
CTCCTTGCTCTCGGTTTCGGTCGGCTCGATCATCATCGCTTCCGGCACCGTGAGCGGGAAATAGACCGTCGGGGCATGAAAGCCGTAGTCCAAGAGGCGTTTGGACAGGTCCATCGCCGTAACGCCGTTTTTCTTCTTCAGAGGAGCAGCCGTGGCAACGAACTCGTGCATGCAACGGTCGCCTTGCGGCACCGGCAGGATGTGCTTCACCCGGCTGAGCAAGTAGTTGGCGTTGAGCACGGCGTTTTCCGAGACAGCCCGCAGCCCTGCCGGCCCGTGCGTGCGGATATAGCACCAGGCCCGCACCAGCACGCCCACATTGCCAAAGAAGCTGCGCACGCGACCGATGGAATGCGGCCGATCGCGCGCCAGGACGTATTTCCCTTCGCGATGTTCGACCACCGGCGACGGCAAAAACGGACCCAGCTTCTCGGTCACGCAGATCGGCCCCGCGCCGGGTCCGCCGCCACCGTGCGGACCGCTGAAGGTTTTGTGCGGGTTGTAGTGCATCATGTCGGCGCCGAAATCGCCCGGCCGGGTAATCCCCAAAATGGCGTTCATGTTCGCGCCGTCGAGGTACATCAGCCCGCCGCGACCATGCACCAGTTCCGCGATTTGCGGCACTTGCCGATCGAAGAGGCCGAGTGTGCTGGGATTGGTAATCATGAACACAGCGACAGAATCGTCGAGCTTGGTTGCCAGGTCTTCCAGATCGACCATGCCGTCGCCGCGGCTTTTGACGGTGACGAAATCGAACCCCGCCATCCGGGCGCTGGCCGGGTTGGTGCCGTGGGCGCTATCCGGCGCGAGGACCTTCCGCCGCGGCATTTTGTGCTCGCGAAAGTAGGCCGCCGCGACCATCAACGCCGCCAGTTCTCCATGTGCCCCGGCCGCCGGCTGGAGCGACACGGCGGGGAGGCCCGAGATTTCGCCTAGCATTTGCTGCAATTCGAAGAGCAGTTGCAAGAGCCCCTGAATTGTGTCTTCGGGCGCGAGGGGGTGCAGATCGGCGATGCCCGGCAGGGCGGCCATCCGCTCGTTCCGCTTGCTGTTGTACTTCATCGTGCAACTGCCGAGCGGATAGAAGTGCGTATCGACCGACATGTTGAGGGTCGAAAGGTTCGTGAAGTGCCGCACCACCTCCGGCTCGGCCACTTCCGGCAGCGGCGGCGGCCCCGCCGCCAGCGCCTCGCCAGGCAGCAGGTCGCTCGCCGACCGCACCGGCACATCGCACGCCGGCAGCGTCGCCCCCCTGCGGCCCGGCTGGGAAAGTTCAAACAGCAGCGTGGTGGATTTCAGGTTACGCATGGTGGAAGGAAATTGGCAGAATAATAGGAACGGAATAAGGGGAGGAATCAGAGAGAGTGAGCGAGCGTGACGAACTGGAGACAGTGCCGCTGAAAGTTGATCCACTGGAGGTGCTTGAGTCGTGAGAGGTTCAGCAGTCGTTGGAAATGCCGCTGAATTCCCTGGATTTCATCAGGAATTGCGGTCAGCACGAGCAGCGTTTCGGGGTCGAGCAGGTCCACCTCCTGAGATCCTAGGACTCGGTCCGCAAGCGACAATTCGATACGCTGCTTCACAACGGCTTCCCCGCCTAAGAAATAAACGATTGCCTCGCGGTAGAGCGAGCATGCCAGGCACAATCCCCAATCACGCGCGAGTTCCGTTGCGAAAGACTTTAGCTGACGGCTCGATAGTCCCAGGTCTAGCCACTTTGATTCGTCCACCGTGAACTCACGCCGGTCGTCAAGTGTCAAACTGGCCGAGATAAACTCCCCTTCCACTTTTGCCGTCCCAAAATTCAAGAGCTTGCCGTGCGACGTTTCCGTCAGCAGCACGTAGCCCAGTGCCTGCGCCCGATGAGCAGGTGCTATCGCCGCTGCCGCCTTCAGTTCGTACACGGCTGCATCCGCAATCAACAAATCTGGCCACAGCGTGGTTTTGAATTCGGCAAACTCGATCCTGATCGGAAACTGCTGCTCGGCTGCGACTCCTTCCCTGCGAAGGCGATGAGCCAACTCATTCTTGTATAGCTCCTCGGCCAAGTGCCGTCCCAAATCGTTATGTACTTCAAATGCGACCCCCATCACGCGGTAGTCCAGCTTACGAAACTCGTCTTGCGAAAGCCGTCTTACCGGCCTGACTGGCACGATCGGCATCGCCGCACCTCAACCTTCCTCTCCCATTATTCTGTTCCCATTGTTCTGCGATCATCCGCCGTCAAACCGTCGCCCCCGCCAAGCGCGTGTGGGGCCGCGGGGCGGAGTTGTCGCGGCGGGCGGAGAGAACTTCGGCCAGGCCGTCGATCTCGGCTTTGGTCCGTTTCTCGGTGACGGCAACCAGGAAGCAATCGGAAAGGTGCGGATACCACTGGCCGAGCGGAATGCCAGCCAGATAGCCCGCCTCGGTCGCCTGAGCTAGCAGGTCGGCCACGCGGCCCGATGTGTCGCGAACGACAAACTCCTTGAACGTCGGCTGGTTGAAGGCGAGCGATAATCGGCCAACTTTCGTGAGTCGCTCCTGGGCGTAGCGCGTTTTCTGCAGGCAGAGTTCGGCCGTATCGCGCAGCCCTTGCGGCCCGAGTTCGGCCAGATAGATCGCGGCCCGCAGGGCGAAGAGCCCTTGATTGGTGCAGATGTTGCTGGTGGCTTTCTCGCGGCGGATGTGCTGCTCGCGGGTTTGCAGCGTCAGCACCCAGCAGCGCCGACCGCGGCGATCGACCGTCTCGCCAGCGATCCGCCCCGGCATCCGGCGGACAAACTGCTCGCGGCAAGCCATGATGCCCAGATACGGCCCGCCATACAGCAGCGGCGTTCCGAGCGATTGCCCTTCGGCCACCGCCACGTCGGCCCCCAAATCCGCCGGTCGCTTGAGCAGGCCCAGGCTGATTGGGTCGAACGATTGCACGAGCAGCGCCCCGGCATCGTGGGCGATCTTGGCAATCGCGGCAACATCCTCCAGGCAGCCGAAGAAGTTCGGATGCTGGAGCAGCACGCAGGCCGTTTCGCCATCGACCGCGGCAGCAACGTCGGCCGGCTTGACCGATCCGCTGGCGGCACTGACGGTGACGATTTCGGCCCCGATGCTGGCAAAATAGGTGTGCAGAATCTCGCGGTAGTGCGGATGCACGCTCTCGGCCACGACCGCCTTCTTCGGCCGGCCGGTGACGCTCATCGCCAGCAGCACCCCTTCGGCCGCCGCGCTGCCGCCGTCGTAAAGGCTGGCGTTCGACACATCCATGCCGGTAAGCTGGCAGATCAGCGTCTGATACTCGAACATCACCTGCAAATTCCCCTGAGCAACCTCCGGCTGATAAGGGGTATAGGAGGTATAGAACTCGCCGCGCCCCGCCAGGGCATCGACGACCGCCGGCACGAAATGGTCGTACGCGCCACCCCCTAGGAAGCAAACCTTCTGGCCGATGTGGGCGTTCTTCGCTGCCATCGCTTGCAGCGTTTGGGCCAGTTCCATTTCCGACAGGGCAGGGGGGAGGTCCAACAGCCGTTTCAGCCGCAGTTCTTCGGGGACGCTGGCGAACAGTTCGTCGAGCGAGCGAACGCCAATCGCCCGCAGCATGGCGGCCTGGTCGTCGGGGGTGTTGTAGAAGTAGGGCATTCGTCAGTTATTTGTCATTGGTCACTTGAAACTCTAATCGGACGCGCTAAGTGTCAGAGGCCCCTCGCTCGCGCGTCGGGTTGGTGTTAGTCGTTGTGCCCTTCGCCCGCACATTGCTTTTCGTAGGTGGCGGCGTCCATCAGCGAGCTGAGCGACGATTCATCGCTCAGGGCGACCTTGATCATCCAGCCGTCGCCGTAGGCGTCTTTGCCGAGCGATTCCAGTCGTCCCGGCAGGTCGCTGTTGATGGCAATCACCTCGCCGGTGACGGGGCTGTAAAGATCGCTCACCGCCTTCACCGATTCGACCTCGCCGAACATGCTCCCCGCCTTGAGTTGTGTGCCGACTTTCGGCAGCACCATATGCACGAGGTCGGTCAGTTGCTCGATGGCGAAATCCGTGATTCCGATCGTGGCGACCTTGCGGCCCCCCTCGGTCGCGACGCGGGTCCATTCGTGCGTTTCGGCATACAGCAGGTTTTGCGGAATCATGAAATCCTCGCCCAGTTCGTTGGCCCGAAGCGAACTTGCCCCGAGCGCGGTGCGGACTCATTTTTTCGCAGGTTAGGGGCCGGGTGACAAGCGGCAGGAGACGCCGGCTCCCCCGGCAAGCCCCAGCCCGCTTTGTCCTCCCGCATTGTAGGCCCCCGGCCACTCCACCCGATTTCGCGGGGCAGCCAGGGGAAGAGCTCCGCCTTCCTACCTTTCAATCCCCAGGCTCCGCTTGAGGAAATACGCCTCGACGGCCCGCAGGTAATCGGCGTTGTCCTTCTTGGCAAAGCCATGCCCTTCGTTGTCGGCGAAAACAGTCCAGACCGGCCGGCCGTGGCCGCGCACCTTGGCGGCAATCTGCTCGGCCTCGCTGAAAGGGACGCGAGGATCGTTCCGGCCGTGAGCCACGAGCAGAGCCGAGACAATCTTCTCGGCCTGGTTGGCGGGGCTGATCCGCTCGAAAACGGCCTGCATCTTGGGGTCGCGCTCGTCGCCATATTCGACCCGCCGCAGATCGACCCGGTAAGCCGCGGTGTTCTTCAAAAACGTGGTGAAGTTGCAAATGCCGACGTTGTCGATTCCCGCTTTGATCCGGTCACCGAACATCGCCAGCGACGCCAGCACCATGAACCCGCCGTATGACCCGCCGCTCACCGCGACGCGCGAGCTGTCGAGCTCCGGCTGCTGGGCGATCCAGTCGAGCATCGCCCCGATGTCCTTGACGCTGTCCTCGCGCAGCTCGGCGTTGTCGAGCTTGAGGTACGTCTTGCCATAGCCCGACGAACCACGAACGTTCGGCACCAGCACCGCCATGCCCAGTTCGTTCAGAAAGAACTGCGTCGTCCCCGAAAAGAACGGCTGCGACTGCCCTTCTGGCCCGCCGTGAATCTGAATCAGCACGGGGGCTTTCTTCTCGGTCGTGGCGGTTCGCGGCTTGTAAAACCAGGCGGGAATCATCCGGCCATCGAACGTTTTGGCTTCGATGGGCACCGCGGAGATGAACGACTCGGGGTTGAGGCCGCCCACTTCGCTATAGGTCCAGCGGGTGAGCTCGCCGGTCCCCGGATCGAGCGAATAGGCGTCGGCCGGGGCATCGGGCCGCGAAAGCGTGAAACCCAGCTGTTTGCCGTCGGGCGAAAATTCGAGCGATGAAATGATGCCGCGAGGGAACGAAAGTTCGCGGAACGTAAACTGTCCTCGGCTCGAGGCGGGCCTATAAAAAAGCTCGCTCGCGCCCGAAGCGTTGACCGTGAAGGCGACGTTTCCTTCTTCGCGATCGATGGCGAGGCCGCTGACGTCCCAGTTGGCTTTCACGGGACCGCTATATTGATTGTTGGCGAGGTCGAGCGCCCACAGTCGCTTGAATTCGTCACCGGAATCGGTGGCGATCCAGGCCCAGTGATCGCCCGCGAAGGCCAGGGCCCCGATGGCGGCCTTCTCTTTCGTCGGCAGCGGCAGATCGGTCCGCAGGCCGGTTTCAATATCCAGGATGGCCGGGTAAGCCTCGTTGGCCGAGACATAGCGTACTAGTAGTAGTCGCTTGCCGTCGGGGGACCAATCGGCGACGCTCCAGAACTCGCCGCTCACCTCCATCAGCAGTTTGCCATAGCCGGGGACGCGCGGATCGGCGAGGTACAGGTCGGTGTCGCGGCCGTTCCGCCGGGTGCTGCCGAGGATGATCCGCTTGCCGTCGGGGCTGATTGCGTCGAGGCGATTCTTGCTTTTGCCGTCGGTCAGCAGGGTCGTGGTGAACTTCGCCCGATCGAGCAGATAGACCTGGTCGTTCTCGCTCCCGCCGGCGCTCATTGAAAGCAGGATCGCCCCGTCGGTCGCCTTGGGAAGGAAGCCCCCATCGACCGGCTCATTGAAGAAGGTGATCTGTTCGCGGCGACCGCCGGGCTCATACACCCGGTGCATTTGCACCGAGTTGCCGAACCGCGTGCGGATCAGGATGCCGTTTCCTTGCGGGTCCCAGCCGGCAAAGCCAGCGGCCCGCGTGTTTTGATATTGCGACAGGCGAGCCGCAAATTCGGGCGGAACGACCGGCACTTCTTCCGTTTGAATCGCCGGCGGCTTGAGCGGATCGGTCTCGGCGGCGAGCGAAGTGGCGACGATCGAAGCGAGTAGAACGACGAGCCAAGTCAATCTCATCACACAATCTCCAATAGCGGTGGCCGCTCGTGAATCTGCAAAATCCGCTCGCAGAGGCCGGCCATGGCGAACACTTGCGGCACGGTGAGCGAAATGAACTGCAAACCGCAGGGAAGGCCATTGGCCGCCCGGCCGCAGGGAATTGTAATCGAGGGGAGGCCGAGATAGCTCCAGGGGGAATTGAACGCCGGGTCGCCGGTCGTCGTCCTGTCTGGGGCAGGCGAGATCGTCGTCGGCATCACGAGGCAACCCAGCAGGTCGTTGCTGGAATTGAGCAAGGCGGCCAATTCGCTCCGCAGCGTGTCGCGCTGGATCAGGGCCTCGGCATAATCGATGGCGGGCAGGGCCAATCCTTCGTCGAGCAGCGAAGCAATGGCCGGGCCGTACTCTCTGCGACGGCTGGGGAAGTTCGCCTTGTGAATCGCCGCCGCTTCGGCCGCCATAATCCGCCGGTGATAGGTGAGGATCGGCCCGAACGACGCGGGCAACTCCAGCGGCCGGACCCAGACCGAGCTTTTGAGCCGGCCCAGGGCCTTGGCGGTGATTTCGCGAACTTCCGGCGTGGCCCGTTCGAGCAGCGGGCCTTCCAAGACGAACAGCGTTTTGTTGGCCCCGTAGCAATCGAGCCAGAATTCCAGGTCGTGCTTGGCCCACTTCATGGTGAAGAGGCTGTCGATGCTGCCATGGGCGCCGATGGCCAACGGTTGCCAGACGGCATAGAGGTCGGCAACGGTGCGGGCGATGGGGCCGACGTGGTCCATGTGGTGCGTGAGCGGGAAGATGCCACCCGTGCTGATGTCGCCGTGCCCCGGCTTGAGGCCAGCAACTCCGCAGAACGATGCCGGCCGGCAGATCGACCCGCCGGTTTGCGTGCCGAGAGCGGCCATGCACATTTCCAGGGCGACTGCCGCCGCGCTGCCGCTCGACGAGCCGCCGGGGGTGTGGTTCAGATTCCACGGGTTGCGGGTCGGGGGCGGATCAAAGCTGGCAAACTCGGTCGTCACCGTTTTCCCCAGGATGATCGCCCCCGCTTTCTTCAGCCGGGCGACGACTGCCGCGTCCTTCGCTGCCACATGCCCCGTCCGCAGCGGTGAGCCGCACCGCGTCGGCCAGCCCGCCACGTCGATAATGTCCTTAATCCCGATTGGAATGCCGTGCAGCGGCCCGAGCGATTCTTCCTGATCGAGCATTTCCCCCAGCCGCTTTGCCTCGCGGCGGGCTCCGTCGTTATCGACGAGTACCCAAGCCCGCACTTCCGGCTCCAGGCGGTCGATATTGGCCAGGCACTGCTCGACGAGATCAATCGGCCGCAACTCGCCGGCCCGGAAAAGCTGCGACGCCTTGGCGATGGTGGGGAGTTCCATGCGGGAGTGGGAGAAGTGAGTGGTGAGTGGTGCAAAGTGGTGTTAGCTTAGCACCTACCACTCACTACTCACCACTCACTCTCCCATGCTCGACCCCATCAACACCCGTCACCGCCCCGAGCTCGTCGATCCCACTGCCTACATCGCTCCCGGCGCGGTGGTGCTGGGCGAGGTGACGATTGGCCCGGATTCGACCGTGTGGTTCGGCGCGGTGATCCGGGGCGATAGCGCGCCGATCAAGATTGGCCGGGGGACGAACATTCAAGACGGCTGCGTGCTGCATGCCGACGAGGGCTTTCCGACGACGCTGGGCGACCGCGTGACGCTGGGGCACGGGGCGATTGTCCACGGGGCCACCGTCGAGGACGACTGCCTGATCGGCATGCGGGCCGTCGTGATGAACGGCGCCAAGATCGGCCGCGGCAGCATCGTCGCCGTTGGCAGCATCGTGGTCGAAGGAACCGAAGTTCCCCCCGGCAGCGTCGTCATGGGGCAACCGGCGAAGGTGAAGCGCCCCGCCAGCGACTGCGACATCGGGCGGATTCGCCACGCCGCAGAGCATTATGTGGAAGCGGGGAATTCTTATCGGGCCTCTCCATCACAATAGCCGGAGGCAAACTGCCTCCGGAATTGGCGATCCATTCCGGAAGCTGTTAGCTTCCGGCTGCTGGACTGGAAGCAGCGCGCCGCTGCCCGCCGCAAGCCGACACCACCGCACACGTGCTGCAAGCTCCGCTCGCGCAGCCATTCTCGGCATCGTCCGTGCCGCAGCCGGGGCCGCAGCCGGCGGTGAGGGTGTCGGTGAATTTGCGGAACTGAACCTGGGCTTCGTAGGTTTCTGCCAGTTCGGCGGTGATGGCGTCGAGTTCCGGCGTCGTTTCGCCCAGGAAATAGAAAAAGAGCGACTGGCCGTCGAACAGGTGCTCGACATCGACCAGCACCGCCGGAATGCCCGCCGCGACGAGCCGGTCCTGGCAGGCTTGCCAGGCGGCATCGCGGTTTTTCTCGAGCCGGGCGATGAGCAGGTCGTCCTCGGCCGTCACCCCCCGCAGCAGCGTACCGTCGGCCGAGCCATCGCTGCTATCCCCTTGAGGGGACAGCACTTCGCCGATTTCCAGCCCCCGGCGGGTGCGGCAGACGACGCGAGCCCCGCGCGGATAGCAGCGGCTATCGACAGCGGCGAACCGCCCGACCGAGCCAAAGGCTCCAAACCGGATCCAATGTTGGCCTGACATGCGGGAGAGTTCGCAGTTAAAATCGGGGACGATCTGGGTGGCTCGGCCGAGCGAATTACAACGCCGAACCGCTGTGGTTGAACAAGTTCAACCACAGCCACCCGACACCGACGCCCCTGCATCTTGACCGAATCGCTCCCTCTTGCCTAGTTCATGCCGCATGAGCACCGCCACTGACGAGATTCCAGCCGCCACGAAACTCTCCTGGTCAGACCTGGCCGACCGCGTACTCGATGGCCACCAGGTCACCGAGGCCGAAGCTTTGGCGGTCCTCCGCTCACCGGACGAAGAACTGCTAGAAGTGCTGGCCGCGGCCTACAAAATCCGCCGCCGCTGGTTTGCGAACACGGTGCAGCTCTATTTTTTGATGAATGCCAAAAGCGGCCTCTGCCCGGAGGATTGCAGCTATTGTTCGCAGTCGAAAGTGTCCGAGGCCGAAATTCCGCGCTACAACATCTTGAGCCGCGACAAGCTGCTGGATGGGGCCCGCGTGGCGGCCGAGCGGGGGAGCAAGACGTACTGCATCGTCATCTCGGCCCGCGGTCCGAGCGAGCGCGAGATTCAGGCGGTCGAGAAAATCGTGCCCGAGATCAAGGGGAAGTACGACCTCGACGTATGCGCCTGCTTGGGGCTGCTTTCCCCCGACCAGGCCCAGCGGCTGGCGGCCTGTGGCGTGAACAAGGTCAACCACAACCTCAACACGAGCCGCGAGTTTTACGAGCAGATTTGCACCACGCACACCTATCAGGACAGGCTCGACACGCTGAAGGCGGTTCGCGCAGCCGGACTGGAACTCTGCAGCGGCGGCATCATTGGCATGGGGGAGCGTGACGAAGACGTCGTCCGCATGGCACTCGAATTGCGCGAGCTAGCCGTCGAATCGATCCCGCTTAACTTCCTGATCGACATCAATGGCACGCCCCTGCAACGCATGCACAAGCTGACCCCTCGCTACTGCTTGAAAGCCCTCGCCATGTTTCGCCTGGTGAATCCCAGTAGCGAGCTGCGCATCGCCGGCGGCCGCGAGTTGCACCTGGGTAGCATGCAGGCCCTCGGCCTCTATGCCGACAACTCGATGTTCGTCGGCGATTATCTCACCACCAAGGGCCAGCCCGCCGACGCCGACTACAAGATGATCGAAGAGTTGGGCTTCGTCGTCACGAAGCATGAGGTGGTCCCGGCGGGGCACACATAGAGACTTGGGTGCTGGCGCGTTAAATATAGGATTTGAGGTGCCGCATGGTTCAAATTCAATTGACGTTGTCGGAAGACGCCAGCCAGTTCATTCATGAGCAGGTGTCGTCTGGTCGCTATCAGTCACCCAGCGCGTTCGTCGCCGATCTCGTCGAGCAGGCCCGAATCGGGATTCCGTCCGACCGGCTCGCGCAGCTGGTTCGCGAGGGACTTGAATCCGGCGAAGGTGTGGAGATCACCGACGAGTGGTTTGAACGCCGCAGAGAGGAAGTGCAGGCCGAATTGGAGCGGAGGCGGACCCCATGAGGCGCAAGCTGATCGCCAAGCCTCTCGAATCGCATTCTTGACCTAGCCCCGCCCATCGCCGAAGATCGGGCGACTGACGCGACACCTCTTCCGGAGATTTGCCATGCGCCGCCCGCTGCTCGGACTGCTTTTGCTGCTCTTGCCCGCGCTTACCTGGGCCCAAGCGCCGAAAACGGACGCACCGAAGAAGAAGGCTCCTCCAGAAAGGCCGACGCCGACGGTTGCCGACTTTGCCTATGGCACGGATTCCGAGCGGCAAAAGTTCGATTTCTGGCAGGCCAAGTCCGACAAGCCGACTCCCGTGGTGCTGCTCATTCATGGCGGCGGCTGGAAAGGGGGAGACAAATCCGGTTATGGCACGACCGCGATCCAGCCGTATCTGGACGCCGGCATTTCCGTCGCCTCGGTCAACTATCGCTTCATCCTGCAAGCGATGGAGCACAAGGTGGAGCCGCCCGTGAAGGGGTGTCTGCACGACGCGGCCCGCGCGCTGCAAACAATCCGCTCGAAGGCCAAAGAATGGAACATCGATCCGGCTCGAGTCGGGGCAACCGGTGGCTCGGCCGGGGCTTGCACGTCACTCTGGCTCGCTTTGCACGACGACATCGCCGATCCCAAAAGCAGCGATCCGGTGGCACGGCAGTCGTCGCGACTCACCTGTGCGGCGGTGAGCGGCGCGCAAACCTCGCTCGATCCCAAGGAGCTGCGCGAATGGATGCCCAACGCCATCTATGGCGGGCATGCCTTTGGCTTTGCCGCTGCCAACCGCTCGCGCGAGGAGGAGTTCAACCTGCTCATCGCCAATCGCGAAAAGGTGCTGCCGTGGATCAAGGAATATTCGCCGATTGAGCTCGTTTCGGCCGACGACCCGCCGATTTACCTCGACTATCCCAACCAGAAGACGCCCCCGGTCGTCGGCCAGGCCGGTCCCGACCCCACCCACTCAGCCATTTACGGCCTGAAGCTGGAAGAGAAGCTCAAATCGGCCGGCGTGGAGTGCGTGCTGTCGTATCCCGACCACCTCGATACGAAGTACGGCTCGATCACCAAGTTCCTGATTACCAAGCTGACGGCGAAATGACCGCGGCGGCCGGGAAAACCGCGTAGCATGGCATTGCTCATCAAGAACGGCGAGATTGTCACCGCGGCCGAGCGGTATCGGGCCGATATTTGGTGCGCGGGGGAGGCGATCACGCAAATCGGGGCCAATCTGCCGGCACCGCCGGGGGCCACGGTGATCGACGCGGCGGGAAAGCTCGTCTTTCCGGGCTTCATCGATCCGCACGTGCATATTCACTTGCCGTTCATGGGAACGCTCGCCAAGGACACGTATGAAACCGCCAGCCGGGCGGCGCTCGTCGGCGGGACGACGACCCTGATCGAAATGGTCTGCCCCAGTCGGGCCGACGAGCCGCTCGCCGCCTACGAATTGTGGAAGGCGAACGCGGCCGGCCGCTCGGCATGCGACTATGCGTTTCACATGGGGGTCACGCGGTTCGACGACCAAACCCCGGCGCTGCTGGAAAAAATAGTCGCCGACGGCACCGCGTCTTTCAAGATTTTCCTGGCCTACAAAGGGGCCTTTGGCATCGACGACGGCGAACTGTATCGCACGCTTGCCCTCGCCCGGAAAATAGGGGTGATCGTCACCGCCCATTGTGAGAATGCCGAGGTTGTCTCGCAGCTGCAGCGGCAACTGCTGGCCGACGGCAAGACCGGCCCCGAGTGGCACGAGCCCTCGCGTCCCACCACCGTCGAAGCGGAAGGGGTCCACCACCTGGCAACCTTCGCCGGCCTGACCGGGGCGCACGTGTATGTCGTGCATACGTCATGCACCGAGGCCCTTGCCGCCGCGCAAGCCGCACAGAACCGGGGAGTGCGGATGTGGGTCGAAACGGTCGCCCCGTATCTGGTGCTCGACAAAACCTTTGCCGAACGGCCGAACTTTGAGGGGGCCAAATATGTGATGAGCCCGCCGCTGCGCGACATTCGACATCGCGAGGCGATTTGGAACGGCCTGCGAACGGGCCTCATCAGCACCGTGGCCACCGACCACGCTCCGTTCGACTTCGCCGGGCAAAAGGAAATGGGGCGGGGCGATTTCACCAAAATTCCCAACGGCATACCGAGCGTGCAGGACCGGGTGCATCTGCTCTATACGCATGGTGTCGCGGCGGGCCGGCTCGATCTGCACCGGTTTGTCGATGCGGCGGCGACCCAGGCGGCCAGGGTGTTTGGCCTGTTCCCGCGGAAGGGAACCATTCAGCCCGGCAGCGACGCGGACCTGGTGATTTTCGATCCCGACTATCGCGGCATGATTTCGGCCAAAACACAGCTGATGAACGTTGATTACAGCGCCTTCGAGGGGTGGCCGATTCAGGGCCGGGCCGACACCGTCACTCTCCGCGGCCAGGTGCAGGTGCGCGGCGGGGAGTTTGTCGGCCAGCCCGCGATCGGACAAATGCTCCGCCGTGAACCAACGCATTAGCGGCTCGTGCTTATCAGCCTGCGTCGTGCCATATCGCAGTACTGCTTGACGCAGTCGATCCCCAGATAGTGCCGGCCCAGCCGCTGGGCAACGACCGCCGTGGTGCCGCTGCCCAGGAAGGGATCGAGCACGAGACCGCCGGCCGGGCAGCCAGCTTTCACGCAGTTTTCGACGAGGCTTTCGGGAAAGACGGCGAAGTGCGCGCCCCGGAACTTGCCGAGCGGAATCGACCAGACCGTGCGCTTATTGCGTCCAAGCGGGTGAAAGGCCTGGTCCCAGCGGCCGTCGTGCAAGTTGAGGTCGCCGCCGTTTTTGCCCGCTTCGGGCGTGCCGCCGCGGACGCCAAAATGCCGCCGCCCGCCGCGCATCTTGCTCTGCTCGCTGAAGGTAACGTGCGGCTCGCGGATGGCGTCAGCATCGTAGTGGTAATCGGCCGACTTGGTGAAGAAGAAGACGTACTCATGGTCAATCGTGGGGCGTGTTTTCGACGAGCTAGGCATCGCGTTCGGCTTGTGCCAGATGCAGTCGGCCCGCAGGATCCAGCCGTCCTGAACAAGGGCCAAAGCCACCCGCCACGGCAAACCGAGTTGGCAGCCGGCGTCATACTTATCACCGATCACTAGCCAGGCCGTGCCGGTCGGCTTGAGCACGCGGCGGCATTCGGCAAAGATCGCCCGCAACCGCTCGACGTACTTCTCCGGCGATACTTCTTGCCCGACCTGTGCTTTGCGGCCCCGATAATCGCGTTGTCGCCAATAGGGGGGACTGGTCACCACGCAATCGACCAGGTCCGCCGGCCAAGACTTCAGCAGCGCAAGAGCATCGCCGTGGTGAATCGAGTCCGCGGCGGGAGGGGAGACAGTTGCGGATAACGCACGTTGAGCCATGGAACGCAATTTTCGTCGGTATCGAAGCAAAACTCCCGACAGCCTAACAAAGTCGCGAGCCTGGGTCAGCTTTCCCCAAAGCCCCCAACTCTCCTCCCCGTCATTTTGACGCGGAACTCCCCTGGACACTCCCGGCACGTTTCGATAACGTCCCGCCCGCTCATCTACCCAAGCTTTTCCGGCATTCAACCTCCCGTCCGCGCGGGCCGCGCGGCCGTCGATTCATGTCGCGCATTTCTCGTTGGCAAGACCTGGTGCTGCCGTTGTCCTTGATCGCGAGCGTGCTCGTGATCCTGGTTCCGCTCCCCGTGTTCGCCATCGATGTGCTGCTGGCGGCCAATATCACGATCTCGGTTATCGTGCTGCTGACGACGATCTATGTCCGTACGCCGCTCGAATTCAACATCTTTCCGTCTCTTTTACTGGCGACGACCCTCTTTCGCCTCGTGCTGAACGTCGCCAGCACGCGCCTCATCCTGACGCACGCCGGTGACGATGGCATTTCGGCGGCCGGCGGAGTCATTCAGGCCTTTGGCGAATTCGTCGCAGGCGATCGACTCATTGTGGGCATTATTATCTTTGTCATCATTGTCGTGATTCAGTTCGTGGTGATTACCAAGGGTGCCACTCGCATCAGCGAGGTTGCTGCCCGCTTCGCACTGGATGGCATGCCCGGCCGCCAAATGGCCATCGATGCCGACCTGAATGCCGGCACCATCGACGAAAAGGAGGCCCAGCGCCGCCGCGAGGAAATCACCCAGCAGGCCGATTTTTTCGGGGCGATGGACGGTGCCAGCAAGTTCGTCCGCGGCGACGCCATCGCAGGCATTGTCATCACGCTCGTCAATGTTCTCGGCGGTTTCGTGATCGGCGTGGCCCAGGAAGGAATGAGCTTCGCCGAAGCGGCCGAAGTCTTCACCAAGCTCAGCATTGGCGACGGCCTGGTCAGTCAGGTGCCGGCGTTCCTCATTTCGCTCGCCGCCGGCTTGCTCGTCACCCGCAGCACGCAAAGCACCGATCTGCCGGCGCAGTTCCTTTCGCAGCTGCTCAGCAATCCTCGGGCGCTCGCTGTCTCCGGGGGGTTTCTGTTGATCTTGATCTTTACCAGCCTGCCCAAAATTCCCCTGCTGGCGATTGGCCTCGGCTGCGGCGGCCTGGCACTCGCGATCACCCGCAAAACCAAAGCCGAAGACGCCAAGAAGGTGGAGCAGGCCAAGGTCGCCGCCGAAGCGGAGAAGAAGACCGAAGAGCGAATCGAGGACTACCTTTCCATCGATCCGATGGAGATCGAAATCGGCGCGACCCTCGTCAAGCTCGCCAGCCCCAAATACGGCGGCGATTTGCTGCCGCGAATTACCGCCGTCCGGCAATCGGTGGCGGCCGACATCGGCATCATCCTGCCGAAGGTTCGCATTCGCGACAACATCCGCCTCGGCGAAATGCAGTATCGGATCAAAATCGCCAACAACATGGTCGCCCAGGGCGAAGTCCATCCTGGCAAGCTGCTGGCGCTCGATTCGGGAATGACCACCGGCAAAGTCGCTGGCATCGAAACGCGCGACCCCGCCTTTCAGCAGCCCGCCGTCTGGATCGAGCAGGGGCTCGCCGAGCGGGCCCAAATGCTGGGCTACACCCCCGTCGAGCCGACCGCCGTGCTGGCGACCCATCTGCAAGAGATCGTCCGCCGCCATGCCGACGAACTGCTCACCCGCGATGCGACCAAGCACCTGCTCGACGAGCTGAAAAAGACCAGCCCCGCCGTGGTCGATGAACTGATCCCCAACCCGCTCAAAGTGGCCGACGTGCAGCAAGTGCTGCAGTTATTGCTCCGCGAAGAAGTGCCGATTCGCCAACTCAGCCTGATACTGGAAACATTGGGAGACATGGCGGGCAAGACCAAAGACCCGGTCTTCCTGGCCGAGTATGTGCGCCATCGCCTGGCGCGAACGATCTCGTCCCGCTATCGGGACGCCGAAAACCGGATTCACGTCCTCACGATCGACCCGGCTCTCGAAGACAAAATCGCAGCGGGCATCGAACACACCGAACGGGGGCTATTCGTTCGCACGCCGCCGCAAACCGTCGAGAAAATCTGCGATCAGATCGGCAAGGCCCTGACGACGCTCACCCGCGCCGGCAAGCGGCCCCTGTTGCTCGTTAGCCCGCAAATTCGGGCCGGCCTCAAGCAGCTTACCTCCGGCAATTTGCCCCGGCTGATCGTCCTCAGCTTCAACGAAGTAACTCGCGACACCAAGGTCGAGATCGTCGGCATCGTCAATGACTCCTAAGAATAGTCCGTGGCCAGTTGTCAGTAGTGCGAATTTGCAACTGATAACTGATAACTGATAACTGACAACTGACCATGCACCTCCACACTTACCGCGCTCGTTCGCTCGCCGAAGCCTTGCGGCTGGTG
Organism: Pirellulaceae bacterium; assembly: GCA_033762315.1. Classification (GTDB taxonomy): domain Bacteria; phylum Planctomycetota; class Planctomycetia; order Pirellulales; family Pirellulaceae; genus CAYLLN01. The sequence continues at coordinate 16,151 of JANRLS010000253.1, forward strand.
CGCGAAAACCTGGGGCCCGATGCGTCGGTGCTCCAGACGCGCGAGGTCGGCGGCACGCTGGCGCGCTGGCTGGGGGGAATGGAAATCGAAGTCACCGCCTCGACCGAGATTCGCGCTCCCAGCCGCCTGCCAACGAAACCCGCGGCGGCCCCGGTAAAGCTCGAAGAGTTTCGGGCCCCGCCCGCCGAACTGCTCGATTTCCGGGCCAAGTTTCGTAGCGACCTGCGCCGCGCGACTGGCGCGCCCACGGTGATCGAGGAGCTCGCCCACGCGCGGCCGCAAGTTCCCGTTGCCGGGCCAATCCGCCTGACGGCCGGACGCTGCCATGCGGTCGTGCTCGTCGGACCGACCGGTGTCGGCAAAACAACCACCATCGCCAAGCTGGCCGCTCAGTTTCGGGTTTGCGAGCGGAAGCGCGTCGCCCTCGTCACTATCGATACTTATCGCATCGCCGCCGTCGAGCAGCTCCGCACCTATGCCGAGATCATGGACCTGCCGCTGACCGTCGTCGCCACGCCACGCGAAATGCGTGCCGCCCGCCAGCGACTGGCCGAATACGACCTCGCCCTAATTGATACCGCCGGCCGCGCCCCGCGCGATGCCGCCCGGCTGAACGAACTGAGCGCCGTGCTTCGCGAAGCCCAGGCCGACGAAATCCATGCCGTGCTCAGTGCCGTCGCCAGTCCCGAAAGCCTCGAAACGGCCGCGCGGGCCTTTGGCGATCTCGGCGCGCGGGCCCTTATTGTGACCAAGCTCGACGAAGCGGGCCGGCTCGACTGGCTACCGCGATTCGCCGCCAACCACCGGCTGCCGCTGAGTTATGTCACCAGTGGGCAGAATGTGCCCGACGACATTCGCCCCGCGACCGCCGACCTTCTCAACTGAATTCCCCTTGCCCCTTGCCATAGCCATGTCCGATCAAGCCGCCCAACTTCGCCGCCTGATGCTCCACACCGGCCGCGTCCCCGGTCCCGACGACATCCCCCCGCGCACGCTGGTCGTCTCCGGCGGAAAAACGGGGCTCGGCTCGACCACGCTGGCGGTCAATCTGGCCACCGCGCTTGCCGCGCATGGCCAGCGGATTGTGCTGATCGATGCCGACCTCTACCGGGCCGACGTCGCCACCCACTGCGGACTCGCGGAAGGGGCCGGAATTGGCGAGGTGCTGCTCGGCAAAAAGGGAATTCACGAAGTTTTGCAGCGCGGTCCGGGAGGCATTCAGGTCGTCGTCGGCGCGCGCACCACCGAGGCCCGCAATGCCTGCAGCGAACGGGCCTTGCAGCGGATTCTGCGGCAAATCGCCATGCTCGGCCGGCATACGGACATCGTCCTCGTCGATACCGGCAACGGCCCGACCGAACCGACGATTCGCCTCTGGCAAGCGGCCGACGAAGTGCTGCTGGTGACGAATTCCGATGCGGTGGCGGTCATGGATACCTACGCCACGGTCAAAACACTGCTCTCGCGCGGGGCGGCCCGCGCGCCGCTCGGC
>JANRLS010000254.1:0-74577 GCA_033762315.1 Pirellulaceae bacterium
CGCGAAACAACGCGATCGGCGCGGGTCTCCGACCCCGCCGTACCCTCGACCGGAGGTCTCACGCATTCGCCACGTTCGGTTATCTGCAAGGAGACCTTCGGTCAGATTGGTGCGGGTGCGGGGTCAGAGACCCGCGCACAACAGGGAATGCCAGAGGGTGGGTTGCGGCGGAAGAACGGCACGCCCACGCCAGCGTGGGACGTGGCACGCAACCCGAAGAACCTGGTTTGCCAACTTGCTAATTCTCGACTGCCGGCAAAGCCTGCGCGTCGTCCTCTTCGCTGATGCCTTCGTAATAGGACGAAGGGCTGAGGGTCCGCGGCTGGCTGGAGGTAGATGTTTCCTCGTCGCCCACCTCGTAGCTGGCCCCTTGCGCCGAGCCGGTCGGCAAGGCGGGGAGGGGCATGGCCTGCGGAGGAGCGGCTTGGGCGGGGGGCATTTCGATCATCGGCGGCGAAAACGGATTCGCGATCGGCGTCGAAATGGGCGTCGAGACGGGGCGAATCGCCATCCGCGATTCTGGCCCCGCGGCAGGACCGAAGGCCGGCGCGGGGGAACCCAACTGCGCGAGCATTTCGCGGGCCGGGGCGAGATTCGCATCCAGGGCCGCCGCTTGCTGCAAGTGGCGAATGGCGAGGTCGCGCTGCCCCTTTTGCTGCAGCAGATAGCCAAGATTGTAGTGCGCGACGGCCGCGTTGCTGACCGAGGCGAGGTGGGGGAGGGCTTCGTCGGGCCGCCCCATATCGACCAACACCATCGCCAGGTTGTTGCGATATTTGGCGTCGGCGGGGGCCAGCTCAATCGCCTTGTTCAGCGCGGCGAGCGAGGGCTGCCATTGCTTTTGCCGGGCGAGGCAGAGCCCCAGATCGTTTTGCACGAGTGCGCTTTGCGGATGGGCTTTGGCCGCGCGTTGATAGATCTCAATCGCCTTCGAGCCTTGTCCTTGCCGATCTTGCAGGCGGGCGAGGCCGACCATCGCGTTCAGGCTGTTGGGAGTCGCCTTCAGCGCCTTCTCGTATTGCTCTTGGGCTTCGGGCAGCTTGCCTTGATTTTCCATCAGCCGGGCGGCGGCGACATAAACCTCAGCCCCCATTTTCTTCGATTTGGTGCCCAGGTGCGTCGGATCATCCGCCTCGCCGATCGGAGTTTTCTTCGAGAAAACCGAGGCGACGGCGGCGGTCGTTTTGTTCCAGCTATTGGAGACGAAGTTGCCGCTCTCCGCGGGCTGGCCCGATCCGAGGCCGGAGGTGGGCGCTTTGCTTTTGCCGCCAAATTCTTGCGCCAGCCCTTCGTACTTTTGCCGGCCGACATCGGGCGACGCGCTCGCGATTGCGGCGTCTCGATCGGATTTCCAGAAGGCGAGGCCCCCCATCGGCGATTGGCAGCCCACCAGACCGCTGCCAAGACCCACCAGCGCCGCCAGGCGCAATTGCCGTTGGATATTCACTGGGCACCTCCGTGTGCGCGGACCGCTTTGTCCCCCGCGCGGCATGTCGCGCGGCATCTTCATGAATATCGACTTGACCGGCGGCCCCGCTGCAATCGAACCGGTGGATGCCAGCAAGAGCGGCAAACCGCCACGCCCGATGCCTTACGAACCGCTAGCACCGCCGCTGCTGTCGCCCGCCGTGGGGCTGGAGGTGGGGGCGGGCAAGCGGGGGGCCGGAATCGTCGATTGGAACTGCTGCGTGATTGCATCGATATACGATGCCGACCACCCCGCCGGCTCGGTTTCGGTCAGCATGATTGGCGGGATGGGCCCGCAGGCATACTTGGCGACGGCCGCCTGCACCGAGGCGACGCGGGCGGCGGTGTGCTCGGCCGTGTCGGCCTTCAGCACGAACACCGCCCGGCGATGGACCGGAGCCTGCGTCAGAATCCACTTCACCAGCAGATCGCCCGCCTGGTTCAGGTGGTGGGTTTCGGGGTTGAAAAGGTAGGTTCCCACCGTGTTTTGCATCTTCCAGCCGTTATCGGTCTGGATGCAGAAGGGCTCGCGAACCGAAGCCCGATCGGTGGATTCAAAGGGCTCGGGCCAGGCGTTGTTGCGGTGAAAATCGGTATGCACGCGATGCCAGAAGTTCTCCCAGCCGCCGCCGTGGGCCGAAACCGCCGCGAGCGACAATCCCACCGCCGCCGTACCCGCCAAAAACCATCGTCGCATCGTCGGACTCCTCGTTCAACCAGCCGGCCTCGGACTGGATTCAGTGGGAGAATGCATCACTTCCGCTAACATCGGACGAGCCACCCGCTGGCGATTATCTCGGCTCGACTTGCCCCGCAGACTTTGCGGGAACTATCCAGGCGACCATCGCCAGGCGTTGCCCGGATCGGCGAAACGAGGATTGTGCGGCAGGCGGAGGCCCCTTAGACTGACGACTTCAAATAACGCTCAAAACCGACTGGAAATCGCGATGAAGACTCGTCCGCACACGAAATTTACGATGCAATTGAAGAACCGCCGCTGCCCGAAGTGCGGTTCGAAGATCAACAATCAAGTCAAGCGCTGCAAGCGTTGCTCGATGGCCCTTAGCAAGCCGAAAAAGTGAATTCAGGCGGCTGCCAGGGCATTCATGGCGAATTTGCCCCCTCCATTGCTGGTCGAGCAGGCTCGCCGGAACATGGCCACGCGGGGGGAGTGGCAGTCCTTCGCCGAGCATCGCCAGCGAGTGACCGAACTGCTCTTCGAGTCGGCAGCCGGGGATAATCCACAAACTCTCTGTGTTTTAGGCGCCGGGAACTGCAACGACCTCGATTTGCCAGAGCTTCTGAATCGGTTCGAGCGAATTCATCTGGTCGATTGCGATCTGGCGGCGCTCGAGGCGGGAGTTTCCCGGCAAGGGTTGGCGGATAATTCCCAGCTGGTGCTGCATGGTGACCACGATTTGACGGGCATCGCCGGCGCGATCCGCAGTTGGACTCCAGCCAGTTTGCCAGCGGCTGCCGAGATTGATCGGGTCATCCAATTGGCCCGGCAAGCACCACTGCCGGAGGTTGGCGAGCAAGTTGCCGTCTGTGGGTCGGTCTGCGTCCTTAGCCAACTCTTGGAGGGGGTGGCCCAGGCCCTCGGCAGCGACCATCCCCGCTTTCTCGACCTGTTGCAGGCCGTTCGTCAGCGACATCTCGAAACGATCGCCAGTCTTCTTGCTCCGGGTGGTGCCGGCACTCTGATTACCGATCTTGTTTCTTCCGCGACCGCGCCGCAAATCGTTACTGCACAAGACGTTGCAATCCCCATGCTGACGGGGCAGCTCATTTCGGATCGCAACTTCTTCACGGGCCTTAACCCGGCAGTTCTGATCCAACTCCTCGCCTCGAATGCGATCCTGCCTGGCGAGCTGCGGCAAATCGAGCCAATTTCTCCTTGGCGCTGGAATCTGGGGCTGCGGACGTATCTCGTCTATGCGATTCGCTTCCGCCGGCGAATTGCCAGTTAAGTCATCGGGTTGCCAGCGAAGTCGGGAACGCGCTAGGCGCATCTTGCGTCCATGCTTCAGCCGTCATTGTCGGCACGGGCAGAGTCGCGCAAGTTGAAGGCTGACTTGGACTAAAGCATTTTCGTTGCATGGGGTATCCCCCTAATTATAATCCGAGTTATGCCATTTTTCATTGGCGCTTGCGCAGGCTGCTCAGCTTGACAATTTCGTCCTATGTGTCGTCGCCACTTGAAGTTGTGGCGAGTGGATCGTTCCGGAACAGAGGCTTGCGGTGCCCCCAGGCGGGTTGGGTCACGTTCGGGGCTGCCGCCATTTCGCGAATTTTGAGGTCTGGTTCATGGCAACTCAGCGCTCGCTGAAGCGTCTCTCCGCGTTGAAGGTTGACCGCAAGCTCCGCCAGCTGGCAAGGCACAAAGCGCGCCGCCGTCTGCATTTGGAGCATCTAGAGGATCGCCGCGTCATGGCGGTTGCTCCGCCGGTCTTCATCCTTCCAAATAGTGGCGTGCTGCTGAATAACGGCGACGTCCGGAATGTCGCTCCGCAGGATCTCACCTTCCGGTTCACCAACGTCGCCGGAATCGATCCCGCCACGATCGCGGCGGGCATAACTCTCACCCGCGCCGGCAATGATGGCCTCTTCGGCCAGGCCAACGACGTGGTGATTACTCCCGGCTTTATCGGCCTGGGGAACAACAATACCGAAGTCATCATGCGGTTTGCCGAACCGCTGCCCGACGACGTCTATCGAGTGCAAGTCATCGGCACGGGGACGACTCCCCTGCGCGACACCAGCGGCGCGGCGTTCAACGGAGGGGTCAGCTATCCGCTCGATTTCCGCCTCGACCTGGGGGCGAAAGTCGTCGCCGTCGTGCCGCAACCGGTGCGCGAAGTCGGCGGCGCGGTCTTTATGAACGAGCCGGATCCCGCCTCGCCTGGCAATTTCCGCTCGACGCGCAACATCATCCACGTCTATTTTAACAACGACGACCTGAACCAGACTTCCGCCCAGCGAGTCGAGTTCTATCGGCTGTACGTCACCCGCAACACGCTCGATCCGGCCGACGACACCGAGATTCTCCCCACCCGAGTTGAATACGACGCGGCCCTCGACAAGGCCACCCTCATCTTCTCGCAGAATCTCGATCAGCTCGTGCCCGCCATCGCCGGCGATCCCGATCCGGCCCGCTCGCTGCGCCTGCGCATTGGCACCAACGAAAGCCGCCGACTCCAGGCGGGTGGCTCGTCGCAAACGGTGGTCACCCCGATTGGAACCGACCCTGGTTCCACCTTCGACCCGACCGTTCTTGGCTCAGCGTTCGACATTGGCTCAGCCCTCACCGCCAGCGTCCAAGGCTCCACGCTGGCTTTCTCGCAGTCGATCGACCCCCAGCCTTACGACCTCGATTGGCCCGGCGGCGAAGACGAACCCGGCCACCGCGAAGTTCCCGTGGAATCGCACGTCGGTCCCGATCCCGCGCCTCCCGCCGGCGGGATCAACGGCCTGTTCGACACCGTGGATGGCATCTCCACCGTCTTTTACAACTTCCGCCCGGACATCGGCCTCATTCCCAATGGCCGCGGCGGAACGCAGCCCGCCTTCAACCTGATTACCGAGAACGAAAAGCAGCGGGCGCGGGAAGTTTTCGACCTCTATTCCAAGTACTCCGGTATTCAGTTCGTCGAAACGGCGACTTCCGGCCTTATCGTCGCCACGGGCGACTTGCGCGTCATCGATCCGACGATTCCCACCGGCCCTGGTGGCGTCATCGGCCTCGCTGGCCTCAATACCTTTTTGCAACCCACGGCCGTGATGGATAACGCCGACTTCTCGGGCACCGGGCAAGATCTCTATGGCCAGTCGTGGTTTCAGACCGCCATGCACGAGATTGGCCACCTGCTCGGCCAAGGGCACACCTACGATCTCCCCGATCTCACGATCCAGGGGAGCGATCCCGCGCTGCAATTCAACAGCCCTGGCGCGGAGCCCGTCTTTCCCGGCGATGCGGACATCCTGCACATGCAGCACATGTATCGTCCCGAAGGCAAGGACATCGACATGTACCGGTTCACCCTCGACGGAACCGGCACCATCCGTATCGAAACTTTCGCCGAGCGGCTCGCCAATTCGAGCAACCTCGATACCGCCCTGCGGCTTTATCAGGTGGGGGCAGGGAACGTCATCACCGAAATCGCTCGCAACGACGATTATTACAGCAAGGACTCGCAAATCGAGCTAACGCTCGGCCCAGGCACCTACTATGTCGGCGTCAGCGCCGCCGGCAACGATAAATACGACCCCACCATCGTCGATTCCGGCATGGGAGGAACAACTCAGGGCGCTTACCAGCTCAAATTCGATTTCCGCAAAAGCGCCACCGAAAGCATCGTCGATGCCAACACTCAGGTCGGCGCGGTTCCCGATACCCAGGCCGTCGCTTTCGACGGAGATTCGGACGGCAACCCCGGCGGTGTCCATAACTTCTGGTTCCGCGCCGCCGATCCAAACGGCGTGATCGCTAGCCCCAATGCCCGCGTGCTGTTCGTCGATAAGCTCGCTCCGCTGGCCAATAACACCGCGATCAACCGGGGTACGCTCGCCGCACCCTATAACAATATCGCCGTCGCCTTGGCCGATGCTCGCCCGTTCGATATCGTCCGCATCGTCGGCAACGATCCGGTTGGCAACGACGGCGGAACCGCCGCCAATCGCTTCGCCGACAATCTCGCTTATCGCATCGGCGTGGACGATCTCGGCCGCGATCTGGCCGACGGTGCCGAACTCACCGTCCCCAAGGACGTGACGGTTATGATCGATGCCGGCGCGATCTTCCAGATGCGCCGCTCCGATGTGAGCGTCGGCAGCACCGACCCTTCCAGCTTTTCGGACCGCAGCGGCGGTGCGCTGCAAATACTCGGCATTCCCGGCCGCAGCGTCTTTTTCACCTCGTACAACGAAACCGGCGCGAACTCCATCGGCTCCGACACCAACCCCTTCAACAATCCGCCAACGCCGGGCGATTGGGGTGGCATTTCGTTCAAAAACGACATCGACCGGGCCGATGGCCGCTTCGATGCCGAAAAGGTCGGCGTGTTCCTGAACTACGTCAACCATGCCGACATTCGCTACGGCGGCGGACAGGTGCGCGTCAACTCGAATTTCATCGTCGTGAATCCGATCGACATGATCAATTCGCGGCCGACGGTCAGCAACAACCGGATCACCTTTAGTGCCGATGCCGCGATGGCGGCCAATCCGGACAGCTTCGAAGAGACCAATTTCCAGGCCCCGTTCTATTTCCCAACCGCGAATAGCAGCTTCACGCTCGACTATGACCGGGTCGGGCCTGAAATTCACGGCAACTTCCTGGTCAGCAATGCCACGAACGGCCTGTTCGTGCGCACCCGCACGCCCGCTGGCAATGTTCTCGAAGAGTTGACGATCGCGGGACGCTTCGACGACACCGATATCGTGCACGTCGTGCAGGAAAATTTGGTCGTTCGCGGCACTCCCGGCGGCCCGATTCTGGAAACCGTCGCGCCGCCGCTCGACCTTGTCGTCACCACTCCCTTGGCGGGCTCGGGCAATTTCGCCGCGGGCGCGGCGGTTGAGTACGTGCTGACGTACATCGACCTCCTCGGCAACGAAGGCCCCGCCTCGGCCACGCTGAGCGTGCCGGGCGGAGTCGCCATCAGCGGCTCGGCGATTCTGCTCTCGCAGCTTCCCGATCCGACCGCTCCGAATTCGGATTATGTGGCCCGGCGACTCTATCGGCGGATCAACGGCGCGGGGCAGTTCACGCTGGTTGATCAGATTCCCGCCTCGGTCAGCGAATACATCGACACCAACGCGCCGACCTCCGGCGTGGTGCAAGTACTCAAGGTCGGGGGCGGTTTGCAGCGCCCCCGGCAAGACGCCAGCCTCTTCATCGATCCCTCGATCGTCGTAAAGTTCGACGGCTCGCGGATCGAAGTCGATCACGGCGCGAATCTGATCGCCGAAGGTCTGGCCGGGCAGGAAGTCGTTTTCACCTCGCTCGCCGACGACCGCTACGGCGCGGGGGGAACCTTCGATACCAAGAACGACAACAATTCGAGCACGCCCAAAACGCCGCTCGAGGGGGATTGGGGCGGAATTTTCTTCGCGTCCGATTCCAAGGGGAGCATCGACCACGCCGTCGTCGCCTATGCCGGCGGCCTCTCGCGCATCGAGGGGAATTTCTCCGGCTTCAACGCGGTCGAAATTCACCAGGCGGTCGTGCGCGTCGCGAATTCGAAATTCGAGTTCAATGATGATGGCACCGGCGGTCAAGGGGCCGCCGACCGCGCTGGCCGCGGCCCCAACGCCACCGCGATGATCTTCATCCGCGGCGCGCAGCCCGTCATTCTCAACAACATCGCCATCAGCAACAGCAGCGCGTTCATCAACGTCAACGCCAACGCGCTGAACACGCTCGACATCGTCGATTCGGGACGCATGTCCGGCCTGATCGACCGCGAGCCGGGCCATCAGGAAAACAACGGCCCGCTGATTTCCGGCAACAAACTGCGCGACAACGACATCAACGGCATGGTCGTCCGCGGCGCGACCCTGACGACCGAAACCGTCTGGGACGATACCGGCATCGTCCACGTTTTGCGCGATGCCATCAACGTCACCGATCTGCACACGCTCGGCGGTCTGCGCCTCGAGAGCTCGGCCACCGAAAGCCTTGTCGTGAAGTCGTCCGGCGCGACCGCCGGCTTCACCGCCACCGGCCGCCCGCTGGAAATCAACGACCGCATCGGCGGCACGATTCAGGTGCTCGGCCAGCCTGGCTTCCCCGTGGTGCTGACCTCCCTCACCGACGACACTGCCGGTGCCGGCACCACTCCCGAAGGAGTGCCGCAGGTCGATACCGACAACAACGGCGTTGGCGGCGGCACGCTCCCCACGATTGGCGAAGTCAACAATGGCGTGCTCATCGACAACGACACGACCACCAACACGGTGGGCCACTTCGAGTTCCGCGTTGGTCCCGGCGGCATCGCGCTCACGAGCGGCGTCACCGCGCAAGGTCAATCGCAGCTGTTCATCAACCAGGATTTCATCTTCGATTTCCTGAACTACGTCGATGCCGGCCCCAATGGTCTCGCCATCCCGTTGAACGCCACCACCATTACCACGCCGCCCACGCTTATCTCGCCTGACCTGGTCGTAAGCGAGGGAACCTTCCCAGGCGCCAACGGAATCGTCAACTGGCGGGTCGAAACGACACTGAACAACGGCCAACCGACCGTCTTCAACACCCTCATTCTCAACTCCACCCAGCCGTTCGGCGCGCTCCGCTTCATCAATTATTTGGACGAAGACGTGCTCGGCGTCAGCGACGACCTGCTCTATCAGGTCGGTTCGCCGGGTCAAGCCAACTTCCGGCTGTTTACGCTCGACAACGCACAGCGCGTCGGCTTTTCTCAAGGCGGCACCTATACCGCCGGGCCGGGACTTGTCAATGCGACCTACGACGGCTTCGCCGCGGATCGTTTCGCCGACCTTCGCACCGCCATTCAAGGCCCGGGAACAACCTACTCCCCGACGGGCAACATCGACACCGTCGATCTTCCGGCTTTCACGGATCCGGCCCTCGGCGTGGTGAATGGCCTCGCCGACATCACCACCGCGATGGCCTGGACCATCAACCCCACGGCCACGACCGCCACGATTACGACCTTCTTGGAGCTCGTAGCCACGGCTCCAGTCAGCGCCGGCCGCCCTGGCGAATGGCAGGGAATCACGATCGATCAATACGCCAACGACCGCAACGTCGAGACAATCCTCGAACAAGAAGCGGCCAACGGCGATGGCCTGGCCAATGCGGTTCCTCAAAAGGGGCAATACCTCGGCGCTTTGGCCCCTAACGAAAAGAGCGGCGACGAAAACCTCCGCCTCGGCTTCACGGTGCATGGCCTCATCAATCAGCCGAGCGACGTGGATGTGTACAGCTTCCAGGCCCAATCGGGCACCGAGGTCTGGATCGACTTCGACCGCACCACCATCGCTCTCGACTCGGTAGTCGAACTCGTCAACAACAGCGGCGTGGTACTCGCGCGGTCCACCGATTCGACGGCCGAGAACGCCGGTGCCGATGGGCTCACCGGCCTCGCCCGCAAAATGCAAAAATCGGCCCCCTCGTCGGGACAAGATTTCTTCACGGTCAACATCCGTGACGCCGGCATGCGGGTCATTTTGCCCGGCCCGGCCAACACCACGAGCACCTACTTCCTGCGCGTGCGCAGCGCGACCGGTGTCAGCGTAGTCGAAACGACCAAGGGAGCTCCGGCCGGCTCCTCCACCCCCGCCGTCAACGAGATTCAGCAAGTTTCGATCCCCGGCGCTACCGCGGGCACGTTCGCACTCACGTTCAACGGCCAGTCCACGGTGCAAATCGCGTACAACGCCTCGGCCGGAACCGTCCAATCGGCCCTCGAAGCGCTCTCCAACATCGCAGTGGGCGACGTCACCGTCACCGGTGGTAGCGGCAATCCGTGGAACATTGAGTTCCGCGGCGCTTATGCCGCTCAGGATGTCCCGTTGCTGCAGGCCACCGCCAGCAGCACGCTCTCCGGCACCGGCATCACCTCCGGCCAATACCAAATGCAGGTCCGCCTGCGCGAAATCGACGAGTTCGGTGGCTCGACCGTCCGCTTCGCCAAGATCGCCAACGCGGTCAATGGCATCCGCGTCCTCGGGCAGCCGACTCATTCCCCCCTGGGTGGCGAACAGTCGGAGACGACCGCCGCCAATAACACCCTCGCCACCGCCCAAACCACCGGCAACCTGCTGACGACTGATCGCGGGAACATGGCCATCGCCGGCTTCCTCTCGGCTGCAACCGATGTGGACTGGTATCGGTTCGACATCGGCTATCAGGCCACCCAGAACGCCCTCCCTCCCACCTCGCCGTCGTTCTGGAACACGATCTTCGACATGGATTACACCGACGGCCTGGCCCGCCCGAACTCCGCCTTCTACGTGTTCGACTCCACCGGCCGCCTGATCCTCACCAGCCGCGATTCCAACGTCGCCGACGACCAGCCCGGTCCCGCCCCCGGATCGGGCATCAGCGATCTCACCCGTGGCTCGGCCGGCGGTGCCGACCCCTACATCGGCACGATCGCCATGCAGGCCGGCATCGGCACGACGCTCACCTACTACGTCGCCGTCTCGTCCGATGCCCAGTTACCAGCCCAGCTGGACCAATTCTTCACCGCCAACGCCACTAGCCCCCTCTTCCGACTAGAGCCGATCTCGTCGGTCGAGCGGATCGTGGAGGATCATGTCAGCGCGGGCATTACGCGCGGCACTTCGGCCCTTCCCCAACAGACCCAATTGGTCGATGCCAATAGCGCCGTCCCCTTCAACCTCGGCGACGTGGTGATGTACATCAACATGTCGTCGTCGGGCAACACCGAGCGGACCCAACTCGTCACGGTCGATCCCTTCACCGGCGAGAACGAAACCGACGTGGGAATTGTCACCCAGGATTACGATGACATCGCGTTCAGCTTCGACAATCGCCTGTTCGCCCTCACCCGCGATACCGATGACCCCAACATTCCCCTGAAGGATGCCCAGTCGGGCAACTACCTGGAAATCAACACGGGCACAGGCGTCTCCACCAACCTGGGGGACGACGGCGTCGAAACGTATGACGGCAGCGGGCAGATTTCGCACCTCGTGGGCACGACGCGTCATGGCTATGGCATTCAATACAACGCCCTGGCCTTCACCGACGTGGACGGCGCGCTCGCCGCTGGCGGCGGACGAACCGCGGAACGATTGCTCGCGGTGGGCAACCGCGGCGACGCCACGTTCACCACGCCGGCCGCCCTCTATCAAGACTTGAATCGCCGCCGCAACATCGCCTATTCGCTCAACCCGACCAATGGCCAGGCGCTGGTCGATGGCAATTCCTTCCGTCAATACACGGGCCTCGGCGATCAGAATTCGTTCACCGACGCCTTCGAGCTGGGCGAAATCCTCACTGCCCCCCGGATGACCGTCGTCCGCGAAGCGACCGACGCCGGCGGCCTCACCGGTTTCGCCTTCACCGATGGTCAAACCTTTGACATCCAAACCGACAACGCCACCTTCACCTACGAATTCGACGCCGGCTTCGAGGTGCAGCAAAACCTCAACTTTTCCACCAACGACGTGGTGCGGGACGGCTACTTTTTCATCCTCGATCCCGACAACAACCCCCGCACGCAGAACGAGGTGATGTTCCAGTTCGACACGGGGGTCGTCCTCGGCGTTCCGCTGGGAACTTTCTCGAATGCCATTCCCGACGGCGCCACGTTCACGGTCAACTCCGGCGTCGCCGGCGGCACCCGGACGTTCGAGTTCGACAACAATGGTCAAATCGGCGGCGGCAATATCGCCATCGATATCCAAACCACCATTCCCGGCCCGCCACCGATCGTCAATCCCCCCTTCCCGGCCGACGTCATCGCCTCCAAAATCGCCGCCGCGATCAACAGCCAAACCAATGCCGGCAACTTCCAAGTTGGTGCTGTGGTGGCGACCAACGGCACGCGCATATCGCTGGTCTCGACCGCTGCGGCGGGCGTTGCGGCTGGACAGATTTCGGCCAACGTCTTCAGTCCACTGCTTACGGCAGCTCCGGCCAAGCTGGTCCGCGAGGGTGAAACCGGCCTCGCGCCGGTGCTGCAAGCGATTGATCCGGCCCAGGTCAATGCCGGCGAACTGGAAGGCCTTACCTTCACGCTTACACCCAACATCACGGGCAATCCACTCACAAATCCGACGCTCACGTTTGAATTCTCGGCCGATGCGGTTTTGGCGCAGCCCGCCTCGAACAATTACATCCGCATCGACACCTCGGGCATCCCCGTGGTCGGCACTTCCACCGGTCCGCTGGCCGCCCCTAGTGCGACCACCTCTTCGGTGACATTGGCCCAGCGCATCGCCTCCGCCGTCAACAATCGTGCCGTGCTCGCCGGCAACGAACTGCCAATCTCCGCCACGCAGTTGAGCGACCGCGTGCTGATTAACGGCAGCGGCATGGTGACCAATACCACCGCCTACAACGCCGGAACAGCCGGCCTGCGAGACCTTGCTTCTGGGGTGGCCAATGGCGGTCTGCAAACCATTGCCATCGACGTGGAAGAGAACATGACCGCGACCCAGATCGGTCAGCGCGTCGCCAACGGATTTAACGGCACGACGGGCGTCAACGGCTCGTCCAATTTCACCGCCGGGGCTGATTTTGACCGCATCAACTTCCCGCTTCCTTTGCTCGGTGCGGCGGCGACCAAGGTGGGGACCCAGGGAATCGACATCAGCGGCGTTCCGGTGTGGTCGCAGATCAACACCAGCGCGCCCGGCGTGGCTGATGGTCGCTTGTCGATCCGCTTTCTGGCGGACGACACCGAAGCGGTCCTGGCCAACCGCATCGGCAATACGATCGACAATGACCTGCTCGTTTCCGATGGCATCGACGCCACCGTCTTCAGCAATTCCGTGGACCTGAGCAGTGGCACCTTCGTCCTGCCGCCGGCTGGTCCGCCGACCACCCCGCCGACCATCGCGCCGCTGCAAGTGGCTGGGGCTGGTCCCGGTGGAGACATCACCGGCATCTGGGACATCACCCCCGCCACGATCAACACGCTGCAACGAAGCTACCTGGCGGTCAGCAGCGCTGGCGGTCTCTATGTCGTGCTCATCAACTACGAGAACAACGCCAACCTGCTGCCGGTCAATTCGGCGAAGGTCAATCAGGTCATCACGCGCTACATCGGCAGCTCTTCCGACAGCCTGGCGGGGCTTTCGTTTCAGGGGCTCACGCGCGGCCCGCAGAACGTCGAAGGGGGTCGCTATCAGGACACCTTCTTCGCCGTCGCCGACGGTGCCGCCGGTCCCGGCGACCAAAGCCGACTCTACGCCTTCAATTTCGATACCACTTTCGCGGGCACGCCGACCAACCCCGGGGCCGGCTATGCCGCGTTTCAGGCGCAGATTCGCAACTACACCGCCACCGACGAGGCCGCCATCAACGCCCGTTTCACGGTGAGCGACATTGCCGGCCAAACCGGTGGCCTGCAGCCCATTTTCGTCGATGGTGCCACCAGCATCCCGCTGTTCTACACCGACACGACGGTCAGCCCGCCGGCTCGCGTCCCCGTGACCAACGCCAAGGGGGTCGCCTTCTCGGTCCTCGACCGCAACCTCTGGCACATCACCGGCACGCGCAGTGGCGACGCCGGCCACGGCGTCAACGCCGCTCCCGACCTGAGCCGCCCCGCCTCCGCGGGTGGCTCCAGCTATTTCTTCGGCAACGACAATACCACGCCGTTCGTCGGCAACACCTACAACTTCCCCGGCGGTGCCTACGGGACGCTCGTCACCAACGAGTTCAACCTCACCGGTTACTCGGCCCTCGACCAGCCGGTGCTTTATTTCAACTACTTCTCAGCCCAAGAGCAGAACGGCATCCACGATTCGTTCCGGGTCTTCATCAGCGGCGTCTCCGACGCCAACCGCGACGGCATTCCCGACAACAACCCTGGCGAATGGACCCGCATCGCCGAGGACGCCACCAACATCTTCGTCGGCACCGGCGGCTGGCGGCAGGTGCGCATTCAGCTCGACAACTTTGTCGGCCTGACCAATGTCCGTCTGCGATTCGACTTCAGCACCGCCGGCGACATGAACACCGGCGACACGAACACCACCGGCGACGAACTTCGCGCCGTCAAGGGGGAATACATCCGCGATGCCAACACCTTCAGCATCGATGGCCAAACCTTCGAATTCGAGGGGGATTTCCTGCTCACGTTCCCCAGCGGCGCGGTGATCAACGATGGCGAGACCTTCACCATCACCGACGACGTGGGTGGTGTCGAGACCTTCGAGTTCGACAAAAACGGCATTCTCGCGAATCCGCTCAACACGTCCGTCGCCATCACCAGCACGATGACCCCCGACGAGGTCGTCCTCGCCGCCCGCGATGCCGTCTTCTTCAGCGGCCTGACCGGCGTGACTCCCCGCATGTTGGGTGGCCACTCGATCACGCCCAACGAGGGTTTCTTCTATTTCGATGGCGATACCTTTACCATCAATGATGGCACCACGCCCCCGCTGACGTTTGAGTTCGAGGATATTGTCAATGGTCCCGCCGGGGTGGCGCCTGGCAACGTCGCGGTGCCATTCAGTCCCGCCTGGAATCAGGCCCGGATTGCCCAGCAGATCGTCGATGCCATCAAGACCACCAACCTGCAGGTGACCCCCAAGTTCGAGGCTCCGGGCCAAGTGCTGGTCGAAAACTCGATCGAAGTGATTGACCCGGCGGGCATTTTCCAAGATGTTCGCCTTTACACCCGCAGCAACATCCTGCAATTCGAAAACACCACGCTCGTCACCACGTCGGCTGGGTCACGCGTCATCCTGTCGGGCAACGATGGGGTCACCGCCGGCAACATCTCCGTGCCGTTCAACATCGGCCAGCGGGCGGTGGACATCGCGAGCACGATCGACGGACGCCTGGAAAACGCCTTCCGCACGCCGCAGATCACCGTTTCCAACGGCTCGTCCTATCAAGACGGCCAGGTCTTCACCTTCGACGATGGCGTCGGCACCGTGGTCACCGGCGAAATCGAGACCGGCTACATCATCAACATGCCGTCGGCGGGTGGCTCGCTCACCGCGCTACCGACTAGCAATCGCACGATCGACGGCGAAACCATCACCATCGGCGATGGCGTCAACACCGTCACGTTCCAATTCCGCAATACGTCGCTGCCGGTGCCGGCTCCCATCGGAACCAATACGCCCGTCGATTTCCAGTCGAGCTTCAGCAAAACCGCCGTGGCGCGGGCGTTGGAAGCGGCGATCAACGCCTCGGTGCTCAACGTCACCGCACTCACGGTCGCCAATTCCAATCTGCAGATCGACACCACCGGCAACGCGGCCGTCACTTATGTCAGCAATGTCGCCGGCAAGTACACCACGACCGGCACCCCCGATGTCACGCCCGGCAATGTGCCGGTTCTCGTCTCCGCCACGGCGGCGTTCAGCGCCAGTCAGGTGGTGGCGTCGCTGATCACGGCTCTGACCGGGCAAATTCCGGGCGTCACTCCCGCGACCACCGCTGGTTCGGTCAATGTCCTCTCGCTGAACGGCGCTGACCCGCTGACCTTCACTTTTACGGTCCCCACCCCTCAGCCAGGCGGTTTGCCAACGCCTCCCATTTCGCTGATCGTCACCAATAGCATCGCCAAGCAAGATCGCGATTTGCTCCGGATCATTGGCCACACCGTCACCAATCGCGGGCCGCTCGGGCTGGAGGTGGTAACCGCCGCCGGCAACCCGCTCGTCCCCCTCGTGGGAGACGTTTCCGACCTGAACGACGTTGCCGGTGGCCCCGCTGCCGGTTATCGCAGCATTGAGCGCGGCCAGAACAACAATTTTGAAGGCATCTACATTGATGACTTCATCATCGGTTTGGCCGAACGGGGTGAAATGGGGACCAACAGCGTGAATGCGGCCGGTTCGACCAATTCCAACTTCGCGACCAATCCGCAGCTCAATCCGAATCAGATTCTCGTCGGGGCCTATCAACTCGAAATCCGCCGCGCTCCGACTTACGAGTTCGTCAACATTCCAAACCCCGGTTTCACGCCGACTAGCAACGATCGCTTTGTGGAGGGCTACACGATCGACGCTCCGAGCGGCGCGAATCTGGTCGATGGGCAAACCTTCACGCTCAGCGATGGCATCAACCGCGTCACGTTCGAGTTCGACGAGCTCGCGCTCCCCGGCAATCCCGCGCTGAACACGGGGGTCATCCAAGGGAATCAGCGCATCCCGTTCAGCCCCAACAACACGGCCGATCAAGTTGCCTCCGCCATCGTGGCCGCCATCAACAGCGCCCAAGTGCAAGCCACGCTCAAATTGCTTGCCTCGCTGTCGGACGGCTCCGGGTCCGGTCTCCCCAGCCGGGTGAATGTCGTCGGCCCCGCCTCGACGACGATCCACGCGCTCACCACGCTCAACGCGACCGAAGTCAATCCCACCTCGGGCAACGACACGATCGCCACGGCCGTGGTCACCGGGTTCACCGGTAGCCAGTATTTCATCCAGGGAACCATTGGCGACAATCCGGTTCTCGCGCTCGACCGGGCCACGCAAGGGCAGGATGTCGATCTTTTCTCGTTCGTCGTCAGTGCCGCTCAGGCCGCCAACCCGAACTATCGCGTGCGGATCGACATTGATGCCCAGTCGTTCGGCTCGACGCTCGACAGCGTGCTGCGAATTTTCGACGCCGCGGGCAATCAACTGGCCGCGACCGACGACAGCTTCGCCCCCGGCGAGCAACAGCCCGGCGAACTGACCACGCTCGAATCGTACCTGGAATTCGATCCGACCGTCGCCGGCACCTACTATGTCGGCGTCAGCGGCTTCGCCAACACGGGCTACAACCCGAATGTCTTCGGGACCTCCTCGGCCGGCAGCGTCGGCTGGTATCAGCTCGAGCTAACGTCGGCCCTGCCGAGCGCCGTCGAACCGATCGTCTTCACCGAGCCGCTGGGAGACTGGAACCATTTCCGCGACCAGGGGCAAATTCTGCTGTTCGGCAACGAAATCCGCGGGTCCTCGCAGTGGGGCATTTTGATCGATTCCGGAACCCGCGTTGCCGCCGATGGAAACGCCCCGCATCAGGGCCCGCCGCGCAACCTGCGCGAGCTGAACACGACCCGCCAGGTTCCCGGCGTCGTCGTGATGAACAACACGATTTACGATAACGTCGTCGGTGGCATCCTCTTCAGTGGCGACGCCGCTGCCGATGCCGCCGTTCCTTTCGGCCGTATCGTGAACAACACGCTGTATGGTCGCGGCGGCACCCTGACCGGCGGAGCCACCGTCGATACGGGCATCTCGGTCACGCAGAACGCCGCTCCGACGCTGCTTAACAACATCGTCGCCAACTTCCGCACCGGCGTGAATGTCGATGCGACGTCGGTTGGTTTGTCGGTGCTCGGCGGCATGCTCTATCAGGGGAACACGACCAACTCCAACGTCGGCCTCGGCGGCGATTTCCCCATCGCCCTGACCAACGCCGAGCCGCTCTTTGTCGCGCCGCAGGTCGGCAATTTCTATCTCCGCGCTCAATCGCGGGCCATCGACAGCGCCGTCGATTCGGTCCTCTCGCGCACCGCGCTGGATACGATGCTCGACCCGCTTGGCATCGCCCGCTCGCCGATTCTCTCGCCCGACCGCGACGGCGTCGGCCAGCTCCGCGTTAACGACCCCGATGTCGGCACTCCGCAGGGTTTCGGTCTCAATCCCTTCAAGGATCGTGGCGCCATCGACCGGGTCGATTTCGTCGGGCCCACTTCGCTGCTCGTCAATCCGCAAGACAACGACTCCAGCGGCATCGATCTCGATCCCGCTTCCACGGTCGTGGTCCTTTCCGGGCAGACCGTCGTCAACAACTTCCAAATCCGCCTGCTCGACCGGTTCGATCCCAACGGGCCTTCGGAAGGCTCGGATGTTGATGATTTCACTGTTACGAGCAGCAAAGTGACGGTCGAAGTCCTCACCGGCACCGGCGCGACGCTGCTGACCCAAGGGGTGGACTACGCGTTCACCTACGACAGCACCAACAACATCATCATCCTCACCCCGCTCGGCGGGCTCTGGCCGCCGGGGCAAACCTATCGCGTCCGGCTCGACAACAGCCTCACCGGCATTGCCGACCGGGCCGGCAATATCTTGCTTCCCAACCAGACCGACGGCACGCACACCTATACGATCTTCCTCGGCTCGGCCCAGGATTGGGGGGATCTGCCCGACGAAACGATCGACCCGACCCGATTCCACTATCCGACCCTTAATGCCGGTGCCAGCGGCGTGGGCGCGAGCCACCAGGTCGTTCCCGGCTATTTCCTGGGTGCCAGCATCGGTGCCGAGGCCGATGGTGTCCCGTCGCTCAATGCCGACGCTGACCTGAGCGACGACGGCCTCGTCAGCTTCAGCTTGCGGCCGGGCGAAGGGAATGTGTCGAACATCGTGGTCAACGCCACCTTCCCCGCCACTGGGGCGAAGCTCGATGTCTGGCTCGACATGAACCTCGACGGCGATTTCAGCGATACCTTCGTCGGCACGCTCCCCGGCGAGGTCACCAGCGAATACATCATAAGCGGCGCCACGCTCACGAATTCCGGCGGCGCTCAAACCTTTACGTTCGCCCTTCCCTCGGGCGCGAGCGGCGTCTCGTTCCTGCGGATGCGACTATCGGCGGCGGGCATTTCCACGCCGACGGGTGCCGCACCGGAAGGGGAGGTCGAAGATTACAAGGTGACTCTGCAGGGCCCGCAGTTCAACAACGGGCTGCTCCCCGGGGATGTCAACAACGACGGCGTGGTCAACCCGCTCGACGTGCTGACCGTGGTCAACTTCATGGGCTTCCTGCGAGGTCAACTGATCGATCCGATTGGCGGGCAACTCACCCTGTCGGTGCCGATGACCTCGCCCCCCTACATCAATGCCGCCGCGGTCACTTTTGATCCGACCGGTGGCGGAGTTCCTGGTCAGGGCAAGTTCATCGACGTTTCCGCGCCGTTCGGATTGCTCACGCCACAAGACATCCTCGGTGTCTTGGGAAGCATGGGGACCATCGGCTCGGGTGGCGAAGGGGAAGGCCCCTCCGCCGCGCTGCCGTCCGGTCCCCCCGCCGCGCTTGTCGGTGGCGAGGGGGAAGCGCCGGCCGTGCCAGCCGGCGGCGGCGACAAGCGTGCCGCGCTGCAATCGCTTGCCACCGGACCGGTGTACGCCTCGTCCAGCGTCGTCCTCGAGCAGCGGCCAGTCCGCGAAAGCCGGCTCCCCAGTCGCGATTGGAAGCCGCAAGCCACCGCGATCGACCTCTCGTTTGTCGATGCCGAGGCCGCGCCGGCCTGGATTGCCGCCGCGGATGTCGCCGAGCGCAAGTTTGGCCCGCTGGAAGAGAGCGAATTCGACGACCTGCTCGGCGATTTGGCCTACGACGTGGGTCTCTTGCCTGGCGAAACCAGCGATTCCGCCTGAACATCCCCCTGCAAGATGTGTTGCAATAGCTTTAAAGACTGGAGTACAGGACTTGCCGAATGTGCGGCCGCGCGGGGGGAATTTCGCTCGCGGGCCGCGCGCAAATTCGTTGCAAAGAATTTCTTACCTAACTAGCCTGGATATTTAACACCACCAGCAGACTTTTCCTGGTCCGTACGGACTCACAAGTGGTGTTTTCGCCGTAACTGCTTATCGCGAAAGATGTTGCGACAAATTGGTTGAGGCAAATTGACGCGCCCTTGCGGCCTCTGGAATGCCGGTCATGGAACGCCGGTGTTCAGTTCGCAAACGCGGAACTCGGAACAGAAAACTCTTCGCCGCACGAGAACCCCATGAGCACCTCTCGCCGTCCTTTTCCCCGCCGCGTGCGCTCTCTCCGCCGCCCCCCATCCCCCGCCGCCCGCCTCCGCCGCTTCCTTGGCGGTGCCGAGCAGCTGGAAGCGCGGACCATGATGGCGGCCGACATGACTCCGGTCGTCAGTGAGTACTGGAATTACCAGCGTCCCGCCGACGTAAATAACGACGGCAACATCAGCCCGCAAGACTTGCTCGCGATCATCAACGCCATGTCGGCCCGTGGCATGGGATCGCTCGTCGCGCCGAGCGGCGAAGGGGAGCAACCCGGCACGGGTGGTGGCAAGGTGTTCTTCGATCCGAACAACGACAACGCCCTCAATCCACGCGACCTGCTCTTCGTCATCAACTCGATGGGGGAAGGGGAGGGTCCGCCGTTCATGGTCGATTATCGGATCACGCCGGTGTTTCAAGGAACGACCACTCCCATCACCACGCCGATTCAGGAAGGGGACTTTTTCGAGTTGCTCGTCGAGGTGAAGGACAACGGCCTCACCACCTACAACGGCCTGACTCGCCCGTCCGAGCAAACCGGATTCCCCGGCGCGACGAATTTCGGCGTCTTTACTCCGTATATCGATGTCCTGTGGGACACCTCGCAGGTCAAGGTGCAGACCAACGAAGCCCAGGTGATCAAGTTCACCGGCACGCCGCAGATCAACGTCACCACCTTTACCATCACCTTCAACGGCAACACCACCACGCCGATTCTCTTCCGCGGCAATACGCCGACGACCGCCCGCGCGATCCAAAACGCCCTGCGCGCCTTGCCCGGTGGCAACAGCTCCATTAGCGGCCTCTCGAACTTCGAGGTCGAGCCCGAAACCGGCGGTGGCTTCCGCATTCGGTTCCTCAATTCGCTTAGCAACCAAGACGTGCCGACCCTGGGCACGGCCCTCGTTACGGCCGGCACCGCCACCGGCATTTCCTCGACCCAGGTGCTGGCCGCCAACACCGCCGCTTCGTTCAAGGAAGCCTTTGAGCCGCGCCCCGTGCGCGATACTTCCGATCCCAACATCATTCTCAACGCGGGAGCCGATCCCAACGAACCCTGGTACTCCGATTCCGACCTCGTCACTTCGGGCACGGAACTTCCCAACGGCGTGCATCAGGCGGGCTCGGCGATCAACGAGGTGTACTACCTGAGTGGCCAGCCCTTCACCTGGCCCGGCAACGGTTTCGTCGAGGCGTTCCGCGTGCGGATGAACGTCATCGAAAAGACCACCACCACGCCGGTCACCTTCACCGGCGACGTGACGAATCTCGATGCCAGCCATGTCGTCTCGGTTGTCGGTTTCCCCGGCAATCCCCCGGCCATCGCCGCGGGAGACATCTTCATCACCAACACCTCGATCAACATTTCGGAGCAGGTTTCGGCGAGCGCCGTCGCCACCAACGTCAACGAAGACAACCTCACCGGTGTTTCGTTCACGCCGACAATCACCGACAACTTCCCCCTCGCGGGCGAAGTGCTGGGAATCGTCAGCTTCACTCCCGCCGCCAATGGCACCGTCACCCGCACGGGCAACACGCTGCGGTACGTGCCCAGCGCCAACTTCAACGGCACCGACACCTTCACCTACACCATTAGCGATGGGACCGGCGGCCACACCGACACCGCCACGGTGACGATCACCGTGCTGGCGACGAACGACCCGCCGGTGAACAACATTCCGCTCGCCACGCAGAATGTCAACGAAGACGCCACCGGCGGCTCGGCCCTCACTTTCGGCGGGGGGAATGCGATCACGATCACCGACATCGACTCGGGCACGGCGGTCATTCAGACGACGCTGACCGTTTCCACTGATGGCTCCGGCGCCCACGGTACGCTGACGATGGGTTCCACGAATCCCCCCGCCGTCACCGGCAACGGCACGGGTACGCTGGTGATTACCGGCACTCGCGACGAGATTAATGCCGGCCTGTCGGGACTGCGGTTCACGCCGCGGCCCAACTTTGCGGGCGCCGCCACGATCCGAATGGATACTACCGACAATGGGGCGACCGCCGCTCCGGCCAATGCTTCGGTCGGTACCGACCTCAACGACATCATCAATATTAACGTCGTCGCCATCAACGATCCGCCGGTCGTCACGGTTCCCGGCGCGCAAATCGTCGATGAGTCGGTCAATCTCACCTTCAATGCCGCCAACAGCAACCTCATCTCGGTGGCCGACATCGATGCCGGCACGGGGCAAGTCACGGTGGTCGTCTCGACCACGAATCTCACCGGCGGGCTCCTCAATCCGGCCGCTGGCAGCGGTGCCACGATCACCAATCCCAACAGCCGCTCGATGTCGATCACCGGCACGCTGGCTCAGGTGAATGCCGCGCTCAACGGCATGACGTACTTCTCGTCGTCGCCGCAAAACGACACACTGACCATCACGCCGAACGACAACGGCAATACCGGAGCCGCCGGAACGCCGCCGGTCTCGGCCACCGTGCAAATCACCGTCAATCCGACCGTTCGCCCGCGAGCCATCAACGACGATAGCTCGGTGCTCGTCGGCACGATCCTCGAAGGCTCGACGACCGCGGTCACGCTTAATGTGCTGGCGAATGACCTCTCGAATATCGACGAAACCAGGTTCTTCGACGGCACGCCGTCTCTCGGATCCAACCCCGGAACCCTCTCGATCCAAGGAACCGCGCCGAACCAAACACTGCTCTACACTCCTCCCGGGGGCAAATTCTACGGGGAGTTCACCTTCGAATACACGATGCGCGAAACCGACAACATTCCGGTCGGTGGCACGCAATTGCCGAACAACGGCCCCAGCACCGCCACGGTGAAGATCGTCATCACCAAGGTCAACGACGCTCCCGTGGGCGTCGCCGACAACTACCTCCTCGCCAACGGCGCGACCGAAGATGTCGTGTTCAATGTCAACGCCGCTAACGGCCTTTTGGTCAACGACACCGATGCCGACAACCTTAGCGCCCCCTTCAATGCCGGCCTGACGGTCGACACCACCTCCATTGTCCAGCCACCGGCGGGGCAAGGGACTGTCTCCGTCAATGCCGACGGCTCGTTCGCTTGGACCCCCACGCCAGGTTCGCACTTCAACGGCCAGACTTCGTTCTCCTACAAGGTCAAGGACAGCGATAATCTGCTCTCGGCCGCCACGACCGTTACCATCGACGTGGCCGCGGTCCCCGATAACCCGATCGCCAATGCCGATAGCTACTTGGGGGTCAACGGCGCGACGGAAGACGTGGTATTCAACGTCTCCGCGGTCAACGGGCTGCTCGTCAACGACACCGATCCCGATAACCTCTCGCCCCCCTTGAACACGGGAGTGACCGTCGATACGACTTCCATCGTCCAGCCGCCAGCTGGGCAGGGGACCGTCGCCGTGAATCCCGACGGCTCGTTCGCTTGGACCCCCACCCCCGGTGCCGATTTCAACGGTCAGACCTCGTTCACCTACCGGGTCATGGATGGGGGCGGATTGCTCTCGGCGGCGGCCACGGTGACCATCGACGTGGCCGCGTCCAACGACGCCCCGGTCGCCGGCAACGCCACCTACTCGGTTGGCGAAGGACAAACCCTGAATGCCACCGGTGGCTCGGCGGGCACCGGCTTGCTCCGCTTCCCGACGAACCCCATCGTGACCGATGTCGATAGCTCGCGGGTCAATCTTTCCGTCACGCTCGTCAGCGGACCGTCCGAGGGAACCTTCAACTTCAACTCGAACGGTTCGTTCAGCTACACGCCCGTCTCGGGCAATCCCGTTGCTTCCGTCACGTTCACCTACACGGCGACGGATGGCCTCGCCACCTCGAACGTCGGCACCATCACTATCAACATCCTGGCGGTTAACAACGCCCCGACCGCGAACAACGACACCCTGACCGCGACTGAGGACCAGACACTTACCATCGTCGCGCCGGGCACCGTCGGCAATCGTGGGCTCCTCTTCAACGATACCGACCCCGAAAACGACACGCTGCAAATCGTCAATCCGGGGAGCATCGTGCTCAATGGTCCGGGCACATTGGCCGTCACCGCCGACGGGTCGGTCACTTATACGCCCCCGTCGCAGCGGTTCGATAGCACCGCGTTCGCCACGTTCACCTATCAAATCACCGACGGCATCAATACGTCGAATGCCGCGACGGTGACGATCAACCTGAACGAGGTTAACGACGACCCGACCGCCAACCCCGACAATTATACCGCGATCACCAATTTCACCAACCAGGTGATCGATGTTTTGACCAACGATTCGAACAGCCCCGATGTCGTCGCCAACGGGCCAGCTTCCGACATTTCCGGCGAAGTCCGAATCGTGCAGTCGCTCACCGCGCTCGGCGTCACCGTCACTCGCGACGGCAGTGGCAACACCACCGACCTGACCACCACGCTCGGTGGCAAGGTTCGGCTGGTCAACGGCGAGGTTCGCTACGATTCTCCCCCCGGCGCGCAGAACGTCACCGATTCGTTCGACTACACCCTCAGCGACGGCCGCGGCGGCAACTCCACCACCACCGTCACCATTCCGGTCATCAACTTCGTCGCTAAGTCGATCAGCGGCACCGTCTTCATCGATGGCAACGGCGATGGCCTCCCTGGCGGCCCCGGCGACAAGCCCCTCGCCGGCATCGTGGTGCATCTGGTCGGAAGCGATCTGCTCGATCCGCTCAATCCGATCACGGTCAACCGCACCGCCACCACCGGTGCCGATGGGGTGTTCCTTTTCACTGGCGTCCGCCCCGGTTCGTACGACATTTACCAGGACCAGCCAAATTTCATTCGCGACGGGGCCGACACGGCTCCAACCGGCAGCCTCGCGACGCGCACCGGCAACGACAACTTCCACGCCAGTTGGCCCGCAACGAATGTCGTCGGCAACATCACCGGCTTGCTTTTTGTCGAAGCGGGCCTCAACCCCACTGACAGCGACCTCCTCGACAGTAGCGGCCTGTATGGCGAAGTGCTCGCCTCGTCGGGCAGCAACGGCATGGTGTTCAATGTCGATCTGGGCGGTTCGCTCGACTGGATGTATTGCCTGCCGGGTTGGAACAACCTTCGCTCGGCGACCATCGTGCTGCAGCCCGGCTTGGCTTCGGGAACGCTGATCGTCACCGATCTTTCGGGCGCGACCTACACCCGCTCGATCTTCCAGGCCCCGAAGAACAACACCGGCCTGAACAACACTCCCCCGGCTGGTTCCAGCGCTCGCTTTCGCATCCTGGGAATCGGCAACTCGGGCGAATACCTCCTCCGCCTCGACGGCACGGCGGCCGATTTCGGCCTAACTCTGGCGGCCGCGGCGGTTCCGGCCGGTGGCGAAGGGGAGGCCCCAATGAGCGACGGCGAATTCGCCCGCGGGGCGGACGAAGTGATGGCCGAGGGACAATGGGCCTGATACGGCGGCTAATCAACGAGTAGCCAGGCACTTCGCCCGCGCTACGGCAGGCGATGCCCGAGCTTCTCGCGCTTGGTCGAAAGATACCGGGCGTTGTGCGGGTTCGTCGGCGCAATGATCGGCACCTGATCGACCACTTGCAGGTCGAAGCCGTCATAAATGAAGGCATCAACCTTCTTGGGGTTGTTCGTCAGCAGGCGGACCTTCGACAGGCCGAGGTCCTTCAGAATCTGGATGCCGACGCCGTACTCGCGCATGTCGGCCTTAAAGCCGAGGGCCTGGTTGGCCTCGACCGTGTCCAGCCCGCGCTCTTGCAGGTCGTAGGCCTTGATTTTCTCGACCAGGCCGATGCCACGTCCCTCTTGCGGCAGATAAACCAACACGCCAGCCCCTTCCGCGCTGATTTGCTCCAGGGCCATTTGCAGTTGGCTGCCGCAGTCGCAGCGGAGCGAATCCAAGAGATCACCCGTAAAGCACGACGAATGCAGGCGAACGAGCGGAGCCTCGACGGATTTTAAGTCCCCCTTCACCAGCACCATCGGTGTTTGCGATTCGAACTTCACCTCGTAGGCGATGATCTGAAATTCCCCCCACTTGCCCGTCGGCAGTGTCGCTTGGGCAATGCGGCCCACGAGCTTTTCGCTGACGCGGCGATGGGCGATCAGTTGCTCGATCGAGATGATTTTCAGGTTGTGTTTGATTGCTAAGGCTTGCATCTGCTCGCGCGTGGCTCGCTCGCCCCGTTCGTCGAGAATCTCACAGAGCACCCCCACTGGCGCAAGCCCCGCCATGCGGCAGAGATCGACGGTCGCTTCGGTATGCCCCGCCCGCCGCAAGACGCCCCCCTCTTTCGCCA
Source organism: Pirellulaceae bacterium (assembly GCA_033762315.1). Classification (GTDB taxonomy): domain Bacteria; phylum Planctomycetota; class Planctomycetia; order Pirellulales; family Pirellulaceae; genus CAYLLN01. The sequence goes on from JANRLS010000254.1 coordinate 26,128, forward strand.
AGAGCGGATGGACGTGTCCCGGACGGACAAAATCGGCGGCCGAGGTAGTCGAATCGGCAATCGCCCGGACGGTGCGGGCCCGCTCTTCGGCCGTGATGCCCGTTTTGCCCTGCCGGTGGTCAATCGGCGTCAAAAAGCCGGTGCCGAGCGGGGCAGTGTTGGTTTCGACAACCGGCGTAAGTCCTAGCCGGCGAGCGGTTTCCGGCAAGAGGGGCGTGCAAAACTGCCCGCGACCGCTCAGAATGAAATTTACCACCTCCGGCGTGGCCTTTTCGGCCGCGCAGATGAAATCCCCCTCGTTCTCGCGGTCTTCCGCATCGACAACGATGATGACCTCGCCGCGAGCGATCGCATCGACGGCAGCTTGGACGGTGGAGAAGTCGGACATGCGGGTATTATAGACAAGAGACCATACCGCCTGACAGGGACCGCCAGACCGCGACCACTGGTCGCGGCTATGCCATGCTCGACCGCGAAGAATACGTCGAACAGGCCCACCTCTTCCGCACGCTGAGCGAGCGGCTGGGCGAGAACTTGCCGATCCAGGAATTGCTGGCGGCTCTGAAGCAGGAGGTCCTTTCGACGACCCGCCTGCCGCTGGCGCTCGATTTTCTGCTGGCCGAGATCAAACATGCGGGAACGATGTCGTCGGCGATGGGGCGACTGGCCCACTATTTCACGCCGTTCCAGACCTACGTCATGCGCGAAGCCGAGGCCGAGCGGGGCCGCTTCGACATGCGGATCGGCATCGACATCCTGCGGCACGAGGCTCAGTACCGCTCGCAAGCGCCGATTCCGCAGGGGTTGTTCATGTACCAGTTCGAATGCCTCTGCCGTAATCGGCTGAAATACGACCCCGGCCTAGCGGCGATCGCCGACGACCCGCTCTACGACGACGACTGGCGCACCTGGATTCGCGACCTGCGGCTGCGAATCGGGATGGTCGATTTCGCCGACATGATCTACGTCCGGAGCCAGTTCAACATCATCCACTTGACCAAACCCGGCCAGCCGCCCCCCGTGCCCGAGAAGCCGCTGCTGTTCGGCGAAAAAGAGGGCAAAATCGCCTGGGCCAACCGCCGTAAAGACCCGCTCTATCTCTTCTCCGCCTTGCAGCGGCACCTCGGCTATCCCCCCGTTCCTCGCCCCAAACGGCCCGACGAATCGGCCAATCTGGTGCCGCTGTTGCAGGTGCGCGTCGAGCGGCTCGAAGCCCGCCTCAAGCTGCTGGAAGACGAGCAAAAAGATAAGGGCATCGACATCACCAAGTTCTATGGGCCGACCAGCGTACCCCTGCCGCATGTCCTGCCTCCGGATGATGTGGTGTGAGCCGCGGTGGGCCTGTTGCCTTTACCAATTAACGCAGAGTGAGGAATAACAGCATGAGTTCCAGTCCTCTTCGAGAACCATTCCTTCGCGAACTTGCCGACAAATTCGTTGGTGCCCAGCGAAGTCTTGCGCGCCGATTGGCTGGTCTTGACAATGAAGATGCGGCTTCGCGAGACGCGATCATTCGCGAGGAACTGCGCGGACTATTCCACGGCGTGCTGGTGATTTTCGATGGCGGCACTGCTCTGGCCGACAAAGGACTGGTGCAGATCATCGATGAAGACGGCGAGCCTTTCGACCGATTCCTGTACGAAATTGGCTTCCGCTATTGGCCGTCCGGCGATGTGGCATGACTTATCAGTCGTCGGCAACAGATGCCTTGTCGTATGAAAGTGCATAGCTGTCAGCCGCCGAACTGCGTAAGATGAATTGGCGGAGGAACCACCCATGACCGATTCCGATGGCAATCCGATACGCGCGAGCGGCGAGCGGCCGGCAGGTTCTTCTCCTATGGCAACTCGCGAAGGCGACAACTGGTTCAACGAGACCCCGGCCCACTCAACCGCCTCTTACGAAGCGTTTCTCCTTGATTTGCCTGAGCTGATGGAGACTCATCCTGGCTTGTGCGCTGCTTATCAAAACGGCGTCCGCATGGGCATCGGTCCCCGCCGTCGCGAGTTTTATCAGGAGCTGTTTGGAAAAGGTTGCGATCCTACTCGCCTGCTTGTCTTCACGATCGAGCCCCAGGTTCCGCTGGAAGTGGAAGTAAGCTGGCTGCCTGACGACGAAATTGAAGTAGAGCAACATGCAGACGATCGTTGACTCGTCGCCCGTCGAGGCAGGCTCGTTCGTCCAACTCCCCAGCGGCGAGAAGGTGCAAACGCGTCCGCGGCAGGTATTGGTGTGGATGAGCGTGACGCCGACCACTTACATTGCGCTTCCGTCTCATTGGCCGCGATTCCCGGTGGTCGTCGATTCCGGCTTCAATTCGACGTTCTTGATCAGCGCGCGACAATTGGAACAATGGGGCGGCGTCAGCCTGCGATCGCTACCAAAGCTGCCGGAGGGCAAGACAGGAGCGGTCCTGGTGCGCGGGCAGCCGGCAAAGCTCCTGGACGCGTTCTTGTGGCTCCATCCCAACTTGCCCGGCCATCGCGACGTGCGTGTCAATGCCTCGCCCTTCACGATCTATGCCAATCCAGGCATTATCGTGACTCCGCCGGGCCGAGAATTGACTCGTTTTCCGCTGCTGGGCACGCTCGCGCTGGAATCGAACGCACTTGCCCTGGCACTCGATCCATTGCCGGTCGCCTCCGCCCCTGGCGAATTCAAGCTACATCTCACCATTCGATCGATGTTGTGATTGCCTCGCTTCTGTGACATTGCCCAATCCCTTGCGGTTACACAGAATACAAAGACGAAACACCAACCACGAAACCATTGAACCCCGTGCAAATCTCCCGCAATCCCACCCGTTCCGTCCGCATTGGCTCCGTCACGATAGGGGGCGGCCAGCCGGTGGCGGTGCAGAGCATGACGGCTACGCATACGCAGGACGTGCCCGCGACCGTGGCCTTGGTCAACCTGCTCGATGAGGCGGGAGCCGATGTGGTGCGAATCGCGGTCGATAACAAGAAGGACGCCGAGGCCCTGGCCGAAATCCGCAAGCAGACGAAGGCGAATCTGTCGGTCGATCTGCAAGAAAATTACCGCCTGGCCGAGCTGGTCGCCCCGCACGTCGATAAGGTCCGCTACAACCCCGGCCATCTTTATCACCACGAACCGACACGCCCCTGGCAGGACAAAGTCCGCTACATCGCCCAGGTCGCCAAGGACAACGACTGTGCCCTGCGGGTCGGCGTCAACTGCGGCAGCGTCGATCCCGCCAAGAAGGACCAGTTCGATCCCGAAGACTCGATCACGCCGATGCTGGAAAGTGCGTGGGAGCATTGTGACCTGCTCGACTCGCTCGATTTCACGCGGTACTGCGTCTCGCTCAAGGACAGCGACCCAGCCAAGGTGATCGAGGTGAACCGCCGCTTTGCCGAGCGACGACCCGATGTGCCGCTGCATCTGGGGGTCACCGAAGCGGGCCTCCCCCCCGATGGCATCATCAAAACGCGGATTGCCTTCGAGCAGCTCCTGAGCCGCGGCATCGGCGACACGATCCGCGTCTCGCTGACCGTGCCCAACGACCAGAAGCCGCTCGAGATTCAAGCTGGGCGGCAAATCCTGGCCGACATCGCCGCCGGCCGCGTCCGGAGCGTCGTCAACTACGGATTGCCGACCTTGAACATCATCGCCTGCCCGAGCTGCTCGCGGGTCGAGAACCAGGCCTTCATCGAACTGGCCCAGCAGGTGAAGGAGATGACCCGCTACGCCGCCGACCACGCCATCACCATCGCCGTCATGGGCTGCCGCGTAAACGGCCCCGGCGAAACCGACGATGCCGACCTGGGCCTCTGGTGCGGACCGAATTTCGTGAATCTTAAGCGCGGCAGCGCCGAACTCGGCGCGTTCCCCTATGACCAGATTCTGCCCAGGCTCAAGAGCGAGCTCGATGCGCTGATTGCCCAGAAGTAGTTTGGCTGGCTACTTATCGCGGCTTAGGGAGTTTGCGCCGCCTTGTTCCGTGGCGATTCGTCCTGCGGCGTTTCGTCCAGCGTCAGCCGCAGGCCATGGAAGCCCGTGCGGCTGGTGGAGCGCTGCTCGTGCCAGAGGCGTTCGAGGTGGCTGATGCCGTCGATGGCATACACCTCGCGCAGGGCCCGGTCATGTCCGTGATCGAGAGCCCGCCGCAGGAACTCGACAAACTTCGCCGGATCGTCGCGCCCCGCCAGAAACGCAGTGACGGATACGCTTTGACCATAAAACGCGGCGACGCGCGACGGATGCGGATAGCCATCGAGCGTCAGCAGATCCCCCATTCGAAACGCCTGCCGAGCGGCGAGGCCGGTGCTCAGGTCGCGCTCGTGCAGCAATTGCTTGTCGTGCGTGTCGGCCAGCGTGGCCATCCCTTCGTCGGCCCAGCGCGGTGGTTGGCGAGCGTCGAGCAGGTCGGCCACGATCACATGCGTCATTTCGTGCGCTAGCGCGGCCAGGCCCAGGTCGCTGTCGCCGCGCAGGTCGATCTGCCGCTTGCTGACCCGCTTGTCCTTGCCGAAATCGAGCCAGCTAGAGCCATAGGTTTGAGCGGCCCCGCTGCCGACGGCTGTCAAATACTCGCGCTGCCCCCGATGGACGACGATCTCGCAGCGCGGCGACCAGGCCTCGGCGGGCTGGCCGCACCAATAGGTTTGCAGCCTGGCCTTCCACTTTTCGCAGTGCGCGGCAACCTCTCGGGCATCGTGCCGAGAAGAATAATTGCGAACGACAAAGCTCAGCGACTCGGCCCGCCAGGCATCGCCTTGCCTGGCGGCCTGCGCATCTCCCTCGCCTACCGCCAGCAGCAAAAAAGCAATCCACACCGAAGCAGCCTCCAAATTGCCGCTTCCAACGAGCGGTGTGGAAGACTGCTAATTCAAGCCGTGCGCCGGAGTGAATGGAAATCGCCGATATCCGCCCTGCGGATAGCCGCACTCCGGATGCAACCCCTTGTATGCAAACCACTTAGAGCATCACTCACCATTTGCCGACCTGCATCTGCGATTACCCCGGCTAATATCGCCCTGCGCAAGGATAAGGCACGTTTCGCCCAGCCTTAAAGCAGCGGAATGCCGCCGCATGCAGCCACCTGGTCCCTCTCGCCTTTGTAATCCGTTGCGCGTTGCTTTTTGGCCTGGCGCGCGGAAGATTAGACGGCGTGCTTCTCGTATCTCTCCCATTCACGAGGTGCCTTATGAAACGGATCGCTTGGTTTTTAGCTTTGAGCTGCCTGGCTGCGACGACCTTTGCCGCGCCCCCCACCCCGGTGCAATCACCGACCCAAAAGCCGACTCAGGCTCCGGTGCAAGCGCCCACCCAGTCCCCGGTGCAAAAGGGAACGACCGCGATGGCCGAGTCGGGCTACCGCACCTACTCCTATCAGCCGACAACGTCGAGCTACTATGCTCCGCAGGGCAACATGGGTTATCGCTCGTCGCGCGGCATGGGAAGCTTTGGCAGCACCTACCATAGCGCCGGCTGGAAGATCACGGGCCGCTAGGGTTGAAACTCGCCGTCGCAGCAGCGGCTCGGCCAATCGATGCCGGGCCGCTGGCTGGCTAGCGCGATTGCCCCGCGCGGCGCACCAGTTCGGCATTCGCCTTGAGCGGCGGATGGTGCGGATCGAGCGCGAGGCCAATTTCGATCAGTCGCTGGGCGGCGGCGGGTTGCTCATCGCGCCACAGCGCGATCGCCCAGTTATTCAGCCCCGCCAGCAGGTTCGCGCGAGCGTCTTCATCGCGCTCATCGAGCAGGCAAGCGACCCGCAGCGACTCGACCGCCGCCGCGAACTCTCGCCGGGTCAACTGCTCGACTCCCCGATTGTAAAAGAACCGCCCGGCCAGTTCAGCCGCCGAAATGCCGCGCGGAGCTTCCCCAGTGATATCGAGCTCGCGCGAGAGCCCATCGCGCCGCGTCGGTTCGATGCGCCATTGCGCCTGGCTGGCGAGTCGGCAATAGACGTGCCCCGGCACGGCCCGAAATTCGAGATCGATTCCGGTGAGGCGACAAAGGTCGGCGTACATCACCAGGGCCGAAAGGCAGTTATAAGGCCCGCCGGCTAGTGCCAGGCGCGGGTCGGAAGCCGATTCCTCGTAGCGGCCGGTCAGAATTTCGCGATGCAACTCCCGCAGCAGCAATTCAGCCCCGTCGCGCGGCGATAAGCGACGGGCCTGGCGACAGTCGATTTTGGTCAAGCGTCGAGCCAATTCCAGCTCGAATGCCGCCACGTCGCTCGCTTCTTTCACGCCGCAAGCCACCAGCGCCGCGGCCGGCAGCGTGAACTGGTCGAAGACTCCGTCGCGGGCATCGGCCAACAATCGGCCGGTCAAATCCTCGGCCCCGCGCGCATTGCCAGCCCCGGCCAGCGCGGCCGCGAAGAAAAGCCAGAGGAATGACGGGAATTGCCTCACCCTCTATTGTGCGCCGCGATTGGCCCGCGTGACGACGCCCCGATTTGCTTTCCTCCGGCGGCCCGGCGGGGCTAGAATACTAGCGTGAACCTTGCCGAATGTATGCGATTTGACGCCCCCCGCCGGCATTGTGCGGCCGGTTGGCTGATCGGGCCGACACTAGCGGCGGTGCTGGTCGTGACGGGCTGCTTGCCTGCCGCCAATCGGCCCGCCCGGCCGGTGGCTATCCCCGCGAAAGCTCCGGTGGAACCAAAGTCGAGTCAGCCAGTCGAGACGAGCCCGATCTCCCTCACTTGGGAAGAAATCGATCTGGGAATGGAGCCTGATTCGGTGTATCAACCGTGGATGCGGACGGCCCGCGTTCGCGATTTGGAGGGAAAAACGGTCCGCATCACGGGCTACATGTGCGGGGCTATTTTCCAGAAGGCGAACATCCGCGAATTCCCGCTGATGCGCGAGCTGGAATGCCCGTTCGGCCCCGGCGGACAGGCCCATCACGTGATCGAGGTACAGTTGCAGGGCAATTTGCGAACCAATTTCACCACCGAACCGGTGACAGCGACTGGCATATTCAGCATCCGGCCCTATACCGGACCGAACGGCAAGACCTGGTCGCTCTACCATTTGGAGGCGACGGAAGTGGAATGAGAGGCAGGGGGGCGGGGTTCAAAGTTCATGGTTCAGGGTTCAAAGTTGGTGGAAACATGCGACGCGAACTGGGCTTGATTCTGGTGGCGATGCTGGCGGGATTTTTCGTTGGCTGTGGCGGGGAATCGATCGCGAGTACGTCGGCGACGCCAACGGCGGCCGCTCCGATTAGCGCCGCGGACAAACCGGCGGAGGGACTGGCGGTCGAGCCAGCTAGCGAATCGCACGTGGCTGCCGCCGAGCCAGGCTCCGCATGCGAATCTGCCCCCACCAAGCCGGCCGAAACCCCGACCGCCCCCAAGGGCAAACGGCCGCCGGCGGATCGCACGCCCCGCCGTCCTGGGGAGGCCGAAAAGATCACTTTCGACGACCTCAACCTCGGCATGGCGGCGGATATGGTTTTTCGCCCCTTTTTGCTGACCGACCGGGTCAAGGAGCTCGACGGTCAGCGAGTCAGCATCCTGGGCTTCATCCATGCCGGGGCCGACCGCAAAAAGGCGAAGGAGTTTGTCCTACTCAAGAACACCGAATGTAAGTTCGGCAAGGATGGCCAGGCCGATCACCTGGCAATGGTTTATCTCGCCCCGGGAGTGACCACCGACTTCACCACCGACGCCATCAAGGTCGAGGGGGTGCTGAAGGTCAAGCCCTTCGAGGGGGCCGATGGCAACACCTGGTCGGTTTACGACCTTCAAGAAGCCAAGGTCGTCCGCTAGCGGAATTCATCGCACACAAGCCCGCAGCGCAGCACACAAGCCCGCAGCGCAAGCAAGGGAAATCAGAGAAAACGAATGCTCCTCGCTTGCGCTTCGGACTTATGTTAACCCCTCCAATAGCCGGGACAAAACTGGTCCCGGAATTCCTTCCTCTGTTACCAAACTGCTAGCGGCTCCCCTCATCTTCACGCCCGCCGCCGCTCGCAGCCGATAAACCAATAGCGGCCCAGGGCCGAATTCTTCGCAAGGATCGCGCTATGCAGCCGGTTTGGCGGCCCGTTTTGCTCTCCCTCGCCCTGGCGACTTGCCTGCCGGGATTCGCGGCGGCCCAGAGCAGCTTTTCGTTTTCGATTGGCAGTTACGGCGGTTGCCGCCCGCATCATCACCATCATTGCTGGGGGCCGAGCTATGGCTGGTATGCCCCGCCGCCGGTTTTCAGCTACTACTACGCCCCGCCGCCGCGCGTGACCTACGTCCAGCCGCTGGTCGTCCAGCCCGCTGTGATTCAGCCGGCGGTGATTCAGCCGCAGCAAACCCGCACCGAGCCGACCCCCGCCTCGCCCATTCGCACCGCCGCCGCTCGGACCGAAGGCAAGGCCGAGACGCTGCAAATCTGGAACAATGCCGGCCGCCAATTGCCGGTGGCCTTTCTGGCCGATGCGCAGGTAGTTGAGCTGCGCGACGGCCAGTCGCACACCTTCTATGGCGGCGGCCCGCGCGTGATCGAGTTCGACCGGGGCGGCGCTTTTGGCTCCGCCCGCTACGAGCTGACCGGCGGCGAGCACGAATTCGTCGCCACCAGCCGCGGCTGGGACCTCGTTGCCAAAACGAACCGCCCCGCGCCCATTGCCCTGCAGCCCCAGGTGCCGAAGAACTCGCTCCCCAGCGACACCGCGGCGCGATAGGGGGCGAATTTGCGAACTTCGCTTGATCTCCGATCAGTCGGCCAATTCCACGCATAGCGGCCGGTGATCGCTGAGGTTCCGCCAATCGGCATAGTTGCCGACGACCACTTGGCGAATCTGATCCGTCCAGGCCCTTGGCACGAAGCAGTAATCGACGTGAAAGGGCTGTGATTCTTGCCACCGCCAGTACAACGTGGCTTCCTCGTCGCCCACGGGGCGCGTGGAGCTCGCGTGATAGGCGCTAGCCAAACCGAACGAATCTCGTAGCGATTTTTCGAGCGCGGTGTGATTAACCTTATCGCGCTCATTCCAGCGCGGATGGCTGTTGAAATCGCCCGCAATAACCGTCGGCGCTTGCCGGATGAAGTCGGCGTATCGCTGGACTCCGTCGAGCACCGCGCGGACATAAGTTGGCCGTCGCTGGGCCCAAACCGCTAGCAGGTGAAACGACCGCGGACCTTCGATCCTCGCGGGAAATACAGAATCGGGCACGGCCGGATCGAGAGTTGCCGGCACGATCCGATACGGCGGGAAAGCTAGTACCGCTACTCCCTTCCTATTCACGCCCGGAAAATAGACGCCGGTTTCCGTGGGTTGGGAGGGCGGCGAGCACTCTTGCAGCACGATGACATCCGCATTGAAAGATGCCAGTTCGTCGGCCCGCTGCTCCGGTTCGCCGCCGACGCAATTCCAGGTAATGATTCGCATTCGTTTGCCTTAGCCGCTACTTCCGCAGCCGCTCGGCATGCACGTGCGCCACGTCCCACATGTAGTGCCCAATCTTGTGCTGCTCAGCCTCCAAAATGTGCTTTTTGGCCTCGTCGGCCCGGCCGGCGGCTTCGTGCCAGAGGCCCAGGTACAGATGGGCATAGAAGAGCCGCGTGTTGAGGTTCTCCTTGGTCGGGCTCCCCGCCTCGGCTGCCTTCAGCACGTCGGCCGGCTGCAATTTGCCTCGATAGAGATCGAAAATCTGCATCATGGGGATGCGGGGGTCGTTGTCGATGGGGAGCATGTTGGCCTGGGCCTTTTCGACGCCGTCGGTCCTGGCCACGCACAAGTATCGCCAGGTGCTGTTCTCGACATCCTGGTCGTGAAACGTCTGGTACAGCTCGAACTGCTTGGCTCCCTTGGCGAACTCGCCGGCATAGTAGTACGAAATTCCCCGCTCCCACTGCTGCGATTCTGACTTTGGATCGAGCTGCACGTACCTGTCGAAATCGGCCACCGACTCAGCGACCTTGCCCGCCCGAAAATGCTCGCGACCCCGCAGGTAGTAGGCAATCGCCGCGGTCGGCTGCAGCTTGATCGCGGCCGTCAAATGGGCGATGGCCCCGGCGTGGTCTGCTTGCTGCGCCGCTCGCGTCGCCTTGGTGAGCAAGTCGTCCAGCGCTTCGTCGCCGAATGCCGCCGCGCCCAACAGGCTCCACCAGACGACCACCACCTCCAGCCATCGCCGCGACACCATGACGCACCCTCCAAAAATTGAAATCCCACCGCCAGCAAAATAATGCCACTAGCAGGCCGCCAGCAATCCCGCGACAGCATTTCCACGACTGGTTTCCTTGCGAGCAGCCTGGGCGAATTGGCAACAGCCGGTTCCACCGCAATTCCATTTTGAGACGGTTTTCTCAGGTCGAGACGCCGCGAGCCCGTGCCACTGGCCGCCGCTCAATCTTCCTGAGTCCAAAAATACGCGAAAATTACCGACATTTCGCGGCGATTCAAACGCTTCGCGAAATTTTCGCTCAAGTTTCGCCCGAATGGCGCGGCGGTTGCTTCCAATGCGATCCGTCCAGTCAGACGTCTCCCGCAGGCGACGGTTGACAGTGGGGGCTGTTCATCAAGTCGTACCCTTTTGTGTTTCATTATCGCGGCGAACCGCAAGAATCGTCGCAAGTCCATCAAGGAGGACCGCTGTCATGCTAGTGCTCAGTCGAAAAGTTAGCGAAAAGCTGGTGATTGGCGACAACATCACGATCACCGTCACCCGGATTGCAGGCAATCGGGTCACACTCGGCATCGAAGCGCCGGGCGACGTGCGCGTCATGCGCGGCGAGCTGAAACGCTCGACCGAACCCGCGCCGGAAGCAACTTCTGTGGCTCCGAAGGCCGTGCCCGCCTTATCCCTCGTCGGCAGTGTCTTTGAATCGCACACCGACACCAAAGACGCCTCGCTGCCGCGGCTCGCGAAGTAAGCGTAATCACCAACGCCCCGGCTGGCTAGTTTTCGCCAGCTGGGCGGGCGGAGGCATAGAACCAGACCATCACGAAGACGATCGTCAGGTTCAGCACCAGCCCAATCGAAGCGATGAGTGCCGTATCCGCGCTACGGCGGCGAACTCCCAGCACGATCCCCGCGCATCCACAACCAATACCGGCGAGCACGATGGCAAGGCTCGTCCAGTCCGATAGCCAGGCCAGGCTCCACCAGCGGCCCGTTGGGCCCCCCGTCAGCCGCACGAACAGGCAATTCAGCGCGCACGACACGAGTGCCGCCAGCGCCGAGCCGCGAGCCAAATAACGGGCCAGCGTTTGGCTTTCGGGGTCGATGGCGGGCGAAGTCATCCCGCCAGCATACTTCCCCCGCCGGTCGCTACAATCCACGCATGTCACTCATCGTGGAAGTAAATAGCGAGGATCAGCCCCACGCGGTGGCTGGCGATCGACTCGCCACCGCCGTGCGCCAGGTGATGGCCGAGGCGGGCATTCAGGCGGGCGAAATCAGCGTCGCCGTGGTGACCGACGAGCAAATCCACGTCTTGAACCGGCAGTATCTCGACCACGATTATCCCACCGACGTGCTTAGCTTCGTGCTCGAACACGATGGCAACCGGCTCGATGGGGAGATCATCGTCAGCAGCGACTATGCCCGCCGCGAATCCGAACGATTTGGCTGGACGACTGCCGACGAATTGCTGCTCTACGTGATTCACGGCTCGCTCCATCTGGTGGGGTACGACGATCAGACGCCGGAGGCCGCGCAGGCGATGCGCGCGGCCGAGGTTCGTCATTTGGCACAATTCGGCCTCGAGCATCGCTACGACGCGGCCGAAGGATGAGCGCCGCCGCCGCGAGTTCGCCGGCCGCAATCGCCACGCGCGCGAGCGTGCTCATCGTCGGCGGCGGTCTGGCTGGGCTGGCGGCTGCCGCGGCCCTCGCGCCGCGCGGCGTGGCGGTGACGCTGCTCGAAAGCAAACGCCGGCTCGGTGGCCGCGCGGGATCGTTTGTCGATCGCCAGACGGGGGAGCTGTTCGACCATTGCCAGCACGTCGCGATGGGCTGCTGTACGAACTACCTCGACTTCTGTTGGCAAACGGAAATCGCCGGCCACTTCGCGCGGTTCGAATCGCTCACCTTCTTTGGCCCCGATGGCCGGCCGAGCCCGTTTCGCGGCCGCAAGTGGCTACCGGCGCCGCTGCATCTCATGCCGGCACTGCTGGGGCTGAAATACCTGTCGCTCGGCGACAAGATCGCGCTCTGCCGCGCGATCTTGCGGCTCGTTGCCACGCCGACTATCGACAGCGTCACTTCGCCGACCGTCCTCGCGTGGCTCACCTCCCTCCGCCAGCCGTCGCGGGTGATCGAGCGATTTTGGAAAGTGGTGCTGGTGAGCGCGCTGGGAGAATCGCTCGATCGGGCCTCCCTTGCCGCCGCCCGCAAAGTGCTCGTCGATGGTTTTCTCGCCCATCGCGACGCCAGCGATGTCTTCGTTCCGCAGGTCTCGCTCGGCGAACTGTACGACCAGCGCGTCGCGGATTGGCTCCGCAGCCGCGGCGTTCGCGTGCTGCTCGAAACGGCAGCGGAGGAGGGATTGGCGGACGAAGGGCGGGCGAGCGGCGTGCGACTGGCGGATGGCTCGATTCTGGAGGCAGATTTCGTGGTGCTGGCGGTTCCTTGGCGGAAGGCGCTCGCGCTGATCCCCGAGAGAATAGCGCCCCGCTTGCCGCTGCTCGCCGCGGCGCGAGATTTTGCGGCCGCGCCGATCAGCAGCTTGCATCTGTGGTTCGACCGGCCCATTACCAATTTGCCGCACGCGGTGTTGGTCGAGCGCATGTCGCAATGGATTTTCGCCCGGCCCGGCCACGCGACCGGCGGCGGCCACGCTTATCAGGTGGTTATCAGTGCGTCGCACGATCTGGCGGGTCGCGAGCGGCAAGCGATTGTCGAGGAGGTGCAGGGTGAGCTGGCGGGAATTTTTCCCGCGGCGAAGTCCGCCAGGCTCTTGCGCTGGCAACTAGTTACCGAACAGGAAGCGGTGTTTTCGGTCCGGCCGGGCCTCGACGAACTCCGCCCGCCGCAGGAAACCGCCATCGAAAACCTGCTGCTGGCGGGCGATTGGACCCGCACCGGTTGGCCGGCGACGATGGAGGGGGCCGTCCGCAGCGGCTATCTGGCCGCCGAGGGGGTGCTGCGAAAGCTTGGCCGACCGGAGCAGATTCTCGCAGCCGGTTTGCCTCGCGGCAGGCTGCTCCGGTGGTTCATTCCAGGCGGCGGGCGATGATCGCCTTTGCCGCGCCGCCGACCGGCGCAAGCAGCACCGTCGCAGCCGCGTCTCCCGCTGCGACGATCTCCCGCCGCAGCTTTTCCGGCTCGATGTCGAGCCCCCGCTTTTTGATCTCCAGCCGGCCGATTCCCCGCTCACGGCAATAGGCCCGCAATTGCTTGCGGTCCAGCGGCAGCACGTCGTGTACCTCGAAACCGTCCAGCAGCGGATCGCGAAGCTCTGTTTCGCCGGTCAAATAGGCCACCCGCGGCGCGACCGCCCCTAGCTGATGACGAGCGGCCAGTTCGCCCTCCAAACGGGCCGCCAGCACGGCTGCCCGCGGTTCATAGAGAAACCGGCCGAGCGCCGAGGCCACCGGCAAGCTCTCGCCGCCGCTGCCAACAATTGTCGCCGCACCTCCTGTCGCATCGACCACAGTTGCCACCCGCTGGCCAGGCCACTGCGCGAGTTCGCCAAACCAAACCACCTGCTGCCGGCATTCGCCCCGGCTTTCGGTCCACTGGCGCTCGGCGTGGTTCCACTCAACTGGCACGTCGCTGGCTGGGGCGACCTTGATCGCCCCGCTGGGAGCAACTGCCAGCAGCTCGGCGATCGTCGCCAAACCCGGCTCGAACGCGGCGAGCGTCGTCGTGCGCTTGCCGACCGTCCGGCGATCGGGATCGAGATGCCAGGCCGAGAGCTTTCCTCCGTCGGCGCGGATGCTGCCTAGCACGTCTTCAACCCGCACGTTCAGCAGCCGTGAATTTCGCTGGCCGTAAACAGCGGCATTCCGCTGGGCCAGCAGAGCACAAACCGCGTCGGCATCAACTCCGGTGACCTGCAAACGGGCACCGAGCGCGACGAGATCACCCCCAATCCCGGTACATAGGTCGAAGCACTCGCCGACTGCCGGAAACCGGTCCGCTTTGTAGCGGGCGAGCGCCTCGTCGGTGGCTTGCTCCAGACCCTTACGCGTGAAGAACATCTGGTCCGCGCGGGTGAACTTTTCACGCGCCCGCTCGCGCAGCTCCAGCTGTTCGCACACCAAGTGCGCCCGCTCAGCCGGCAGATCCTTGCGGAGCGACTGCACGAGCGCGACCGTCACCTGCCCGCCGGCTGCCGCCAGGTCATCCCGCGCGCGAGCCAGCCACCGCGCTCCGTCGTCGCTCACCAGCCACCGATAGTCTTCGACACTACTCACCACTCTACTCCCCTGCTTCCCTGCCGCCTGCGATGATAAACCGCATGGCTTCGCCCGTCGAACTCCTGGGCACTTATCTGCATCTGGCCCGCGCGGCCGAACTGCGCCGCCAGCCCCTGGTGCGGGACCGCTTGCTGGTGCTGGCCGCGGTCATCGCGGCACAAAGCGCGGGGCTTGTGCCGATTGCCGCCGCCTGCCGGGAGCGGATTTTGCGGCACAATCCGGGGCATTTGATTGGCAACTGGCCTACGGTGTCGGCAGCGATGCAAACGGCCGATTTTTCCGCACTCGTGGAGCAAATCGCCCGGCGTTTTAGTCCCGAAGAGGCCGAGCAGTTGCTCGCACAGCTTGGCATCGAGCGCGGAGCCGAGCGGCGAGCCTACTTCAGCGACGGCGAATACGCGGCCGCCCTGCTGGGGGAGGATTGGGCAGCGCTGCGGCAGCGGTTTGGAGCGAGTGATTGACCTGCGCCTATACAAGCCCGCAGCGCCAGCAAGGGAAAATCCCGTTCCGGTTGGTCCGTCGCTAGCGCTGCGGGCTTGTGTGGTCAGGTTTGTGTGGACGTCGTCGGCCGCTCTAAAAAAGCCCCAGCAGCGGCTCCCCTTCGCATGCGCGGTGGGGGCGGCCAGACGGATCATGGAGCATCGCTTCGGGCGAGATGCCGAGGGCCGAATAGACGGTGGCGATCAGGTCCTCGGGGCGGACGGGATGATCGGTCGGATAGGCAGCCGATTTGTCGCTCCCGCCATACACCTGTCCCCCCCGAATGCCGCCGCCGGCCAGGGCCACCGATTGGCAAGGTCCCCAGTGGTCGCGGCCGGCTTTGGGGTTGATCTTGGGGGTGCGGCCGAATTCGCCCAGCATCGCGACCAGCGTTTCAGCGAGCAGGCCGCGGCCGGACAGGTCCTCCAGCAGGGCCGAAAAGCCTTGATCGAGTGGCGGCAGGCAGTAGTTTGCCTGCAGCATTTCGCGACCGGTGATGCCCCCCAGCGAGCCGGTGCCGCCGTGGTTGTCCCACACATTCGCGACGTTGCCGTCTTTGCAAACGTGGTACCAAACGAACGTCACCAGGCGAACACCGGCCTCGACCAATCGCCGGGCGAGCAGAAAGCACTCTCCATATTCGTTCCGGCCGTAGCGGTCGCGCAGCTGGTCCGTTTCCTGGTTCAGGTCGAATGCCTGCCGGGCGGTGGGGCTCGTCAGCATGCGAAAAGCTTGCTCGCGGAATTGCCCCAGCCCTTGCAGCTTGCCGGCATGGTCTTGATTGGTGCGGTCGTACTGTTCCAGTGTCTTCAGCAGGCCGACGCGCGATTGCAGGCGATGGGCGTCCCAACCTTGCGGCAGGTCGAGGCTGTGGGCGGCGCGAACTTGCACCTCGGCCGGGGCCTGCAATTCGAGCGGGTCGTGTCGCGGGCCAAGAAAGCCCGCGTGCGTGCCGGTGTAGATGACGCCATCGTGCCCGATTGGCCGCGGAATAGTCACACTCGTTGGAAGGTCGCCCGGCGGCTTGAGATAGGAAACAACGCTTCCCATCGTGGGAAAATCGCGGCGATTGCGCTGGTTGCGGGGCACCGCCAGCGTGTTGTTGATCTTGCCGGTCAGCGTGTGATAAACGCCGACCTCGTGCGTGTTGCTCGGATGGGTATAAGACCGGATGATCGCCAGCTTATCGGTGTGCTTGGCGATTTGCGGCAGTTGGTCGCAAATCTGAATGCCGGGGACCACCGTGCTGGTGGCCCCAAACTGGCTGCGAACATCGGCCGGGGCGTCGAGCTTGGGGTCAAAGGTTTCCTGCTGCGGGGGCCCGCCCCACAAATAGACCAGGATGCAAGCCTTGGCCGATGCCGGGCGGGTCGCGCTGGCCTGGGCTTGGGCGGCCAGCAAACCGGGGAGGGTGAGCGAGCCCAACCCCATTTGCCCCAAGCGGAGCATCGCATCGCGGCGGTTCAGCATGTGGTAAAACTCCCTCGTGTCATCCATCGACAACCGCTTATTGAAGCAAAACCGGCCGGCAAGTGCCAGCGAATTCCGGCCCTGCTAAGCTACCAGCCATGAAAACCTATCGCATTGCGTTATATCCCGGCGACGGCATCGGGCCGGAAGTTACTGCCGAAGCGGTTCGCGTGCTGTCGCGCGTCCAGCAGGTGGAAGGCTCGTTCACGCTGGAATTCACGCCGCTCGACTGGGGCGTCGAGCACTGGAAAAAGCACGGCCAGGTCGTGCCCGACGACTTCCTCGCCATTCTGCGCCCGCTCGATGCGATCCTGCTCGGCGCGGTCGGCTGGCCGGCCCTCCTGCCGGACGGCGAGACCCTGGCTCCGCTCGTGAAGATTCGCCAGGCCTTCGATCAATACGCCTGCGTCCGCCCCGCCCGGCTTTTTCCCGGCGTGCGCAGCGTGCTGGCGGGCAAAGGGCCGGGGGATATCGACCTGGTGGTGATTCGCGAAAACAGCGAGGGGGAGTATGTCGATAACGGCGGCCGGCTGAAACGCGGCTCGCCCGACGAAGTCGCCATCCAAACCGCCCTGCACACCCGCCGCGGCGTCGAGCGCATCCTACGCTACGGCTTTGAAATGGCCCGCCTGCGCCGCAAAAAGCTAACGATGGCCACCAAGAGCAATGCCCAGCGCTATGGCTATGTGCTGTGGGACGAAGTGCTCGATCTACTGGCCCCGCAATTTCCTGACGTGACCAGCGAACGGCAGCATTGCGATGCCCTGATTATGAACTTCGTCCGGTGCCCCGAGCGGTTCGACGTGGTGGTTGCGTCGAACCTGTTCGGCGACCTGCTAACTGACCTCGGCGGCGTCATCGGCGGCGGCCTGGGCCTCGCCCCCAGCACCAATACCAACCCCGAGCGGCGGTTTCCCAGCATGTTCGAGCCGGTGCATGGCTCGGCGCCGGATATCGCCGGGCAGGGGATTGCCAACCCGATCGCCGCCATCCTGAGCGCGGCGATGATGCTCGACCATTTGCAGTTGCCTCTCGCCGCCGCCCGCATTCGCCGCGCGGTCGAACGAACCTTGGCCGACGGGAATCAAACGCCTGACCTGGGTGGCAAACTGACGACGAGCCAAATGGGAGAGGCGGTGGTCGCTAAGTTGGAAAAGTAGGCCAGCGAGTCCCTTCGCTGGCTGGATTGGCAACGGACCGTTGCGCCGCTGGTCGGCCTAAAAGGGATGGGGCAAGCGTGTTCGGCAACTCCCGTCCGCCAAGGGCCTGGCGGACCTACATATCACGAAAAGCCAATGCTTGACATCGCCGCGCGCCGCCCGCTTGAATACAGACCGCCAACTTTCTTTCGCAACCGAGGTGCTTCATGCGTCGTCTCGCTCTCCCCGTGCTCGCTAGCCTGATGGTCTCGGTTGCCGCGGCGGCCGATGTGCCGCCGCCGACCGGCGAGAAGATCGTCGCGCCGGGTGCCAAGCTGGAACTGCTTTACACCCGCTCGGCCAAAATCGAAGGGGGGCTGACCGAAGGGCCAGCGGTTGCCCCGGACGGCAGCATCTATTTCTCCGACATTCCGTTCGGCAAGGACGGCGGCCTGATCGTTCGGTTCGATCCGAAGTCCAAGCAGAACACCGTATTCACCGACAACAGCGGCAAGTCGACCGGACTGATTTTCGATGCTCAGGGCCGCCTGCTCGCCTGCGAAGGGGCCAATTTCGGCGGCCGCTGCATCAGCCGCTGGGATGTGAAGACGAAGCAGAAGACGGTGCTCGCCGATAAGTTCAACGGCAAGCGGTTCAACGCCTGCAACGACATTTGTCTCGACAAACAGGGGCGCATCTATTTCACCGATCCCAAATACCTGGGAGACGAGCCGCGCGAACAGCCGCACATGGGGGTCTATCGGATCGATTCGTCCGGCCAGGTCAGCGAAGTGACCCACGATGTCAATAAGCCCAATGGCATCGCGATCAGCCCCGATGGCAAAACGCTCTATCTCGCCGACCATGACAACGGCAGCGAGGATGTCACCAAGCCAGCCCCGCCCAAAACCGGCCCGATGAAGATCTATGCCTTTCCGCTCGCGGCCGATGGCACGGTGGGGAAGCGGCGGACGATCGTCGATTTTGGCAAGAAAAAAGGCTGCGACGGCATGGATGTCGATGAAGAGGGGCACATCTATCTGACTGTCCGCGACATGGGCCGCCCCGGCGTGCTGGTGATCGATCCCGAAGGGAAAGAAGTCGCCTTCATCCCCACCGGTCCCGCTGGGCAATCCGGCGACAAGCCCGTCGGCCTGCCGAGCAATGTCGAGTTTGGTATCGGCGACGAAGCGAGCACGCTCTACATCACGGTCGATTTCAGCCTCTTCCGCATCCCGCTTAAAATCCGCGGCTATCATCCGCAGTATCCGGCGAACTAGTGCTCTGGACCGTTGGATTTTGGCGTAGGTCGAAGCCATGCTTCAATCAAATTGTCCGTCACCACTGCCGTTTTGGACGATGCACGGCATCGTCCTACATCCCCATTCTCGAATGCGACAAAGAACCAGGAATCCTCTCCCATGTGCCGCACGTTTCTGGCCGCTTCCCTGTGGCTTGGCCTGACGGTGCTCGTTCGCGCCGCCGAACCAGTCCGCAAACCGTTTGGCCTCGAAAAACGGGAGCTGTGGACCACAAACAACATCCACGGCACGCCGGAGCCGCCCGATCCGTATCGCACGGAAAACGCCTTCCCCAAGCTCCGCCTCTTCGAGCCGCTGTCAGTGGGCGTGGTGCCGGGGACGAATCGGTTTGGCGTCGCCACGCGGCCGGGCAAAATCTATACGTTTGAGATTCGTCCCGATGTCGAACAGGCCGACCTATTGCTCGACATCGGCCGCACCACCTATGGCCTGGCGTTTCATCCAAAGTTTGCCGACAACGGCTACTTCTACGTCACCTATCTGGAACCCAAATCGCCCGTTGATAAGGGGAGCCGCTTATCACGGTTTCAGGTTGGCAAAGACAATCGCCTCGTCGCCGATCCGGCCAGCGAGCAGATCATCCTCGAGTGGCCCTCCGGCGGGCACAACGGCGGCTGCATCCGCTTCGGACCTGACGGCAATCTCTACCTGGCCACTGGCGACGGCAGCGGCATTGCCGATGAGTTGCAAACCGGCCAGAAGATCGATGACCTCCTCGGCAGCATCCTGCGGATCGACGTCGATCATCCCACCTCCGATAAGCCGTACTCCATTCCCGCCGACAACCCGTTTGCAAAAACGCCGAATGCCCGGCCGGAAATCTGGTCGCTGGGCCACCGCCAAATTTGGAAGTTCAGCTTCGATCCGCCGACGAAGCGCCTCTGGGCCGGCGAAGTGGGCCAGGACCTGTGGGAGATGGTCTATCTCATCCGCCGCGGCGGCAACTATGGCTGGAGCGTGCGCGAGGGGGCCTATCCATTCCGCCCCAATCGGCCGCACGGCCCCGGCGACTTCGAGAAGCCGATTGTCGAGCATCCGCATAGCGATTTCCGCTCGATTACCGGCGGCTACGTCTATACCGGCAGCCGCTTGCCGGAACTGAAGGGGGCCTATATCTACGGCGACTACGACACCGGCCGGCTTTGGATGCTGCGCTACGAGGGAGACGCGGAAGGCCGCTCCGGCCGCGTCACCGAGCACCGGCAACTGGCCGATTCGCAGGTCCGCCCGGTCGAGTTCGCCCAGGACCCCAGCGGCGAGGTGTACATGGTCGATTTCGCCGGCGGCGGCTTTCATCGGCTTGTCCCGGTGAAAGCCGAGACCCCGGCCGCTCCGTTTCCGCGCAAGCTCAGCGAGACGGGCCTGTTTGCCTCCACCAAGGACCACGCCCCGGCCAAAGGGGTGATTCCCTATTCCGTGAACGCCCCGCTCTATTCCGACGGTGCCGAGAAATCGCGATTTCTCGCCCTGCCGGGCGATTCGCAGATCGAATTCGACGACGTGGTCTATCCCCACGGCGCGGGCTATGCCGATGTCGGTTGGCGATTTCCGGACGGCGCGGTGCTGGTAAAGACCTTCTCGCTCGGCGACCGCCGGCTGGAAACCCGCATCCTGCAATACCGCAAAATGCCCGGCAACGACGACGAATACGGCGCGCAATATTGGTTTGGCTACACCTATGTCTGGAACGACGAGCAGACCGACGCCGAATTGCTCGGCCCAGCCGGTCTCGACCGTGAAGTCGCCGTGAAAGACGCGGCGGCTCCTGGCGGCGAGCGGCGGCAGAAGTGGCACTTCCCCAGCCGGGCCGAATGCACGCTCTGCCACACGATGGCGGCCAAGTACGTGCTTGGCGTGACGACCCTGCAAATGAACAAGGACCACGACTACGGCGGCGTGGTCGCCAATCAGCTGGCCACGCTTGAGCATCTGGGCATCTTCAAGGAGCCCCTTCCCAAGCGGCCCGATGAATTGCCTCGACTAGCCGACTATCGCGATGCTTCCCAAGACCGTCACCTGCGAGCCCGGGCCTATCTGCACGCGAACTGCGCCCACTGCCACCGCAAATGGGGGGGCGGAAATGCCGAATTCGAATTGCAGGCTTCGATTCCGCTCTCTGCCGCGCTGGCGGTCAACACGCCGCCGGGCCAAGGCTCTTTCAACTTGTCCGATCCACGAATCATCGTCCCCGGCGATCCGAGCCGCTCGATGATATTACATCGTCTGCAGCTAACCACCCTTGGCCGGATGCCCCATGTCGCCGTCAGCGTCGTCGATCAGCCCGCCGTGGAGCTTTTGCGCGCCTGGCTCGCCGACCTCAAGGACGAAACTCTGCTCGAGCGGCCCGGAGCGATTCATCCGCGGCAGGGCCCGCCGAAAACGGGCGGGCAATAATGCAGACAAGCAGAACAATGGGAACAGCATAATGGGAACAGGAAGGGAAGGATCAGCTCGGGCTTAAGTCCTCGGTTCCTATTGTTCAGCTCGCATTATTCTGCTGATTTCCCGATTCCTGCGATTTGCCCCACCACTTCCTCGACCCCCATCACATCCCCCAAATCGATGTCGATGTCGAGCAGGTTCACCTCGTGCATGATCTCGCACCGCTCGCCGACCGCTTCGCGGGGGACGATCACGTGGAAGCTGTCGGTGGCGTCGCGGCAGGTGGCATAGACGCAGTGGCTGGTCGAAAGGCCGGTGACGATCAGCGTATCGACGCCCAGCGACGTGAGCATTTCGTGCAGGTTCGTTCCCTTGAAGGCCGAGGCGTATCGCTTGCGGATCAGCTTCTCGGTCGGCCGCCGGTCGAGTCGTGGATCGAGCTCGAACAGCTTCTCGTCCCCCGGATTGAGCTTCATGCAGAGCTTTTTGTTCTGCGGGCTCGGGGGATCGGCCGGGTCGTAGGCAAACGTGGTGAAAAACACCGGAATCTGAGCCTCCCGCGCCGCCGCCAATACTTGCCGCGAGGCATTCACCACCGAATCAGCATTGGTGCCGATTTGCTGCTGAGGCTGGGTCCAGAACAGGGCCAGATCTATCACGATTAGTGCCGGCCGTTTCCCAAAGCCCACGCGCCCCGCCCAGCCGCGAGCCAGGTAGCGCTGCTTGAGATCGGCCAAGTGCGCCAGCAGCGGCTCGCGGAGGTTCTCCGGCAGGGCCAGGTCCGACGAGCCAAAGCGACTTGTGGCAGCCATTGGATTTTCACCCTCGAAAGAAGTTGGCTAGGCCTGAGCTAATTGTCGCAGCTTCACGCCGATCACGACGAGCGCCACCCCCCAGGCCGCGCCAAACCAGAGCGGCGCGAACCACAGGTTCAACGCCATGAGAAACGCCGTCGCCAAGAATCCCAGGCCAATGACCGCGCAATAGCCCCAGTGATTAGGCGCTAGCGCGAAGAAAAGCAGGGCGGTGAAGCTGGCCAGTGGCAAATAGATTTCGAGTTCGAACGACGCGTCGAGGCCCCGCGCAATTCTCTCCGTGACTCCCAGCACGATGCAACTGAGCAAGTAGCCCCCCAAGAGCATCCACAGCGGCCGTTCGTGCCCGCCGCTGGGAAGCCAACGCCAATTGCGAAAGTATCCAACCAGAACCAGAAAAATCGCCGCCCGGCTGATTTGTGTGGTCACCAGCAAGATGCTGGGCCAATCCAGCCACACAATCAGCGTAATGATAACTTCCGTCAAAAACATGAGCGGAGCCGCCGCCAGCAGCAAGTTCGCGAACGAAGCGAACTGCGTTTTGAGCTGCACGCGGTCGAGCGCTCCGGTCATCAGCCCCACCAGCCCGCTTTGGCCGACCGAGACCGGCTCTCCTTCGAGATAGCGGGCCAAATCGGCGGCTAATTCCAGGGCGGATGGGTAGCGCCGCGTGGGGGCGCGCTCCAGGCATTTCATGCAGATCGCTTCCAGATCGCGCGGCACCTCAGGCCGAATCCGGCGAACCGGCTCAGCGTCTTCGCTGACGACCAGCAGTATCGTATCGACAGCGCTGGGCCCACGAAACGGCGGCCGGCCGACAAGCAGTTCATACAGAATCGCGCCCAGCGCATACACGTCGGCCGGCGGACCGACATGCTTGCTATAGCCAAAAGCCTGCTCTGGGGCCATGTAGCTGGGAGTTCCCAGTACTTGGCCGCTGAGCGTCGGCCCGCCCGCCGGCTGATCGGCGTCGAGCCGTTTGGAGAGGCCGAAGTCGGAGATTTTTGGCTCGCCATCGGCCCCGAGTAGCACGTTCGTCGGTTTCAGATCGCGATGAACAATTCCTTGCGCGTGAGCGGCCGCGATCGCGCGGGCCAGCTTGAGCACCATCGCTGCCGCTTCGGCCACCGGCAGTGGTTGCTGGCGAGCAAGACTCGCCAGCGTCCCACCGGGGCAATACTCCATGCTGAAATAGGGGCGTCCTTCGTGCTCGCCGACGTCGAACACCGCGATGATGTTCGGATGCTGCAGATTCGCCACGGCCTCGGCTTCGGCCCGGAAGCGGTCGAGCTCGGCCCCGGCGGCGTGATCGCCGCTGAGGATCATTTTGAGCGCTACATCCCGCTTGGCGCTGAGCTGACGCGCGCGATAAACCACCCCCATACCGCCACGCCCCAGCTCGCCCAAAAACTCATAGCCGGGAGCAAGTTTTCTTCGTGTCCCGCTCTCGAATTCGGCCAAGTGCTGGCCGCTGGCGGCTGAACTGACCGTTTGCAGTTCAGCCGGGCCGCGCGCGGGAGCCGTGGTCTTCGCCGAATCGAGAGAATCGTAATGTTCGCTGGACTGGATCGGGTTCATGGGTGGCTTTCTGCGCGACTCCGAGGTTATCCCGCGCCACCCCAAGCGAAGCAATGGTCCCCGTTGGCGAGCACCACCCCGCCGCGGGTTCCTTGTGAGCGGCCGCCGCTGCCGGTAAAATCGCGTGCTTTCCCCGCTCACTCTCGATGGAAACGCAGAACGTGGCGAACAATCTGAAGATCGCGGTCATTGGCGGCGATGGCACGGGCCCCGAAGTGACGGCCGAAGCCCTCAAAGTGCTGGCGGCGGTGGCCAAGCTGGAGAAGTTCACCTTCGAGACACAGCACTTCGACTGGGGGGGTGACCGCTACCTCAAAACGGGCGAAACGCTGCCCGCCGGCGGTGCGGATCAGTTGCGTAAGTTCGACGCGATTTTCCTTGGCGCGGTCGGCCATCCCGACGTAAAGCCGGGCATTCTGGAGAAAGGGCTGCTGCTCGAACTGCGGTTTCAGCTCGATCAGTACATCAACCTGCGGCCAGTAAAGCTGTTTCCGGGCGTCGAATGTCCGCTCGTCGGCAAGACGACCGAGCACATCGACTTCGTCGTTGTGCGCGAGAACACCGAGGACATGTATTGCGGCACCGGCGGCTGGCTGAAGAAGGGGACACCGGACGAAGTTTCGACGCAGACGGCCGTCTATACCCGCAAGGGTTGCGAGCGGTGCATCCGCTGGGCGTTTGACTTTACCCGCAAGCGCAACAACCCGAAGGGGAAGAAGCTGACGCTCGTCGCTAAGACGAACGTGCTGACCTACGGGCACGACACCTGGTGGCGAGCCTTCCAGGACGTGGCCAAGGATTATCCCGACGTGCAGGCCGACTACAACCACGTCGATGCCTGCTGCATGTGGATGGTGAAGAACCCCGAATATTACGACGTGATTGTCACCACCAACATGTTCGGCGACATCATCACCGACCTGGGCGCGATGATTCAGGGGGGCCTCGGCGTCGCTGCCGGCGGCAACATCAATCCCGATGCCGGCGGCGTCAGCATGTTCGAGCCGATGGGGGGCAGCGCCCCCAAGTACACCGGGCAGAACGTGATCAATCCCATCGCCGCCATCGCCGCCATGAGCATGCTCCTCGAGCACAGCGGCCAACCCGCCGCGGGGGCCCGCGTGATGAAAGCCCTTCAGACCATCACCGGCACCAAAATGAAGAGCCAAAACGCCGGGAAGATGGGGTATGGGACGAAGGAAATTGGCGATTTGGTGGTGGGGGCGCTGTAAAGCCCTAATCAGCGGACCTAGTCACCAAAGCCGCGACCATTGGTCGCGGTCTTCGGCAATTTCTCCGGACTTGGCGATACTCGTCGCCTGCCGCGCTATATCGGCGGGCGGATGGCGCTTGGAATTTAACGCAATATTCAACCACCATCTGCGAACCGCTGCCGATGGGAGTTTGCTTGCGGCAAGCCGCAGTCCGAAGTACGCTCGCCGAATCCCCCAACTGGAGCCTCGTTATGAATCTTTCGCAATCAATGCTGTTTGCACTCATTACTGCCCTTGTCGTCTCAACGACCCCGCTCGTGGCTCATGAGCCGTCCGCAACAGCGCAGGGATTGCCGCTCGAAGCCCAGAAGGCGGTTGCCGATTACGATGCCCAGGTGGCCGCCATCCAAAGCAAAGCCGCGGTCGAAATGGAAGCCATCCGAAAGCGAGTTGAGCGAGAGATTCTCAGCGCCCGCGAAGAGTGCCGTAAAGCTTTGAAGGTCGCTCAAGACACCTACACGAAAGCCGGCAAGCTCGACGAAGCGGTTGCCATCCGCGACCGAATTGCCACCCTGTCAATTGGCGGCGAAATTTTTCCAGATCCCGGCACACTCAGCAAGTACAACGACCAGGTTGGCAAGTCGTTCTATTTCGAGGTCGTCGGTGGAATCAGCGGTTCGCTCTATGGTGATGGCACCTACACGACCGACTCGACACTTTCCAAAGCCGCGATGCATTGCGGCTTGCTAAAGGAAGGTCAAAAGGGGATCGTGAAGGTGACCGTTCTGCCGGGCGATCGCGCACACGTTTCCGCCACCAAGAACGGGATCAGCTCTTCCAGCTGGGGCAGTTGGCACGCGAGCTACAAGGTAGAGCTCGTGCAGCTCTCCGTCGAAGTTGGCAAGCCTTAGCAGCCTTAAGCCTGCACTACTGTGCCCCGCGCGAAGAGCAGACAGGCCTGAATGTCGTCCGGCGTCAGCTTGGGATATTCCGCAAGTATCTCCTGCTCCGTCGCTCCGTGCGTGAGCAGATTGACGATGAACTCCACGCTGAGCCGCGTGCCGGCAATCACGGGCTTACCCGCCAGCACCCCAGGATTGACCACGATGCGTTTGAGGATTTCTTCATCGTTCATGGTGGGATCCCTTGTCGTCCGTTCCGGAATTGTACCACAGGCGCACACTATTTTCTGGCTTTCCATCACCCCCGCAGCGCGTTCGCGTGCAGCGGACCATGCCGCACGAGGCCGGGAATGGCGTCCAGGTCGAGCGATTCGACCTGCCCGGCCTTGAGCCGCTCAAAGGCAATGGCCCCCATGACGGCATTGTCGGTGCATAGCTCGGGCGGGGCGATAATGAGCTCCGCGCCCACGCGGCTGGTGGCTTCGGTGAGCTTCGCTCGCAGCAGCCGATTGGCCGCAACACCGCCGCCGACGCACAGCCGGGAAAGGCCCGTTCTCTCTAGCGCGAGCAGCGACTTCGCCACCAGCGCATCGACCACCGCCGCTTGAAAGCTGGCCGCCAGATCGGCCACTTGCTGCTCGGAGAGTTCCAGCGCGCGAAAATCGGGCTTGCCCGGCCCGGCCAGCGCATAGCGGACGGCTGTTTTCAGCCCGCTGAAGCTCAGTTCCAGCCGGTCGCGTTCGTGCAGCAGGGCGCGGGGGAAGTCGTAAGCCCGCGGATTGCCCCGCTCAGCCGCCCGCGCGATGGCCGGCCCGCCGGGATAGGGCAGGCCCAGCATCGCGGCGACTTTGTCAAAAGCTTCGCCGGCGGCGTCGTCGATGGTGCCCCCCAGGTATTCAAACTCAGTCGGCCGCAGGCAACGATAAAAGCTGCTGTGCCCGCCGCTCACGATCAGCCCGACGCAGGGAAACACCTCGCGCCCGGCCGCCATCCGGCAGGCATAAATGTGGGCGTGCAAATGGTTGATCGCCACCAGCGGTTTGCCGGCGGCGAGGGCCAGCGTTTTGGCGGCCACAACGCCAACCAGCAGCGATCCGGCCAGCCCCGGCGTGTTCGCCACGGCAATCGCATCCAGATCGGCCAGCCTGACGCCGGCCCGCCGCAGGGCTTCGTCGATCACGGGCAGAATCCGCTCGACATGCGCCCGGGCGGCGATTTCGGGTACAACCCCCGCAAACCGCTGGTGCAGCTCGTCCTGCGAGGCGACCACCGACGACAGCACGGCAAGTTCATCCGTCACCACCGCGGCTGCCGTTTCATCGCAGGTGGATTCGATCGTGAGAATCTTCATGGGGCGGCGGATTCTCGAGACACGATCGCGCTCATTTGGCCGGTTCGGCCTGGGCGGTTTGCTTATCGAGCTTGCCGAGCAGGTGGTCGTAGGCGGTTTGCAGTTGCTTGTCGAACTTGTGCTCTTCGGCGGGCTTTGTGCCCTCCTTGGGCGGGGCGACAATCGCGTCCCGCTCGCGGCGCTCCTTCAAATATGCCTCGGCTTCGTCGGTGTTGAGCGACACCTCCAGCCCGTCGTTGGGCTTCACGCCCCATTCGTCGCTGTCCTTGGCCCCTTCGCCCCGGTGAATGTTCTTGCCGCTGGGGCGCAGGTAGCCGGCCGTGGTCAGCTTGAGGGCGCTATTGCCTTCCTCCAGCTCGATGATGTTCTGCACGCTCCCCTTCCCCCAGGTGCGCTCGCCGATAATCACCGCCCGGCCATGATCTTGCAGGCAGGCGGCGACGATTTCGCTCGCGCTCGCGCTGTTGTGATTGACCAGCACCGCCAGCGGGAAACCGTCGAACGTGCCGGCCTTTTCAGCCTTCCAGGTCTTGGGCTTGGCGTTGCGGCCGGCGGTGCTGACGATCTTTCCCTCGGTCACAAACAGGTCGCTCACCTCGATGGCCGCCGTCAACAGTCCGCCGGGATTGTAGCGCAGGTCGAGTATCAGCCCCTGCATCTCTTGCTTGGTCAGCTCGACAAGGGCCTTCTTCAGGTCGTCGGCCGTGTGCCGGCTGAAGCTGCTGATCCGGATGTAGCCGATTTTTTTGTCGCCAGAGAGCATGAAGTTCCAGGTGTCGTCGGCTTTGCGGGTGTCGCCAAGCACCGAATCGACCCGCACCAATTCGCGCGTCAGCTCCAGCGATTCCTTATCGCCGCTGGCGACGTGCTCAATCGTCAGCTTAATCGGCAGGCCGACTTTCCCCTTGATCCGCTTGACCGCCTCGTCGATGGTGATGCCGGTGGTGGGCTCCCCTTCGATTTCGATGATCTTATCGCCGCCGCGCAGCCCGGCCCGATAAGCCGGCGAGCCATAGATGGGGCTGGTAATGGTCAGGCCCCCTCCTTCGGTTGAAACCGTGATGCCGATGCCACCGAACTCGTTTTCGACGCTGCTTTTGAACTTGTCGAGCTCGGCCGGCGGGATGAAGTTGGAATATGGATCGAGCTTTGAGAGCATGCCCCGAATGGCCGCTTCCATCAGCTCGCGGCGGTCGATTTCCTTGACGTAGTTCCGTTCGACCTGGTCCAGGGCGTCGGCAAACAGCTTGAGCAGCTCCAAATCTTGCGCCGGCGGGGTTGTCTCGGCACTTTCCGCCGCTGGAGTGTCGCTTTTGGTCGCCGCCGGCTCGTCGGCCCGACTTATCGGCCCGCTTATCAGTGCCGCCAACCAGACCAGCATCCACCCCCGCGACCACGCAACTCGCCAAATCATCTTGGACTCCTCGCGTAAAACACGCCGGCCCCACGCACTTCGATCATACTCGTCCCACTCAGCCGGGACAACGCAAAGTGGCCCCGCGACCGTAGCCCCGCATCAAAGTGGCCCCGCGAGGCCCTTTGCGGGGTTGCCGTGCGCCCAATCACCCCTTTACCAACCACGACGCCTCCTTCGTTCCGATCCCAGCCCGCCATGGGACTGGCGGGCCTACCTTCCTGCCGCGACAAAATCTTCCTGCCGTGACAAAGTGGCCCCGCGTGGCCCTTCGCGGGGTTGCCGTGCCACTCACCCGTCACTTCGCCGCCTCGGGCATCGATTTCGCCCGCCGCCGTGGCTATTCCAGCCCCAAGCCAGCGAGGGCCTCGCTGGCCTACCTTCCTGCCGTTGCAAATCGGGCTGGGGGGCTGACAATGGCCCTATGCCTATCGAAACGATCTGCCAGGGTTGCAGCAAACGGCTGCGTGTCGGCGACGAGCATGCCGGCAAGACGGCCCGTTGCCCGCAATGCCAGACGATCTATACCGTCCCCCAGCCGGCGGCCGCGGCGGCCCTCGGCGCGGGTGTGGCCAGCCATTCGCCGCTGCCGACAAGCGACCGCTGGCATCTGAAAACGCCCGGCGGCCTCACCTTCGGCCCAGTCGCGCGGGTCGAGCTCGACCGCTGGCTAGTCGAAGGGCGGATCACCCCGACGTCGCAGATCCTGCACGAAGGGGATGGCCAATGGGTGTGGGCCGGGCAGGTCTATCCGCAACTGGTCTCATTCGCCGGTCCGGCGGCCTTTCCGGTCGCGCAGAGTGCCCCCATTTCTGCGGCGACCGTGGCCGGCGTCGCCGCGAATCCCTATGTCGCCGGCTCGTTTCCGGCCTACACCTATCGCGAGGCCCATCGCGGCCCGGCGATTCTGGCCCTCGGCCTCGTCAGCATTCTGGCCTGCCAACTGATCGCCATCGCCCCGATCCTCATGGGCTTTGCCGACCTCGACAAAATGAAACGCGGCGTGATGGACCCCGCCGGCCGCGGCCTGACTATCGCCGGCCTCGTCCTTGGCTGCCTGGCGATTGTCCTGTTCGTGCTGCAAATCCTGCTCGTCATCATCATGATCGCCGCCGACGTCTGAATCGCCATGCCCCAGTTCGGTGCCCACATGTCGATTGCCGGCGGCTACTACAAGGCCGCCCTTGAAGCTCGCCGCTGCGGCTGCGAGGTGGTGCAGCTATTTACCAAGAATAACAACCAGTGGCGGGCAAAGGAAATCTCGGACGAGGAGGCGGAGCGGTTCGCGGAATCGCTTGTGGAGCTGAAGATCGAGCAGCCGCTGTCGCACTCGTCGTATCTGATTAACCTGGCTTCGCCGGATGATGCGCTCTGGAACAAGTCGATCGAGGGGATGGTCGTCGAACTCCAGCGGGCCGAGCGACTGGGGATTCGCTATGTGGTGATGCATCCCGGCTCGCACACCACGTCGAGCGAGGAGGCAGGACTGGCCCGCGTCGCCGAGGGACTCAATCGGCTGCATGCCGCGCTGCCCCAGGGCAAATCGCAGGTGCTGCTGGAGATTACGGCAGGGCAGGGGAGCAATCTCGGCTGGAAGTTCGAGCACCTGGCCGAAATCCTGCGGCAAACCAAGGGGGCCGAACGCGTGGGCATTTGCTTCGACACCTGCCACGCCTTTGCCGCCGGTTTTGACCTGCGCGACGCCAAAATCGCCAAAAGCATGTGGCGCAAGTTTGACGACCTGCTCGGTCTTGACCGGCTGAAAGCCTTTCACCTGAACGACAGCAAACGCGAACTCGGCTCGCGGGTTGATCGGCACGAGCACATCGGTCGCGGCCAGATCGGCCTCGAAGGCTTCCGGCACCTCCTAAACGACAAGCGCTTTCGCAACATCCCCATGTATCTCGAAACCCCCAAGGAGGAATTGGATGGGGAGCCTTGGGATGTGGTGAATTTGCGGACGCTGCGGGGGTTGGTAGGGTAAAGGACGAGGGAGGGACGGAGGGCTTCCTTTTAGCCAGCTTCAGCTGGCTCCCCGTCAGCCACCAGCTTTAGCTGGTGGAGGGGCGCGCGAAACCGCTCCGCACAAATCCATTCCCGCCAGCGCCTATCATTCGCGCCCCGCGGTCGTGTAGCATCATCCTGCGACAAGATTCGGCAACGAGAGCGGGAGCGGGGCGATGCTGCTGGCAAGCTTATCGGTGATCGATTACGGCGTGATCGTCCTCTATCTGGGGGCGATGCTCGCCCTGGGATTCTATTTCAGCGGCCGGCAGACCGACACCGCCGAGTTCTTTCTCGGCAGCCGCAGCTTCGGCTGGTTTCCGCTGGGGATGTCGCTGATGGCGACGCTGATCTCGGCCCTCACCTACACCGGCCTCCCCGGTCAAGCCTACGAGCATGGCCTCAAATGCTGGCTCATGCCGGCGTCGTTCTGGCTCATCCTGCCGATTGTCGTTTTCCTCGTGATTCCGCTCTATCGCGGCCTGGGGCTCTATTCGCTATATGAATACCTCGAATATCGCTTCGACAGCCGGGTGCGGCTCGCGGCGAGCTTGATTTTCGTCGTTTGGCGGCTCTTGTGGCTCGGTGGGGTGATCTATGCCCCGTGCCGGGCTCTGTCGATCGCCGCCGGCTGGCCGATTCCCGACTGGATGCTGATTATCTTGCTCGGCGTGGTGACGACGCTCTACACCTTTCTCGGCGGGATGCGGGCGGTGATTTGGACCGACGTGATTCAAGGCTTTGCGATGATCTTCGGCGTGGTGGTGGTGATCGTCGGCGTTTGGCTGAAAATCGACGGCGGGCCGGCCCGCGTCATGGAAATCGCCAGTGGCCTCGGCCGCACGAACACCATCGACTCCTCGTTTAGCTGGACGAACGAGTGGATTTTCTGGGCCGCTTTGCCGCACTGGTTTTTGGCGAATTTGTCGTTCTACGTCGCCGATCAGATCACAGCCCAGCGGTTTTTGAGCGCGAAGGATGTCAACTCGGCTCGCACGTCGTATGTGCTGAACACGCTGGCCCTCACGTTTCTCTTGCCGGCGCTCATCTATGCCGGCATGTGCCTGTTGGCCTTTTACTACGACCATCCCCAAGAGATGCGACCCGAATGGGTGGCCAATATCGACAATAAAACCCGCCAGCCGCTGACCGGTCCCGATGGCCGGCCGCTCCTTGACGACAAGAACGAGCACCACGCCATCGGCTGGGCGACGATCGAGCAGCTTGTCGCCGAGGGGCGGATCATTCGCCCCAACACGCGCGAGCCGATCACCGATGCCCGCGAGCTGCTCGACCCGGCGAACGACCGGGTGGTGCTCATCGAAAAGCTGGCGATGCGGCGCGTCATTCCCGATTCCAAGCTCCGCGGCGAGTTGCTGATTCGCAAAGGCTCGGCCGAGAAAATGCTGCCACAGTTCATCAGCCAGCATTTGCCTTGGGGGGCGGCAGGGCTAATTCTGGCGGCGCTACTGGCGGCGTCGATGTCGTCGATCGATTCGGGTTTGAACTCAATCTGCACTTTGGTGGTGATGGACCTGCATCGCCGCTATGGCTGGGGGAAGGCGTGGCTGGCGAGCAAGCTGGGCAAGCAGCCCGACCAGCTCAACGAAGCCGACGAACTGCGCCTCGCCCAGCCGCTGACGCTGATTATCGGGCTGGCAGCAACAGTGTTTTCCATCGGCGTGTCGTTCATTGCCGATATCTTCAGCATCATGGTGGGGGTGGCCAACACGTTCGGCGCGCCGCTATTGGCCGTGTTTTTGCTGGGCATGTTGACGCGGCGGACGACCGCCCCGGCGGCGCTGGCCGCCACCGTGGTCGGCGGGCTGTTCACCGTCGGCCTGACGATCTTCACCAAGCTGGCCGCGGCCGACTATCTGGTGCCCCAAGCGTGGCGATTCCACGAAATCTGGATCGTGGTGTTCGGCACGCTCTTTACGCTGTTCTTTGGATATGCGCTCAGCTTTTTAGCCGGCCGGCGAAAGTCGAACACCGACCTGCGGGGGCTGGTCCTCGGCTGCGGCACGCTGGGGGTGCGGGCCGTCGATGAGGAAATGACCATCGTCTCGCTGCCGCCGCAGGAAAGCGCGCAGCGGTGGAAGAAATGACTCCGGCCCGCCGCAACTCATGACTGGTTGTGGCCCTAGGCGACCGCCGCCCCGTACTTGCCGGCCAGTTCACGTCGCTCCTTATCGATCTGCTTCGCCAGCATGTCGGCCTGCGAAGCGGTAGTGCCACCAACCTCTATCAAGTAATCGACGGCATCATCGATTTCCTTTTTGATCGCGCTCGTGGGCATGGTGCAGAGACGAATCGTATCGAAGACAGCCGCGCGCCAGTCGCGGAAGACCTTGTTTTGTTCGTCGCCGAAACCGGGCTTCTTGGCCAGGGCCTTGTATTTCACGTGCAATTCGCCCTTATCGGTGTTGCGGCTACGGTAGCCTTCTTTCAGAACGGCATCCTCGTAAGCTTGCGCCGTTTCGTGCATCTTGCTAACGACTTGCAGGAGCTTGTTCGTCTCGACCACATTCGACCCCTTCACGACCGCAGCCGCTTTTTTGGTCTGCTCGAGCAGCTGCTTTCCTTTTCCGGCCAGCAACTTGATTTTCTTGTTCGATTCCTTGTATTCGTCCAGCAGCTGGCGCATTTCGTTGGCCAACTCGCCGTCTCCCTTGACTGTGCTTTGCTTTTCGACCGCTTCCGCGACCGCTTCGCCGAGCCCGTCCACGGCCGTCTCTAGGCCATCTAGTTTCGCCTCGATTTTCTTCACCGAATCGGGAATTTCGATTTTCGCGGGATCGAGCCCCGTCAGATGGAAATCGTTGACGAATTTGACAAGCTTGATGAATCCCTTCTTCGTAACCGCGTCCTTCGCATCGCGGAGCACGTTGCGAAAGTTCTGCATTTCCTTGGTGCAATTGTCGAGATCGACCTCCTTGCCGGCCTGAAGATCCTTTTTGACCTCACTCAGCATCTTGGTCGCCGTAACGACCGTTTGCTCGATATTGTCCACGATGCCTTGATACTTTTCGACCGCCGCCTTGTTGGCCGCGGCATAGATGAGCTTTTCCTTTTGTAGCTCCATCATCCGCTGGCCGTCTTTCACCTCGGCCCGCCAGGTTTTCAGCTTGCCGGCCGCGTCGTGCTTGTCGTCCTTGGCCTTTTTGACCAGCCCCTCGGCCCCTTCGAAGGCTTTATCCAACTCTTCGAGCAGCTTGGTCGCCGCCTCGCAGGCCTTGGCGTCGGCAAGCGCCTTCAGGTCCTTGGGCACTCCCTTGAGAACATCGCGCATCGCCTCGCTCACGCCGGTCTTTTTGACCGACGAGGGGCGAACTTTGTCCCATTCTTTTTCGGTGAACGAGAAGGTCGGCATGGGAATTCTCCTGAAAACATTTGCTGAACGGGAAATCAAGGGCACCACAAAGCTACTGTTCGTCACCCGCCTTCAGCCAGTCGATCAAGGTCGGCTCGTAGGGGAGAACTTCGCTGGGCTGGAAATACAGACCGATCTCGCGGGCGGCCGCTTCGGGGCCGTCGCTGGCGTGAACCAGATTCATCTGCCGGCTGCTGGAATAGTCGCCGCGGATGGTGCCGGCGGCGGCTTTGAGGCCGCTAGTCGCGCCGAGAATGTCGCGAACCACGCGAATCACCTCCAGCCCCTCGACCACCATCGCCAAAATCGGCGAGGCGGTGATGAACTTCTCCAGCCCCGGATAAAACGGCTTCGCGACGTGTTCGGCATAGTGTTTTTTCGCCAAATCAGGCGTCACTTGCAACATCTTCATCGCAATAATGTTGAGCCCCTTCTCCTCGAAGCGGGTGATAATACGGCCCATCAGGCGGCGCTGCACGCAATCGGGCTTCAGCAGGACCAGCGTTCGTTCCATGACTTCTAACTCCACATGCGACAATAGACGGTAACTTGGTTTGCCTTTTGGCTTTACGAGCGGAGAATTGTAGGTCCAATCCGCTTTTTCCTCAACCCGACCGGAGCAGCGTTTGCCATGGACCCTTATCAAATCCTAAGCGAAGAACAACTTGCCGCCGCCCTGGCCGAACTGCCCGGCTGGGAGATTCGCGAGGGCTGGCTCCGCCGTACCTTCGCCACGCCGGGCTGGCCGCATACGCTCCTCTTGGCCAATACCATCGCCTATCTGGCCGAAGCGGCTTATCACCATCCGGATCTCAAGCTCGGCTATGCCAGTTGCACGGTGCTGCTGCAAACGCACAAAGTGAAGGGGATCACCCCGCACGATATTGAACTGGCCAAAAAAATCACCGAGATCGTGCTTTGGAAGCCGGCCGCGGGATCGGCACTTGAAGGCTTCCCCAAAAAGTGGGTGCATTGACGGTCGGCCAGCGATTGGGCTCGCGTCGCCCGCGAAACCCGGCGAATTCGCTCCCAATTTTGCTTGCGACTCGCGCCGCCGCAGCCCTAAACTAACGTCATCTCGCCCTGGGGAGGCTGTCATGCCCTTGCACATTCGCGCTGCGCGGCGCGGGTTCACGCTCGTCGAGCTCTTGGTAGTGATTGCGATCATCGGCATGTTGGTAACGCTGCTCCTACCGGCGGTGCAATCGGCCCGCGAGGCGGCCCGCCGGGCGAGTTGTGCGAACAATCTTCGTCAGCATGGCATCGCGCTCAACAACTATCACGATGCCTACAAGCGCTTTCCCCCGGCCGGCATCAACTATGGCTGGTGCCGCAATCCGCCGCCGGCGACGAACCTGCCGGAGAATCGCATTTACAACGTCAACGGCATTTTGCTCATGGCTCCGTTTCTGGAGTTGGGCGGGGCGCTGAGCAACTATAACCCTAGCGCCGCCGCGAGTGACGTGAACGTGGGCAACGATAATTGCTGCTCGCCGACGCAGGCCCAGGAGCCGCTGTCGGGCACGGTCGCGGGGACGAACGCCACGCTCGTCGCCGCGCAGTTCAAGGTGTTTAGCTGCCCCAGCGACACGGGCGATCCGCGACTGCCAACGACCGGCGTCTATAGCATCGGCATGGGGTCCAATCGCGGGGCGGGAGCCAAAACCAACTACGATTTCTCGGCTTGGAGTGGCAGCTACGTTTGCAAACACTGGGCCACGCACACCCTGAATCAACGGCGGATGTTCGGCGAAAACAGCACCGCGCGGTTCTCGGACGTGATCGACGGCAGCAGCCACACCGTCGCCTTCTGCGAAACGACCAACGACGTTTATAACGGCCGCGCCCCGGCCTGGGGTTATCGCGGCTGGGTGATGGTTGGCGTCGATATCGGCAGCTCCGCCGGTATCAACAACTGGACCTATGGCACTTACATCACTTTCACGCAGGGGCCCGATTGGCGCGAGAATCCCCGCGTTGGCCGGCTGGGAAGCTGGGCCTATCCCGGCAGCTTGCATCCCGGCGGCTGCCAGGTGTGCATGGCCGACGGCTCGGTCCGCTTCGTGGCGCAAAATACCGACTTGACGATCCGCGAGCGCATGGCCGCAATGGCCGACGGCAACACGGTGATTCTGCCGTAGGGGGCATGGGCCAGGAGTCAGGGGCCAGGAATCGGGAGGATGAGGCTCGCGCCGAGCCGCCGGCGAATTGCCGCCCGTTGTCGATTTTCTCGCTACGCCAAGAGTCCGTCCGCTCCAGCTCGACCCCCAAAATTCCGGGAACAATCGCCTTGACATGTGAATAGGTTTACACTACAATGTCGTCAATTGCTGCATAGGCGTATGGCCAGCGATGTGCCGAGTTTCGTCGCCGGATTCGCGTCGCCAATCGCTGGTTTGCCGAAGCGGAGGAATTGTGAAGAACGCTTATCGCGCTAATCGGAAACTGCCGGGTCAATAATCGCCCTAAAGTGTTTATCTGCAAGCACTTAGAATCAATCCATTGAGGCGAATAAAATCGTTGAAACAATGGCGGATATAACTACTTGGGCACCAGCTTAGAGGGTTTGGCATGAGCACGTGGGGGTCCATGCGTTGGAGCTTGCCGGTCGTCGCGGGGTGGTTGGCGCTTGTCGCCGGTTGCCAGCCCGCCGACGACGGGCCGCCGCTCGTGCCGATCGAGGGGCGGGTCCTGTTCGAGGGGCAACCGCTTGAAGGGGCGACGATCGCGCTCATTCCCATCGGCGAGACGAAAGGGCAGGGGGGGACGGCCCGCACCGATGCCGAGGGGAAGTTCGTCCTGAAAACGCCCGATGGCAAGCGGACTGGCGGCATGCCAGGGCAATATCAGGTGCGGGTCAGCAAATTGGTGAATCCCGATGGTTCGACGTACATCCTGCCCCCCGATGTCAGCCCGATCGACTCCGCCGGGCGCGAACTGCTGCCGCCGGCCTATAGCGACCTCGGCCAACTGCGACTGCAAGCCGATGTCGGCCCCGCTGGCGCGCAGGAGCTGAAGTTCGAGCTCGTCAAACAGCCTCGTTGAACGCGCGCCGCGCCGCGGTTCATAATGCGGCCACGCCCCACAAACTTCAGGAGCCTGTCATGGCGAACAACTATCGCGTCGCGGTCATCGGTCACACCGGCAAGGGAAACTACGGCCACGGGATCGACACAGTCTGGCTGGAACTGCCGAATTGTCAGATCGTCGGCGTCGCCGATGCCGACGAGGCGGGGCGCGCCGCCGCGGCCAAGCGGCTTTCGGCACCGAAGGCGTTCGCCGACTATCGGCAACTGCTCGACGAGACGAAGCCGCAAATCGTCGCCATTGGCCCGCGGTGGCTCGATCAGCATCGCGACATGGTGCTGGCCGCCGCCGAGCGCGGCTGTCACATCTATATGGAAAAGCCGATGTGCCGCACCCCCGCCGAGGCGGACGAGATGTGCGCGGCGTGCGAAAAGCACGACGTGAAGCTGGCCCTCGCGCATCAGACGCGCGTCAGCCCCAAGCTGCAGGCGATTCGCGACCTGATCGAGGATGGCAAACTCGGCACGATTCTTGAGCTGCGCGGCCGCGGCAAGGAAGATGCCCGCGGCGGCGGCGAGGATTTGTGGGTGCTCGGCAGCCACGTGATGAACCTGATTCACCATTTTGGCGGCGACCCCACCTGGTGCTTCGGCCGCGTCGAGCAAGAGGGGAAGCCGGTCGGCAAGGAGCATGTGAAACCGGGCAACGAAGGGATCGGCCCCCTCGCCGGTGACAGCATCACCGCCGTCTATGGCCTCGAAAGCGGCGC
This sequence comes from Pirellulaceae bacterium, assembly GCA_033762315.1. GTDB lineage: Bacteria > Planctomycetota > Planctomycetia > Pirellulales > Pirellulaceae > CAYLLN01. The sequence continues at coordinate 63,707 of JANRLS010000254.1, forward strand.
GACCGCCTACTTCGGCAGCCGCAAGGCCATGGGTGGGGGCAAAAGCCGCTTTGGCCTGCAAATTTTCGGCAGCAAGGGGGTGGTCGAAGTAGTCACCGGCCATTTGCCGAGCGTGCAGTTCTTGCCCGATCCGGCGTGGTCGCCCGGCCGGAGCGGCATCGGCTGGGTGCCGGTCAGTAGCGCGGGGCTCGGCCAACCCGAGCCGCTGACCGAAGGGGGCTTGAACGCGGGGAACGTCCTCGCGGTGAAAGACCTGATCGAGGCGATCGAAGAAGACCGGCAGCCCGAATGCAACATGTACGAAGGGCGGACGACCATTGAGATGATCTGCGGCGTGTTCGAGTCGCACCGCGTGCGCGGCCCCGTCACCCTGCCGCTGAAGAACCGCGAGAACGCGCTGGGGATGCTGACGTAGGAATGAAACCCCGTCCAGCTTGCCTGGACAGTGAATCAGGTTGGGTGTCTAGCCTCTAGCCACCAACCTCGTTCACCAGCCGCACAAGGCGGCTGGGGTCTTACCTTCCCACCAGCGTGAGCCGGGCGGTGCGGGCGAGGTTGCTGAAAGAGCCGAAGGTGGCGGCGACGGCGCTGGGCTCGTGGCCGCAATGGACGAGGCAATCCTGGCACTTCGGATTGCCGCTGGCCCGGCCATAGCGGCTCCAGTCGGTCGTTTCCATCAGCTCGCGGAAGGTGGCGCAATATCCTTCGCCGAGCAGGTAGCACGGTTTTTGCCAGCCGAAGAGGTTGTAGGTCGGGCTTCCCCACGGGGTGCAGGCGAGGTCGATGTTGCCTTGCAGGAATTCGAGGAAGAGGGGTGTTTGGTTGAATCGCCAGCCACGCTTGCGATCGGCTAAAAGCTCGCGAAAGAGTTGCTGCGTTTGGCTTTTGCGGAGGAAATGATTTTGGTCGGGGGCTTTTTCGTAGCTGTAGCCGGGGGAGACCATCATTCCCTCGACGCCGAGGGCCATCAGGTCGTCGAAAAAGGAGCGCATCCGCGCGGGGTTCACGCCGGCATAGAGCGTGGTGTTGGTCGTGACCCGAAAGCCGGCCGCTTTGGCGGCACGAATGGCGGCGACGGCGACGTCGTAAACGCCTGCCTTACAAACGGCCAGATCGTGCTCCGCCCGCGGCCCATCCAGGTGAATCGAAAACGCCAGGTATTTGCTGGGGCGACATTTGGGGAGCGATTCGACGAGCTTGAGGGCGTTCGTACAGAGATAGACATACTTGCGGCGCGCGACGAGCCCCGCCACGATCTGGTCAATCTGCGGATGCAAGAGCGGCTCGCCGCCGGGAATCGAGACGATCGGGGCTCCGCATTCGTCGGCGGCGGCGAAGCATTGCTCCGGCGTCAGGTGGCGGCGCAACACCTCGCCCGGAAATTGAATCTTGCCGCATCCCGCGCAGGCCAAATTGCAGCGAAACAGCGGCTCCAGCATCAGCACCAGCGGATAGCGCCGCACGCCGCGCAGCTTTTGCTTGAGCACATAGCTGGCGACGGTCCACGCTTGCGACCAGGGGACGGACATATGCAGGGGCTAGGGCTGGGGGCTGGGGCTCGTGAGAAACAGGCTTTCGTTGGAATGGGCCTCGCTCCCGCGCTCGGCGGCTTGAAATTTCGCCAAGGCGAGGAGCGGAAAGTAGATGCGATAGTAGTGATAGCGGAGATAGAACACGCGGGGGAAGCCCGTTCCGGTGAATTCCGCTTCGTCCCAGCCGCCGTCGGGGTTTTGCGTGTCGAGCAAATACCGAATGCCGCGCTGCACCGCCGGATTGGTTCGCTGCCCCGCCGCCAACAGGCCGAGAATGGCCCACGCGGTTTGCGAGGGCGTGACCGCCCCTTGCCCGCGCAGCTCCGGCTGGTCGTAGCTGGCGGCCGATTCGCCCCAGCCGCCGCAGGCATGTTGGCAAGCGAGCAGCCAGTTCGCCCCACGGCGGAGCGCGGGGTCGCTGGCTGGAATGCCCGCTGCCGCGAGGCCAACGAGCGATTGCCAGGTGCCGTAGATGTAGTTGACGCCCCAGCGGCCGAACCAACTGCCGTCGCGCTCCTGCGTGCCGCGCAAATAGGCGATTCCGCGCTGGATTGGCTGATCGGTGGAGCGCGCCCCCCACAGCATCAGGGCTTCGATGGCTCGGCCCGTGAGGTCCGGCGTGCTGGGGTCGATCATCGCGTTGTGGTCGGCAAACGGCACATGGCACAAAAACTGGCTGTCGTTGTTGCGGTCGAAGGCTCCCCAGCCGCCGTCCCGGTTTTGCATGGCGAGCATCCAGCGCCGCGCCCGTTCGCCCGCCGCGTGGGCACCGCGAGCCCGCGACAAGCTGGCCGCCAGCGCCCTGGCGGCACGCGGGGCGGCGCGTTTGTCGCCCGAGCGGCCATCGGCCGGCCGGCTTTCGGCGGGGCGACTATCCGCCGCTTTGGCGTCGGCGGAAGCCGTTTCGCGCACCCGCGCTTCGGCCAGCGCGATCAGGGCCATCGCGGTGTCGTCCACGTCGGGATAAAAGTCGTTGTGATGCTCGAAAAACCAGCCGCCGGGAGCGACATTCACCGTTTCGGCCCAGTCGCCGGCGCGGGTCACTTCCTTGTCGAGCAGCCAGTCGGTGGCGGTCGCGATGGCGGGGTGGCGTGGCGACAGCCCCGCCCCGGCCAAGGCCCGCATGGCGAGCGTCGTATCCCACACCGGCGACAGGCAAGGTTGCAGGCGGGCGCTGTCGCGCTCTTCGATGGTGAGCGCCCGAAGCTGGTCGAAGTTGTATTGCACCTCGGCGCTATCGTCGGCATAGCCGAGGCACTTGAGGGCGATGATGCTCCAGACAATCGGCGGAAAGATCGCCCCCAGGCCATCGCTATGGGCAAAGCGGGTGGTCATCCATTCGGTGCAGCCCCGCAAGGCTCGCTGCCGCAGCGGAAGCCAGCGGCGCTTTTCGAGCCATTTGAGCGTCGCATCCGCCTGGCGGAAGAAACGATCCCACGAGAAGCGGCCCGTTTCGTCGGCCAATCCGACGCAGCGGTTGTGCGGCCAATGCTCGGGCTCTTTCAGAAACAGCTCCCAAATTCCTTGCGCGGGGCGCAGCGCGCGGCGCGGCCGGTGCGCCCACATGATCGCCAGCGGCACGACGATGGTCCGCGACCAGGCGCTCATCCGATAAATATTGATCGGCGACCATTTGGGAAGCAGGATCAGCTCGGGAGGGACGGCGGGGCAGTGGTCGTACGAAATTTGCCCCAAAAGGGCGAGATAGAACCGCGTGAAGCTGTTCACCGCGTCGGCGCCGCCTGCCGCGCGAATCGCCTGGCGAGCCCGGCGCATGTAGTCGGCATCGGGGTCGTGGCCGGTCAGCTTGAGGGCGAAATAGGCCTTCACGCTGCCGCTGATTTCGAGCGGCCCGCCGGGATACATGGCCCAGCCGCCGCCAGGCAACTGCTTTTCGAGCAAATAGTTCGCCGCCTTCTTGGCGAGTGGCGTTTCCTCTTGCCGCAACCAGGCGAGTAGCAGAATGTATTCGCTTTCGAGGATCGTATCCCCTTCGAGTTCGCCGCACCAATAGCCGCTGGAATGTTGCCGCGCGAGGAGCCAGTCGCTGGTGGAGGCGATCGCGGTGGAAAGGGCCTCGGCCAGTTCCGGGTCGCTCGCCTCATCGCCGCGCTGGCCGCTGGTGGGGCGAAAGTGGGGCCGCGGAATCGGAGCGTGGTCGCCAAGATTCATGCGAAACTCGGTTGCGCGGACGGGGCACGGGCCAATCGATCCTTGCCTATAAAGAAACCCCCCAGCGCGAACAAGCCCAATGCCCAAAATCCGCGGCGTGCCTCGCCGGTATTGCCAGAGGACCGGCGGCTATTTGTAGAGAATCAGCTTGTCTTGCCGGGTGCGGCGGAGGCGATAGGTTTCGCCGCCGTGGCGAATGAGAATTTCGCTCTTATCGCCGAGCAGTTCCTCGGACGACCATGCCTCGCGCCCTTCGGGCTGGCCGCACGCCGGGGCAGGGGGAGAGGAGGGCGAAGGGGCTTTCGTCGGGAGCGGCTCGGTCATGGCGGGGCTCGTCAACTTGACTACGGCCCGCCGGCCGACCAGCGGAGATCGGCCGGCCGGGCGGGGCCGCAGTCGCACATGGTAGGGGTTATGGCACAAGTAGCGATGAAGGGAGGAGGGCGATATTTATTGATAACGAGTCTCAGTTGCGACTATTGTTACCCGCCGAAAACGACTCCGTCAATCCTTTTCAACCCAAATTCGCTGATTTCTCGATTCATTCACACACCCCCCGAACCAGCTAGTCTCGGGCCGTTCTCCTGCATTTTTGACAACCATTGTCTGCCGCAACCTAGATTTTCGTGCTTTCTGCCCGCGCTTGCTTGTTCGCCGACTAGGCCCGCCATGAGCCATTCACTTCCCAAAGTCCTGCTTGTCGATGACGACACAGCCATGCTGCGCCTGCTGGCCAAATGGCTGGAGGCGGGTGGGTTCGATGTTCGCCGCGCCGCGGACGGCTATCAGGCGATGGCGATGATCGAGGCCGATTGCCCGGCGATTCTCGTCACCGATTGGGAAATGCCCCAGTTCGATGGCCTCGACCTGTGCCGCTGGGTCCGGGCGCAGAACCTTCCGAACTACGTCTATACGATCTTCCTCACGGTCCGCTGCGGGTCGCAAGACATCGTCCGCGGTCTCGAAGCGGGAGCCGACGACTTCGTCAAAAAGCCGATCGACCGCGACGAATTACTCGCCCGGATGCGGTCGGGAACTCGGGTGATGGAGCTCGAACGCCGCCTCTGCACCGCCGCCAATACCGACACCCTCACATCCCTGGCCAACCGCCGCACCCTGTTCGACCAATTCAGCCGCGAATGGCCCCGCTCGGTGCGGCATCATGTGCCACTGTCGTGCGTAATGCTCGACATCGACTTCTTCAAAAAGATCAACGACACCTATGGTCACCCGGTGGGGGACGAAGTGATTCGCCAGGTCGGTGCCGCGCTGACCGCCGGCGTCCGCAGCAGCGACACCCCCGCGCGCTATGGAGGTGAGGAATTTTGCGTACTCATGCCTGAAACGACCGAAGAGCAAGCGGTGCAATGGGCCGAGCGAATGCGGCTCCGCCTCGGCATCCTGCGGATTGCGACGGGTGAGAAGGAATTGACGATTTCGGCCAGCTTTGGGGTCGCCCAGCGCCTGCCCGACACCGCCTCGGCCGAGCAGCTCATCGATTGGGCCGATCAGGCGCTGGTGGTCGCCAAACGGAGCGGTCGCGACCGGGTCGTTCCGTACACGGCCTTGAACCAGAAGTTGCAGCTCGAAAACACCGAGAACGATCCCGCCGCGATCTTGCGCGGCGTGCCGGCCCGCACGGTGATGACCACCCTCGTCGCGCCGCTGCGGCAAGACGATACCGTCGGCTCGGCCTCCAACTATTTCCTCCGCTTCCGCATTAACTCGGCCCCCGTGGTCGATGCGACGGGGCAGCTCGTCGGCGTTCTTTCCGAGAAAGACGTGATGGCGATCATGCTGGGACGCGATTGGTGGTCCACGAAAATCAAGGACGTGATGAAGAAGAACGTGGTTTGTTACGAGGAAGAGACGCCGGCCCTCGCCGTGTACGAGTTTCTCTGCCGCGTCACGATTCGCGGCGCGGTGATCGTCAAGCAAGGTCGGCCGACCGGCGTCATCACCCGGAGCAGTCTGCTGCGCTACTTCATGAATGCGCTAGCGGTCAATCGCGTCGGGGGCGTGACGCATGATCTGGATGCCGCCGAAGCTGCCCTGTCGTCGTTCGCCCATGCCGATTGCCCGCGGAAGCGGATTTCGCAAACGGTTCGCGCGCTCGCCGACGAGATCTCGGACCTGAACCAACGGATGGCTGGCGACTCGGACGACCTCATTCCGTGCGTGGTCGGCGGCGGTTCTCGGATTCAGGAATTGGTGAACGACCTGCTCGCCATTTCGCGCTATGCCAACGAGCTGCGCGACCGGGCCGGCGACGACGACCGCGACCCAAGCCCCTTCGGCGATCCCGCCCCCATGCAGCAAGGTGCCGCCGCGCTCCTCGCCGCCATGCAACTGGCGGAGCAGGGCTAGCGTTCCGTCAACACAAAGATTTCGGGTGCCACGCCCACGGAACGTGGGCGTGCTTGGGCGCGAGAATGGCACGCCTACGCAAGCGTGGAACGAGGCACCCAACCCGAGTTTCTGGAAAGACCACTAGCGCGCAACGCTCGGCATTTCGGCCCGCAACTGTCCGATCATTTCACGCGTGGCGGCGGCGACGGCGTCTTGCCACCGAGCGGGGCCGAAGTGGGCAAGTTCCTGGCGGGAGTGGGCGAAGATGATCCCGCGCGAATTGTTGACGATCGCCCCCAGCCCTTGTGCATCGAAGGCGGCGGCGCAATCCTTGGCCGTCCCCCCTTGCGCCCCGAAGCCAGGTATGAGCAGCCAGGTGTGCGGCATGGCGTGGCGAAGTTCGGCCAGTTGTTGCGGATACGTCGCACCGACCACCGCACCGACGAGGCCATATCCGCTAGTGCCAGTCGTGGCGGCGGCGAGCTCTTCGACGTAGTCGGCGACGTGGCGATAGAGGGGCCGGCCTTCGGCCACGAGGTCTTGAAAACGCTTGCCGCCAGGATTGCTCGTTTTGACCAGCACGAAGATGCCAGCGCCGCGGGCCTGAGCGACCTCGACAAACGGTGTCAGGCTGTCGTCTCCCAAATACGGGCTGACCGTTAAAGCATCGCCTCCCCACGGGCTGGCATCCTCCGGTCCCAAATACGCCTCGGCGTAGCCTTGGGCGGTGCTGCCGATGTCGTTCCGCTTGCCATCCAAAATGACGACCAACCCTTGCGCGGCTGCATAGCGAATCACTTCTCCCAGCGCCACGCAGCCTGCGGGGCCAAGCTGCTCGAAGAATGCCGCCTGCGGCTTGACGGCGGGAACCAGCGGCGCGACAACATCGATCACGCCGCGACAAAAGGCGACATACCCGCGGGCCACGGCCTCGGGCCCCGCACCGGCAATCAGGCCGGGGGGGAGGCTTTCGGCACGCGGATCGAGGCCGACGAGCACGGGGGTTTGTTTGTGGCGGACCGCCGCCGCGAGTCGATCGGTGAAATGCGAAGCTATCATCCCGCCAGCATTGTCTAGGAAGCGGTTTTCGCCAAGATGCCCACCACGGCGGGCGGATAGGTGCGGATATCCCAAGTAGCGGGCTGGGGCAATTGGCCGAAGGCAAAGCGCTCGTCCGCCTCGACCACGAAGACGCTCTCGGCCGGCGCGGCCGCATGAAGCCGGCCCAGCAGCGCGAGCATGTCGTCCGCCCGGCTGACGTAAAACTCATACGGCGGCGAGCAAAAGACGAGCCAGGGCCGGTCGGCGGGCAATTGTGGCTCGCGGGCCCAAAAAAACGTGTCGGCAAAGAGCACCGCCACTTGCCCGCCAATTCCAAGCTTCGCCGCATTTTGCTCGATCAGCTTGGTCGTGGGATGATGCCTTTCGATGAACGTAGCTCCCGCCGCGCCGCGGCTGATCGCTTCAAGCCCGAGCGCCCCGGTGCCGGCGAAGAGATCCACGGCGTGGCTGCCGACAACGCGCGGACCGATGAGGTTGAACACCGCCTCACGGACCCGGTCCTTCATCGGGCGGGTGCGGAGGTCGCCGCTATAGGTGAGCGTGCGGCCCCGCATTTTGCCTCCAACAATCCGCAGGCCGACCGCTTCGCGCGGCTCGTCGGCGGCCTGCTCCGGCGGAGGATTCTCGGCGGAGGGGGTTTCGGGGCGAAAGCGGCGGCGTTTCAAGGCACATTCCACGCGGGGCGGAGAACCACCCCGGCCCGGCGAACCGCCAGGGGGGCCGGCTGCGTATAGGTGGTTCAGCAGGCCCCACCTTAATCGATGGCCGCTGGCGTGATAAGTTACTGTCGCACTTGAACTTCCGATTTAAACGACTTTTGGTCTCGCGGAGTGGCCCTATGACCTCGTGGATTTGTCGTTCGACCCTGTTCGTCTCCCTTTCTCTTACCGTGGCGGCACTCGCTCAGGAGGCCCCGAAAGACCCGGCCAAGCCTCCAACCACCCCGCCAGCGGCCGCACCCCAGCCGGCCGATCCCAGCAAGCCCGCGGCGGCGGCGTTCGACAAGCTGCTCGGCGAGTGGAAAACCCTGCTCAAGGATCTGCGGGCTCTCAAGCTGCAGTATCAATCGGCCCCGACTGCTGAGCAGGCCAAAATCAACGACCAGTGGACTGCCCTCGTCACCAAGGGGAACGGGATGCTGGCGCAGCTAGAGGCGGAAGGTGTTAAGGCGTATTTGGAGGCCCCCAACCAAGACCCGCAATTGTCCCGGTTTCTCGTCAAACTGGCGGACGACAGCCTGGAGCGCGACGACTACGAAGCGGCCGCTCGGATTTCGCAAGTGCTGATCGATGGCCAAAGCAGCGAGACCAAGGCTTACGACGTGGCGGCGGTGGCGGCCTATGCGCTGAGCGATTTCAAGAAGGCGGCCGAGTATCACAAACAGGCACAAGATGCCGGCGTCGTCGGTCCGCTGTGGGGACAATGGGGGGCGAACACTCCCGAAGCCAATCCCGAGGAGTACGCCAAGCTGTGGGAAAAAGAGCAAGAGCTGCGGGCTGCGGAGGAAAAGAAAGACGACCTGCCGCGCGTGAAGATCAAAACGAGCAAAGGGGACATCGTCGTCGAGCTGTTCGAAGATCAAGCCCCGGAAACGGTGGGTAACTTTATCAGCCTCGTCGAAAAAGGGTTCTACGACGGCACCCCCTTTCATCGCGTGCTGAAGAACTTCATGGCTCAAGGGGGCGATCCCAAAGGGGACGGCACCGGCGGCCCGGGCTACGAGATTTTCTGCGAGTGCTACAAGGACAACTATCGCCGGCATTTTCGGGGGAGCCTGAGCATGGCCCATAGCGGCCGCGATACCGGCGGTTCGCAATTCTTCCTGACGTTCCGCCCCACGTCGCACCTCAACGGCAAGCACACCTGCTTTGGCCGCGTGATCGAGGGGATGGACGTGCTGACCAAATTGCAGCGGATTGATCCCGAAGCGGCGGCGAAGCCTGAAGCCGACAAAATCCTCACGGCCGAAGTGGTTCGCAAACGCGAGCATCCCTATGCCCCGCGTAAAGTGGCGAACTAAACGCAAGGCACCCCTCCATGCCCGACGATTTTCGCGAGCTGGTCAAGCATCCCAAGCATCGCCGCCGCTTTGAGAAACTGCTGCGGCTGGCCGCCAGCCGGGGGGATGCCGAGCAGGTGCGCGAACGGCTGAGTTGGGGAATCGACCCCGACGCGACGAGCGAAAGTGGAAAGACCGCCCTTATCGTCAACGTGCGGAGCGCGTCGCCGTCGGCGGGCGTGGTCAAGGCCCTGCTCAAGGCGGGTGCCGATGCGACCTTGCTCGATCGGAAGGGACTTTCGGCACTCGACTATGCCCGCCGCAAGCTGGCGCGAATCAACTCGCGCCCTCGCAAGGCGCCGCGCAAAAGCCCCTCGCTCGACGAAAATGGGCAGCTGATCGTGAGCAAAAGTGAGCAGCGGATGTTCGACAAAGCCCGCCGAGAACATCCCGATACCGCCAAGGAATTCGTCAAAATCTACCTGCAAGAGCGGCTAAAAGCGGCTCGACACGTCTTTAACGATCCGGACCAGGTCGAGCAGATCGTCGAATTGCTCGAAGCGGCCGAGCGGAAGCGAGAATAAACGGCCTCAGCCGCCGCATCAGCCCTCCGCCAGGTCCGTCAAAATGGCCCGGATCGCCGCAGCGCAGGCGGCACTCGGCAAGGTCGGCGAGTCTTGCCTTTCGCTCAGCACCTGCGTCGGGGCCAGCGGCAGATGGATGAAGGCCGCCCGCGTCGCAAGTTGCTGCTGACGGGCGATGTGATGGGCGAGATAGAGGAGCGCGTTGCACAAAAACGTGCCGGCGTGATACGAAACCTGGCACGGAATCCCCAGCTCGCGGATTTTGGCCGCCCAGGCGGCCAGGGGCAATGCGCTTTGGTAGGCCGTCGGTCCCGCCGGCACGAGCGGCTGAAACTGATCGGGCAACTGGCTCGAATGCCCGCCGATGTTGATCCCCATCGCTTCCAGATGAATGCGGCCGGTTCCCGGCGCTTGCCCGAGCAAGAGCGCCACGTCAAAATTGGCTGCCAAATCCTCCGCCAGCCGGCCGCGGGCCTTTTCGAAATCGACCGGATAACGCCGCGTCACCACCCGCAGATTCGCCGGCAATTCACGGGTCAACTCGACGAGCGCGAGCCAACTGGAATTCTCCGGCCAACGGTCGTAAGGCTCGAAGGCGGTAATCAGAATGCCCGGCATGTTGGAATCCGCGAACCAGCTTTGCTCCTCGCGATCTACTATACTCCAGGTTGTCCCGCCGGTATCCCACCCTGGGCCCATCAAACTATGCGAAATCTCCTCCTGCTCACGCTGTGCCTCGTTCCGCTCGCTCCCGCCTGGGCCGGCAAATACAACAAGACCCTGAGCATTGGCGATCCCGCACCTGCCTGGAGTGATCTGCCGGGGGTGGACGGCAAGCAGCACTCGCTGGCCGACTTCAAGGATCGCGACGTGCTGGTCATCGTCTTCAGTTGCAACACCTGCCTCTATGCCCAAGATCACGAAGACCGCCTCATGGCCCTGCAGAAAAAGTTCAACGAATCAGACACTTGCGCCCTCATCGCAATTTGCAGCAACAAAGTGAAAGACGACCTCTTGCCGGCGATGACCGAGCGGGCGAATCAGCGGGGCTTCAATTTTCCGTATGTTCACGACGAAACGCAGCAAGTCGCCCGAGCCCACGGCGCGACCTACACGCCGGAGTTCGTCGTGCTCGACAAGGATCGCAAAGTGGTCTATCTCGGCGCGATGGAC
>JANRLS010000255.1:0-31789 GCA_033762315.1 Pirellulaceae bacterium
CGCACCGGTCTCGCCATGATGGGCTTCGGCTTCGTCGTGGCGCGTTTTGGCCTCTTCTTGCGAGAAATGGCGGCTGCTCGCGGCGAAGTGCCGGGACCGGCGTTGTCGCATGGGATCTCGCTCTGGATCGGCACGGCGCTGGTGCTGCTGGGGGTGCTCGTCAATTTGCTGGCGGCCTGGCAGCACCGGTCGATCATTCGGCGGCTGCAGCCGGGAATCGCGCATCCGGTCCGGGCTTCGGCGTTGTCGCTCGCGGTGGCGATTTTGTTGGCGGCGATTGGCGTGGCGATGTGCGGGTATCTGCTGGTCGTGCGTTAGTGATCGAGGGGTGCATCATGCCCAACGGCGGATCGGATTGCTGCGGAACCTGCTGGTTCAACGCCCGCAACAAAGGAGAGGCGGGCTACGGCCACACCAAAGATCCCGAGCCGCACTTTTGCACGATCCGGAACCTGGCGATTGAAGATCCGTTTTGGACCTACTGCGGCAACCACCCGCATCGGCGGCCGGAGCGCGATCCGATTCCGATTGGGCCGGTCTTCGTGACCGATGGGGACTCGCCCCAGATGTATGGCCGCAAAGTCTGGCAACCCTCGCCCGATACCGAGGAGATTCGCTGGCATCTTTTGGAATTGGCGGTCGATATCGAACCCGCGCCGGCCGAGGAATATCCCGCCGGCGTTTACACCGACGAGTTGGTCGTCTGGCAATTGGGAGAGTTTCGCGAGCAGCGGGCGACCGGCATTTTGGAGTGGATCGCCAAATTCGACCCCACCGCGACCAGTCCCGGCCCCTTCAGCCGGACGCGCGAAAGCCTCGTCGCGGCCGCGCGCACGGCCCTCGCCAAAATTCGGGGCGAGAATTCGCCCGAAACCAGCACCGAGAGTTAACCCCGCTCGGCCAATGGAGCGACAGCCCGTTCGGTCGGGCCGACATAGATTTGCCGCGGCCGGCAAATCCGCTTCTGCGGGTTCTGGTGCATTTCGACCCAGTGGGCGATCCACCCCGGCAGCCGGCCGAGGGCGAAGAGCACCGTAAACATCTGCACCGGAATGCCAAGCGCCCGATAAATGACGCCGGAGTAGAAATCGACGTTAGGGTATAGCTTCCGCTCGATGAAATACTGATCGGAAAGGGCAACCTGCTCCAGCTCTTGGGCGACATCGAATAGCGGATCGCGAATTTTCATCTTGGCCAGAATCTTGGCGCAAGCCTGGCGAATGATCGTGCAGCGGGGGTCGAAATTCTTATAAACCCGGTGGCCAAAGCCCATCAGGCGGAAGTTGCTCTTCTTGTCTTTGGCCATGTTGACGAACTTATTGACATCTCCCCCTTCGGCCAAGATTCGCTCCAGCATGAGGACGCAGGCTTCGTTGGCCCCGCCATGCAGCGGCCCCCACAAGGCGCAAATGCCGGCCGAAATGCTGGCGAACAGATTGGCGTTCGAGCTGCCTACCATGCGCACCGTGCTAGTGCTGCAGTTTTGCTCGTGGTCGGCATGAACGATGAGTAGCAAGTTGAGGGCGGCGACGGCGTCCGGATCGACCTCGAACGGCTCGCACGGCACGGCGAACATCATTTGCAGGAAGTTCGCCGTGTACGACAGGTCATTCTGCGGATACACGAACGGCTGGCCGACCGACTTCTTATAGCTATAAGCGGCGATGGTCGGCAACTTGGCGAGCAGGCGATGGATCGAAACCTCGACCTGCCGCGGATCGGCCGGGTCGAGCGAATCTTGATAGAACGTCGAAAGCGCGCTGGTGGCGGCCGAGAGGATCGCCATCGGGTGGGCATCGCGCGGGAAACCGCCATAGAACTTGCGCATCTCCTCGTGCAGCATCGTGTGCCGCAAGATCGAGCCGCGGAAGGAGGTGAGCTGCTTATCGGTCGGCAATTCGCCATAGATCAGCAGGTGGGCGACTTCCAAAAAGTCGCACTTGGCGGCGAGCTGCTCGATGGGATAGCCGCGATAACGCAGGATGCCCCGGTCCCCATCCAAGAACGTGACCGAGCTGCTGGTGGCACCGGTGTTGGCATACCCCTCGTCCAGCGTCACGCAACCGGTCGCGGCGAGCAGCTTGGAGATATCGAGCCCCCGTTCCTGCTCGCTGCCGGTGACGAGGGGAAGATCGATATCCTTGCCGGCGATTTGCAGGCGGGCGGTTTCGGTGGTGGCGGGCGACTTCTCGACGACCGAGCTCATGCGGGGGCCTCAGCGGTGATTGGGCGGCGGGACGGACGAAAACCCTAACCCCGCGAGGCAGTATAGCCGGATGAATTCCGCTCCGAAAGCAGTCGCAGCCGGGTTAGGTTTCGTCCCGGTCCAGCCACTTTTCTCGCGGCGCGGGGCGATGCCCGGCCAGTGCCGTCAATAGCTCGGCCGGATCGGTGGCCACGGTAAGCAGGTTCAGGTGCTCAGGCCGCAAAAATCGCTCGGCCGCCGCGCGGCGGAGCATTTCGATCAGCGGTTGATAATAGCCCGCCACGTCGAGCAGGCCGCAAGGCTTGTCGTGCAGGCCAAGCTGCGCCCAAGTGAGAATCTCGAACAGCTCCTCGAACGTGCCGATGCCGCCGGGCAAAGCGACAAAAGCATCGGCCAGGTCGGCCATCAGCGCCTTCCGCTCGTGCATCGAACCGACGACCTTCAGTTCGGTCACCTGCAAGTGCCCGACTTCCCTCTCCAGCAAATGCCGCGGAATCACGCCGATCACCGTCCCGCCCTGGGCGAGCATTTCGTCGGCCAGAATCCCCATCAGGCCGACATTCCCCCCGCCATAAATGAGCCGCGTGCCCCCCTCCACCAACAAGCAAGCGAGCGATCGGGCGGCCGCCGCATATTCGGGGCGGGCGCCGCTGCTGGAACCACAGAAGACGCACAGCGATTGGATCTTCATTCCTGCTCCCGAAATTCGCGCCACGCGATGCCTAGCTTGCGCATGCGGGCCCGCAGCGTATGCGGATTGATCCCCAGCAGCTTCGCCGCGCCCTGCTTTCCTTCGATCTGGCCCCCCGTCTGCCGTAGTGCCGTTTCAATATGTTCGCGCATGGCGGCATCGAGCGTGGCGAGCGGCGGGGAACCATCTCCACGGGCCGGCGGGATGACCTTCACCGCCGTGGGAATCGCGCCGGCGACCGGATGGCCGAGGGCGGTGGCGACGTCGAGAGATTGCCCGTTGCCGAGAATCGCCGCCCGCTCCATGACCGCCGAGAGCTCGCGCACGTTGCCGGGCCAGGCATAGCTCACCAGTTGGCGAATGTCCGCATCGCTTGGCAAACAGGCCCGCAGGCCAAACTTGGCGGCCGCCCGGGCGGCAAAGTGCGAGGCCATCGCCGGAATATCCTCGATCCGCTCGCGCAGCGGCGGCAAATGGACGGGAAACACCGCCAGGCGATACCACAAATCCTCGCGAAACGTCCGCTCGGCGACCATTCCCTTCAAATCGCGATGCGTGGCGGCAACGACGCGCACATCGACGTGCAATTGCTTCTCGCCGCCGACCCGCTCGAAGCTCCCATCTTGCAGCACCCGCAGCAAGCGCACTTGCGCGGCGGGGGTTAGCTCGCCGCACTCGTCGAGAAACAGCGTTCCCCCGTCGGCTCGCTCGAACCATCCCTTGCGGACGGAGGTCGCGCCGGTGAAGCTCCCCTTCTCGTGGCCAAACAATTCCGAATCGACCAGTTCCGGGGGAATTGCCCCGCAATTGACCCGCAAAAACGGCCCCTCGCCACGTCGCGATTGCCGATGAATGGCCCGCGCGACCACCTCCTTGCCCGAGCCGGTTTCGCCGAGGATCAACACCGGCACATCGGCGCGCGAGACGAGGGCGACGCGCTCCATTACCTCGCGCAGGCCACTTTCGACGCCGACGACCGTTTCCGACTTGTCGCTGCGTCCCAGCTTGGAGAGGAGCGTCCGGTTTTCCGCTTCCGCCCGCTCGCGCAGCGTCACCAGCTCTTGCAAGCGGCGGTCGTTTTCGAGCGCCACGGTGAAGGGCTCTTGCAGCGACGCGACCAAGTGCTCGTGTTCCAACCGAAAATGCCGCCGCGAATTCGTCGCCAGCAGGAGCACGCCGAAGATGCCATGTTCGCTGGCCAGGCCCGCCGCCAGCACGTCGCCGCGAAGCGAATCGGGGAGCAATCCTGGCTTCGCGGCTTGCAATTCCTGGGCCTCGGCATGTTCCAGGCGGCGCTCGGTACACCACTGCACGAGGGCATCGAACGCCGCTTGCTGGCAATCGGTGCGGCCGGCAGCGATTTGCTGCCCGTCGGGAGCGACCTCGACCGCCACCGTTTCGACCTGCTGGCGATCGAGAGCAAGCTGCCTCAGCAGGATCGTTTCGGCGGGCAATTGCTGGCGCAAGAGGGGCGCGATGCGATCGAGTGCTTCGCCAATTTCAATGTGGCGGCACGCCTCGCGCCAGACATCGAGTAGAAGTCGGTGAAACCGGTCCAAGTCGAGTTCCGTGAAATATCAGGGCTAGCAACCGTTAAATATAACGGACAAGCCATTAAATATAACAGATTATTGGTGACAATCGCGTTCTTGCTGCTATAGATTACCAAGTTGATCGTGAATGTCAACTTGGCACGCTCCTTGCAATTGGAATGATCCGACTGCCGTGGGCGGAACGTCACCGTTGTTTATCGCTTGGAGCCTGCTCGCATGAACCTCTCTCTCCCGTACCGCTTCGCTCCCCTACTGCTGGGGATTGTCGCGCTTTTTCCCCTGGCTGGTTGCGGCGGCGGGGCGGCCGCGAATTCAACCGGCCCCGCGCCAGTGACGGTGCTCAACGTGTCGTACGATCCGACCCGCGAATTCTACAGCGAATTCAATGAGGTCTTCGCCCGGCATTGGCTGGCCGAGCGCGGCCAGGAAGTCACCATCGATCAATCGCACGCTGGTTCGGGCAAGCAAGCCCGCGCCGTCATCGACGGCCTGGAAGCCGACGTGGTGACGCTGGCCCTGGCCTACGACATCGACGCCATCGCCGCCAAAAGCCAATTGCTCGCTGCCGATTGGCAGCAGCGGTTACCGCACAACAGCAGCCCCTATACCTCGACCGTCGTCTTTCTGGTCCGCCAGGGAAACCCCAAGGGGATCAAAAATTGGGATGACCTGACGAAAGGGGACGTGAAAATCATCACCCCCAGTCCCAAGACCAGCGGCGGCGCTCGGTGGAACTATCTGGCCGCCTGGGGCTATGTCTTGCAGCGCGAGCTGGGTGACTTGAAGAAGCTCGGCGATCCGGCTGCGAAAGTCGAAGTGGCCAAGGCCCAAGCCAAGGCCCGCGAATTTGTCACCGAGATGTTCCGCCGCGTGCCGGTGCTCGATCCGGGCGCCCGCGGCGCGACCAACACGTTCGTACAGCGAAATTTGGGGGATGTGCTGCTGACCTGGGAGAACGAGGCCTTCCTGGCGGTGAAGGAACTGGGGCCGGAGAAGTTCGAGATCGTTGTCCCCTCGATCAGCATCCTGGCCGAGCCCCCCGTGGCCGTGGTCGATAAGGTTGTCGATAAGCGCGGCACCCGCGAAGCGGCCGAGGCGTATTTGCAGCATCTCTATTCTCCCGCCGGACAGCAACTAGCGGCCAAGCACTACTTCCGCCCGGCCGATAGCCAGACCCTGACCGTCGAGCAGCGCCAGCAGTTCGCCGACGTGCAGCTCTTCACCATCGCCGAAGCGTTCGGCGGCTGGGAAAGGGCCCAGCCCGAGCACTTCGACGACGGCGGCATATTCGACCAGATTTACAAGCCCGAATAGGCAACTGCCTCACCAACCAAGCAGCCGGGACCAAACCTGGTCCCGCTCCGGGAATTTCTCGCGTCACGAGTAACCTGGCACAAATCGGAGTTTACCGGGACCAAGTTTGGTCCCGGCTATTTGCGATGCGGACCTCGAAGAAACCATCCCGACCCCGCAGTGTGCTGCCCGGCTTTGGGCTGACGATGGGCTATACCCTGGTCTATCTCGCCCTGATCGTGCTGATTCCGCTGGCGGCTCTGTTTTTGCGGACGGCGACCGCGTCGTGGTCGCACATCTGGAGAACGATTACCGATCCGCAGGTGGTGGCGGCCTATAAGCTGACGTTCGGCGCTTCGCTGATCGCGGCGCTGGTGAACCTGGTGTTCGGCTTTATCGTGGCATGGACCCTCGTTCGCTATCGCTTTCCGGGCCGCCAGCTGATCGACGCCCTCGTCGATCTGCCGTTCGCCCTGCCGACCGCCGTCTCGGGCATCGCCCTGACCGCGATCTATGCCGAGAACGGCTGGTTGGGGCAATATTTGTACCCGCTGGGGATTCAAACGGCGTTCAGCCCGCTGGGAATTACCATCGCGCTGATTTTCATCGGCCTGCCATTTGTGGTGCGCACTTTGCAGCCCGCACTCGAAGAACTCGAAGGGGAGGCCGAAGAAGCCGCGGCCAGCCTGGGTGCCAGCCGCTGGCAAGCCTTCTGGCGGGTGATTGTGCCGGCTCTCTTGCCGGCGATTTTGACCGGCTTTGCCTTGTCGTTTGCCCGGGCGATTGGGGAATACGGCAGCGTGGTGTTCATTTCCGGCAATATGCCCATGAAGACCGAGATCACTTCGCTGCTGATTATCAAGAAGCTGGAGCAATACGACTATGCCGGTGCAACTGCGATTGCCGTGGTGATGCTGCTGGCGTCGTTCGCGATTCTGCTGTCGATCAATTTGCTTCAGTGGTACACGGGCCGCGCCGCCGTGAAGGGAGTCTGAGTCATGGCGACCGCCACGCTTACTACCGCTCACAGCCAGCCCCTTGGGCGAGTCAGCACGGGCGAACCGGTGCTGGTGCGATACGCGCTGATCGCGATCACGTTCACCTTTTTGGGGCTCTTCCTGCTGCTGCCGCTGGCGGTGGTGTTTGTCGAAGCCTTTCGCGAAGGAATTCGGGCGTATTTCGCCAGCTTTAACGACCGGGCCGCCTGGTCGGCGATCAAGCTGACGCTGCTGGCCGCGGGGATTGCCGTGCCGCTCAACCTGGTGTTTGGCCTGGCGGCGTCGTGGTCGATTGCCAAGTTTGAGTTTCCCGGCAAGAGCCTGCTGATTTCGCTAATCGACCTGCCGTTCGCCATTTCGCCGGTCATCAGCGGACTGATTTATGTGCTGGTGTTCGGCATGCAAGGGTGGCTCGGCCCGACACTCGACGCATTGGGAATCAAGGTTATTTTCGCCGTGCCGGGCATCGTGCTGGCGACGATTTTTGTCACCTTCCCGTTCATCGCCCGCGAGCTGATCCCGCTAATGCAAGAGCAAGGAACCGACGAAGAGCAGGCCGCCTTGTCGCTGGGGGCCAGCGGCTGGCAAACCTTTTGGCGGGTGACGCTCCCCAACATTCGCTGGGCGCTGCTGTACGGCGTGATTTTGGCCAACGCCCGAGCGATGGGAGAGTTTGGCGCGGTGGCGGTCGTCTCCGGCAGCATCCGGGGCAAGACCAACACTTTGCCGCTGCATATCGAGATTCTTTACAACGAATACCACACCGTCGCGGCCTTCGCCGTGGCGTCGTTGCTGGCCCTGTTGGCCCTGGTCACGCTCGCCGCTAAGACGGCCGTCGAATGGCGCGTCCATCGGCAGCAGGTCGCATCCCTTGAGCCGACTTCGGCAGAGGAGAACCCGTCATGAGCATCGAAGTTCGCAAAGTCAGCAAGACCTTTGGCACCTACACGGCCCTCCGCGATGTTAGCCTGCGAATCGCCAGCGGCGAGCTGACGGCCCTGCTGGGTCCGTCCGGATCGGGAAAAACGACGCTCTTGCGAATCATTGCCGGGCTGGAAACCCCGGATTTGCACCCAGAGACCTCGATCCTGTTTCATGACGAGGATGTATCCGGCCGCCCGGTCGGCGAGCGCCGCGTCGGGTTTGTGTTCCAGCACTATGCCCTGTTCCGGCACATGTCGGTCTTCGAGAACATCGCCTTTGGTCTGCGGGTTCGTCCGCGCGGCGAGCGGCCAGCGCAGGCCGAAATTCGGGACCGCGTGCTGCGGTTACTCAAATTAATTCAGCTCGAAGGTTTTGGAAATCGCTACCCTTCGCAGCTTTCTGGCGGTCAGCGACAGCGGGTGGCTTTGGCCCGGGCTCTGGCCATCGAGCCGAAAGTGCTGCTGCTGGATGAACCCTTTGGGGCGCTGGATGCCAAGGTGCGCAAGGGTTTGCGCGAATGGCTGCGGCGGCTGCACGACGAAATTCACCTCACGAGCGTGCTGGTGACGCACGACCAGGAAGAAGCCCTGGAAGTGGCCGACCGCGTGGTGGTGATGAATCAGGCGAAAATCGAGCAATTTGCCACCCCCGCGGAAGTCTTCCACCAGCCGGCCTCCAAGTTTGTGATGGAATTCCTGGGGCAGGTGAACGTCTTCCAGGGACGGATTCACGAAGGGCAGGCTCACTTGGGCACGGCGGCTTTTGATGTGGCCGGTCCGGTGGGTGGGCAAACGGGCGAGGCGACGCTGTATGTTCGCCCGCATGAGCTGGATATCGCCCGCAATTCGAACTGTGTCCCCAGCCTGCCAGGTCGGGTAACTCGCGTGCATACGGCGGGTCCGATGGCCCGCGTCACGCTGCTGGGAGTGGATGGCAAGGATATTTTCGTCGATCTCACGCCACAGCGATTTTCGGAAC
This sequence comes from Pirellulaceae bacterium, assembly GCA_033762315.1. Lineage (GTDB taxonomy): Bacteria > Planctomycetota > Planctomycetia > Pirellulales > Pirellulaceae > CAYLLN01. Next base: position 8,644 of record JANRLS010000255.1, read on the forward strand.
TGAATTTGCAACCTGGCGAGACGGTGTATGTTTCGCCGCGCAAGGTGCGTGTTTTTTCCCCCGACTATCAGATCTAGCAATGGCTCTGCAAACGTTTACGAGGAGAGCGGCCATGTCCGCCGAACCGGAACAACGCTCACATTCGCCGGAGGATGCCGCTGGCGAGACCGTCCTGCAGCAAATCGCCGATGCGCTGCGGGGGCTCAAGTTCGGCACGATCACAATCATCGTGCAGGATGGCGTGGTGGTGCAATTGGAACGGACCGAGAAGCGCCGCCTGCGCCGGACTGACGGAAAGTAATTTTCCTGAACTGCCAATCGAGGAAGTTCGCCATGTTTTGCCGGTGTTGCTGTCGCAAATAGATCTCGCCGCTGACCCGTAACGGGAGGCCGATCGCTTTTTCCTTTTGGCTGCTGACTGGAGTATTCCGGAGGCAGATGATTCCGCAAGGTTCATCCCATGTTCTCGGTTTCCTTGATCAGTGGCAGCCCGGGCGCGTCGCCCCGGTTCGGACGTTTCCTCGCATCGCTTTCGGGATTGGTCCTCTTGTTCCTCGCGCTGTGGGGAGCGCTGGCGGCTGGCACGCTCTACGAGCATCCCCGGTTTCCGGTCGTCGGCCAGGTGCGGCTCGATGGCCTGCCGGCCAGCGGCGCGCGGGTGGCCCTTCATCGCCTGTCGGCCGACCGGACCGAGCCCCGGGCCATCGCCTGGGGGGAAGTCGCCGCGGATGGCCGGTTCGAGCTGAAAATGCTCGGCCTGGCCGCAGGCGCACCGGCCGGGAACTATGCCGTCACCGTCGTTTACGAGCCAGCAGTGATCCGGGGCGAAGACTATATCGCGGGGCCGCACGTGCTGGCTCCCGAGCTGGCCGATCCGCTGGCCACTCCGCTGCAGATCGAAGTGCTGCCGCAAGCCAACGACCTTGGCATGCTCGCCCTCGTGACACCCCGCGCGCCTGCCGCGCCGCGGTTTGCACTGACGAATGTCGCCCCCCCAACTGCCTTACAAGGAGCCCGCTGATGTGTCGCTGTTGCCTGCATCCGTTGTTCACTCGCGTCGCTCCATTGTTTTCGCTTGTTTGAGGATGATTGCCATGATCGCTTTGCCTACGCATTCGCTCGATGAAACTTCGCTCGAACTCCAAGAGCGGGTCGCGCTGTACCTATCGCAGCGGCACCTGACCTTTGGCAGCCGGCTGCAAATCGCGGCCCAACGGGGAGTGGTCACGCTCTCCGGCCAGGTGCCGACGTTTCATCAGCGGCAACTGATTCACGCATTCACCCGCCGCGTCGCGGGAGTCGTGCAGGTCGTGGACCAACTCGAGGTCGTCTCGCCGGTGGCTTTGCCGCAACCGTCGCACGACCCTGGGAAGGTACTGGCCTGGGTGCCTGAAGATTCATTGTCTTCCCAATTTATCCCTTACGAAGGAGGCGTTATGTCGTAAAGAGCTCGTGATGAGCCAAGGCATGAATCCTTGGTGTGACCCGAAGGGAGTATTGGAACTGGGTTGTCATTTACCTGCTCAACGCGACAACGCACGGGCTGGCGAAGCAATCGCCTGAAGGGTCGTGGACACGAAAGAGGCTCATGTTTCCCCCGCAGGCCAACTTTGGCCTCGCGTCCCGCTCGGTTAAAGGCCGATGGACTCGCTATCCTGAACTATCCCCGCAAACATTGAATTTTGGAGAACTCGTCATGAAACGCTCTGGCTTTACGCTCATCGAGCTGCTGGTGGTGATTGCCATCATCGGCGTGCTCGTCGCGCTGCTGCTGCCCGCCATTCAGGCTGCCCGCGAGGCGGCCCGGCGGACCAGCTGCTCGAACAATCTCAAGCAGATTGGAATTGCGATACACAATTTCCACGACACCAAGAAGTATCTTCCCAGCGGCGGCCGCCCGCCGACAGCCAGCACCATTCGCGCCGGCGTGTTCATTTACCTCTTGCCGTTCGTCGATCAGCAGCCGCTGTGGAACCGCTACGACACGAGCGTGACCTGGAGTCACGCGAATAATTTGCCTGTCTCCAGCCTACGGGTCGGAACTTACGAGTGCGCCTCGTCGCCGAAGCATGGTGGCCTGCTCGATCACAATCCCGATGGCTATTCTTCCGGTTCGGCCTGGGTGGGCATCGTGGCCAATGGCGATTACGGCGCTTCCCTGGGGATTGATCCTGCGTTGCCAGCGCTCGCGGCCGCGCTCAGCCCCCCCCGGGTCGTCATCGGCAGCACCTCGACGATTTCGACCAGCAGTCGCACGACTAATGGCTTCTTGCCGAAGAACGCGCGGCTGACCTTGGCTGACATTACGGACGGCACCTCCAATACGATCGCCGTGCTAGAATCTGGCGGTCGCCCGTACAACTATCGACGGGGGACTCAGGTCAGCTCGGACATTACCACCAGCCGCGTCAATGGCGGCGGCTGGGTCCGTCCGGCGAGCGACATCTTGTTTGCCGGTTCGAGCGCCAACGGGGCTGTCGTCCCCGGCGTGTTCGTGAACCGCACCAACGGGCTGAATGTTGGCGGCGAGAGCTACGGGTCCAGCGGATATCCGAGCGTGGGTACCGAGGGATCGAGCCAGCCTTATTCGTTCCATCCGTCGGGGATGAATGTCCTGCTGGGAGACGGTTCGGTCCGATTCATTGATGAAGGGATCGATATCGGCACCTTCGCGGCCCTGATTACCCGCAATGCGGGGAGCCAAGAGACCGCGATCAGCCAGGATTTCTAGTCGTCAAGTCAGATTTCGATTTGAGTTTTCAGGACCGCGGACGTTTCGCGATTTTTAAGCGACCGTCCGCGGTCGCCTGGTCCGAAACAGGCCAGCAACTTTTTCAGCGTGTCGTCATGTCTGCTCCCTCTAAACAACCCTTGAGTGTCGTGGAAGCTGCCCGGCGCGTCTTCAGCACGGCGAAGCCCACCCAACAGCAGGTGGACTACGTTGTCGAGAAGATCGAGACTGGCGCGCTCGCACGCGGGCCCAGAGGTGGGCTGACTACCAGCGTGGAGGCTGTCGCCTTATATCTTGCTCGCCGCGAATCGACTCGCGGCAGCGTGTACAAGGGCGATGGCGCTGGTTTGCTCGGTGACGGCGAGCGTCATATCGACGCCGACACGGAGGCCGGTTTTCAGAGCATCGTCAAAGACTGTTTTCTCTCGGCGCTGACGCGCCGCAGCGTCGAGAATCGGTCGCCCGTTTTCCAGCGGGCGGTGCTGACGGTGCAAGCGCTGCTATTGGCCGCGGCGGTGCTGTTCCTCGTGGGCGTGTCCGTATTTTCCTTGGGGCTTTCGGGCCCCACCGCCGAGCAGAAGACCGCCCGCCAATGGCTGACACAAAAGTATCGTGACGTTCGCATTTCCTCGCTCAATATGGTCCGCGATCCGCCGCGCGCGGTGAAAGCCAGCTTCACTTACTCCGACAACGAAAATAAGAAAGTCGAGTCCCAGTTGGTCATCATCGTCCGCAACAACCAGGTTGTGTCCACCTATAGCGATGCTTACCGGTAGGGAATCGCGAACTGGTTCCTGCTTGATTTATCCCCTTCCAACACCGTTTAAAGGATTTTCCTTATGCCCCGCCCAATTCTCACGATGTCGTTCCAATCACCGCGTCTTTTGTCGGTTTTGGCCGTTCTGGTGGCTCTTCCTTTCGCCGGTTGCCGGCGCGATGAAGCACAGCTTCCCGTGCATCCGGTAACGGGCAAAATCACGTTTGACGGACAGGCACCGGCCGGAGCACAGATTGTCCTGCATCCGCAAGGGGGCCCCGCCACTGAAGTTAAGGTCGCCCCGCTCGGCACCGTACGGACCGACGGAACTTTCAAAATCAGCACCTACGGCGATGGCGATGGCGCGCCGGCGGGCGAGTATGCCGCGACCGTGCAGTGGTTTAAGGTCGAAACGGGCGAAGGTGGCTCGGGCCGCGGCCCGAATGTGCTGCCCGGCAAGTATGCCTCTGCCGAAGCGACGCCCATCAAGATCAGCGTGAAAGCGGGGATCAACGAGGTTCCGCCGATCACGATTGTGCGGTAGCGGGGCCGACGGCCTCGCAAAAGCAAGTCCCCTTCCTGATGGACGCCTTCCAGGCGTGTGGATCGATGATCCCGCGCCCCGCATGTCGGGCCTTGTCGTCCGACGACCAAGCCTTGGCAGGAGTAGCGATGTCGCAACGATTCGTCCTCACGCTTGCCACGATTCTGGCCGCCACCGGCTTGTCCGGCTGCTCGGATCGTGGCGCAGCCGTGGCCGTGCATAAGACGGTCGGCACGATCACGTTCGAAAACCGACCGATCACTGGAGCCTTCGTGGTGCTTCATCCGCAAGGTGAATGTTTGCCCGCTGTTCCCAAGCCGCGCGCCCTGGTGCAGTCGGACGGAAGTTTTGTCGCGACCACCTATGAAGCTGACGATGGTGCCCCGGCTGGCGAATACGTGGTGACGGTCGAGTTGCCAGCAGTGGCCGAAGTGGATGGCGAGTACGTCCGCTCGGCGAATCTGTTGCCTCTCCGCTATGCCAGCGAGGCGACGAGCGGCCTGACGGTGCAGGTCACGCCTGGGGAAAACACGCTGCCGCCGATTGCGTTGCGGCGCTGAGCGGCCAACGCGATTGTCGAGTGCCGAGAAGGGTTGGGGTGGCGATCTCTTCTCGACACAACGGCCGTTGAAGGTAATCCAGAGAAAGTTTGGTTATGCGTTACGCCCCCACAATTCGCAAAGCCTTTACCATCGTCGAAATGTTGGTGGTGATTGCCATTATTGGCGTGCTGGTAGCCATGCTTCTGCCGGCCGTGCAAGCGGCACGCGAAGCGGCTCGTCGCATCCAATGCTGCAACCATTTGCGCCAGCTTGGTGTGGCGGCACACAACATGCATGATGCTGTTGGACGGTTTCCCTCATCGATTCGGGCACCCGGATCGACGACGACCGCAAGGATCGCAGGCCTGACCTTTCTACTTCCCTATATCGAGCAAAAAAACTTATACGATCAGTACGATTTGACCAGCAATTGGGACAGCACCACGCAAGGTCCGCATGGTCTTGGACCGAACTTGCCGTTAACCTCACAGCCCATTCCGCTTTTCCAATGCCCGTCGTCGCCCGAGGCGCGGCGGTTGGACGGCAATCCCCAGCCGACCTGGTCGGGCGAACTAATTGCGGTCACCGATTATAGCCCACCGATCGCCGTTTCGGCCCAATTGCAGGTCATCGGACTGGTCGATCAAGCGGGCGATGGCCTGCTGCCGAAGAATCAAGAGCCGCGGGCAGCGGACGTGCTCGACGGGCTGTCGAACACCATCATGTTTACCGAGTCAGCGGCACGCCCATTTGTTTATCGTCGTGGTCGAAGAGTGAGTGTCGACGTCAACACCTGCCATGTGAATGGCGGCGGTTGGGCGCGTCCAGCAAGCGACTTTTCCGTCGAGGGCTTCACGAGAGATGGCACTATGCGGTTTGGAACCTGTGCCGTCAATTGCGCCAATGGTGAGGACTTCGGCCTGGTTTTCCCGCATAGTTACTACGGATCGGACGGCAGCGGCGAAACCTTTGCTTTTCATTCGACGGTGGCCAACGCGGTGTTCGGTGATGGCTCGGTCCGGTCGATTGACGACGACATCGACATTCGCGAATTCACTCGTTTGGTGACCCGCTCAGGCGCGGAAGTGACGCCGTAAGGGATGGCTTGAGACGAGGCACTCGAAATCGGTCCCCTCTCCCGCGTAGGGAGAGGGGGGTGGGGAAGCGATTACTGGCTGGCTGTTCGATTCGCCGGCAGGGGCGTACAGTGACTGGTTGGCCAGCATTGGGCCCGCCCGTCCCGCTCCCCTGACGAGAGTTGCCGTGGATTTCCAGCTCCATCAACCGTTTCCGCCGGCCGGCGACCAGCCGCGGGCCATCGCTCGGCTTATCGAGGGGATCAACGCCGGCAAACGGGCGCAGGTGCTGCTGGGCGTTACCGGCTCGGGCAAGACATACACGATGGCGAACGTCATTGCCGCCGTCCAAAAACCGACGCTCGTCATTTCGCACAACAAGACGCTGGCGGCGCAGCTGTATAGCGAATTCCGCGAGTTTTTTCCGAACAACGCCGTTCACTATTTCGTCAGCTACTACGACTATTATCAGCCCGAAGCCTACATTCCGCAGCGCGACATTTACATCGAGAAGGACGCCTCGATCAACGAGGAGATCGACCGCCTGCGCCTGGCCGCCACCAGTTCGCTTGTTAGCCGCAAGGATGTGATTATCGTCGCCAGCGTGTCGTGCATTTACGGCTTGGGGTCGCCGAAAGATTACAAGGCGATGATGATTCCGCTGCGGGTGGGGGAGACCCTCGACCGCGACGAGATGCTGAAGCAATTGGTCGATATTCAGTACGACCGGAACGACGTGGCCTTCGAGCGGGCCAAGTTTCGCGTCCGCGGCGACTGCGTCGAGGTCTGGCCGTCGTACGAGGAATACGCCTTTCGGGTTGAGTTGTGGGGGGACGAAGTCGAAAAGCTGTCGATTATCAATCCGATCAGCGGCGAGACGCTAGCCGTCGAGCAGCAGCTATTCCTCTATCCCGCCAAGCACTTCGTCATGCCGGAAGAGCGGATCAACCAGGCGATCGAGACGATCCGCCAGGAACTCGAAGATCGGCTCAAGGTGTTTCGCGAGCAAGGAAAGCTGCTGGAAGCGCAGCGGCTGAGCGCGCGAACGCGGTTCGATATCGAGCGGCTGCAAGAGATGGGGCATTGCCCCGGCATTGAAAACTATAGCCGGCCGCTATCGGGGCGGCCGCCGGGCTCGACCCCCGATACGCTGCACGATTTTTTCGATCCGCAGAATTTTCTGATGATCGTCGATGAATCGCACGTCACCGTGCCGCAAGTGCGGGCGATGTTCAATGGCGACCAGGCCCGCAAGATGAATTTGGTAGAGCATGGTTTTCGCCTGCCGAGCGCGCTCGACAACCGCCCGCTCAAATTTGGCGAGTGGGAAAACAAGATCAATCAGGTGGTGTTCGTCTCGGCCACGCCGAGCGACTACGAACTGGAGCAGACCGGCGGCGAAGTGGTCGAGCAGATCATCCGCCCGACGGGCCTTTTGGATCCGATTATCGAGGTGATTCCCGCCCGCGGCCAGGTGCAGCATTTGCTGGAGCAAATCCGTGAACGGGCCGCCGTGGGAGAGCGCGTGCTTGTCACGACGCTCACCAAGCGGCTGGCCGAGGATTTATCGGCGTACCTCGTGGAACAGAAGGTGCAATGCAAGTGGCTGCACAGCGAGCTGGATGCCTTTGAGCGGGTCGATTTGCTGCGCGACTTGCGGCAGGGGAGATTTGAGGCGCTCGTCGGCGTGAACCTCTTGCGCGAAGGGCTCGATCTGCCGGAAGTGTCGCTGGTGGCGATTCTGGACGCCGATAAGGAGGGCTTCCTGCGGAGCGAAACCTCGCTAATTCAGACGATTGGCCGCGCGGCCCGCAACGTGAATGCGAAAGTCATTTTGTATGCCGACAAAGTGACCGACTCGATGCGGAATGCCATCGACGAAACGCGGCGGCGGCGCGAGCTGCAAGAGCGCTACAACGCCGAGCATGGGATCACGCCCGAGACGATCAAGAAGAACATCCGGGCGGGCATTGAGGACGCGATTCGGGGACATCGCGCGGCGAACGCGGCGGTCGGACGGATGGACGAAGAGGTTTACATCACCGAGGAGTACATTCGCGAGCTGGAAGAAGAGATGTATCAAGCGGCCGAGGAACTCGACTTTGAGCGGGCTGCCGCCCTGCGCGACCGGATCAAGCAACTGCGCGAGCAAATCGGCAAGAAGCTGAGCGAGGTGCAGCTCAAGAGCTATAAGCCCGGTCCGAAGAAGAAGGGGGGAGGCAAAGACCGGGTGCCCAGGCCGAAGAAGGTGTGAGTGCCGCAGTCGCGGCCCGTCCGACAAAAAAATCGGGGAGGCAACCCTATCGGATCACCTCCCCGGTCGAATTTGATCAGCCAGCTCAGCGGAGCTTAGCCTTCCTTCGGCGTCCCTTCGGGAGCCGGGGCGGCCGGGTCAGCCGGCGGCGGGGTGGTCGGCTCGGCCGGAGGCGTGGTCGGCTCGGCGGGCGGGGTGGTGCCGTCAGCCGGCGGGGTCATCGGCTCGGTCGGGGTGGCCGGTTCCGGAGTGGCGGGGGCCGGGGTTTCGGTCTTGGTGCAACCGAGCGACGACACGGCGAGGCCGCAAACAACGACCAGGGCGAACAACTTCTTCATGGCTTTTTCCTCGTAAAGTGAAGCCAGACAACGAAATACGGACAGCAGGACGGTCCTGCAATCTCTGCGTGGGACAAAGGGAAGACCCAGCGTCTGCCGAGCTTATTCCCGGCTTCTTCAAAAATATGACAATTTTCTTCCGCAGGCCGGAAACGGCCAGTTTGTCAACAAAAATCCTTGGAAAAAGATTGCCGGTGATGATCTGGGGGAATTCTCCAAATTCCGACTCCCTGGGTGCGAATTGCGGGAATAAAGGGTAGCCTGACCGGATCAACCTTTCCGAACGAGGATCGATCAATGGCGGAACGATCCGCGTCCCCCACGTCGGCGGATGCAACCATGCCGGGAGGCGGAGCAGCCGGGATCGATTTATCGGCCCTGGTCGTGGCTCATCATGCCCCCCTGTATCGGTATGCGTATCGGCTGTGCGGCTGTCAGGCCGAGGCGGAAGACCTGACGCAGCAAGCGTTTTTGGTGGCTCAACAAAAGCTGCATCAATTACGCGAGGCGGAGCGGGCCGCGGGTTGGCTATTCGCAGTGCTGCGCAGTTGCTTCCTCAAGAGTTTGCGGAAGCAGCGGCCAGCGAGCGGTCAGGCGTTTGACATCGAGGTGGAGGATCACGCGGTCGCCGCGCCCGAGGGAGATGACCTCGACCGCGAGCAACTGGCGGCTGCCTTGGCCGAGTTGCCCGACGATTATCGCCTCGTGGTGCTGATGTTCTACTTTGAGGATTTGTCGTATCAGGAGATTGCCCACGAACTGGAAATTCCGATCGGCACGGTGATGAGCCGCCTGTCGCGAGCCAAAAGCCATTTGCGGCGGCGACTGACTCCGCCCGACGATTCACCTTCGTCACCGGAATCCTCAAACGTGGCCCGTCCCGCTCCCTCCACTGAAAAAAACGCCAACGGCTCGACCAAGTCGGCCTCCCGCGCTGTCCACCAAACGCCATGAACCCCGTTCCTACCGACCTTCGCCGCCAGATCGACGCCTGTCGCCCCGACAGCGACGATCTCGCCTTGCCCGAGCTGGCGGATCTCGCCCGGCTGGCCGAGAGCGATCGCGCGATTGCGGGAGAGCTGGCCCGATCGCGGCGGTTCGATCAGGCGGTTAGCGCCGCTTTGCTCGATGCGTCCGTTCCCGCCGGCCTACTCGATCGGCTGCTGGCGGCAACGGAGCCCAAGGTTTCCCCGGCGACTGCCGCGGTGGCCAACAACGCCGCCAGCCAGCCGCGGTCTCGCCTGGCGCGGCGCGTGGCGGTTGGGCTGATTTCGCTCACCACGCTTGCCGCAGCGATGGTGGGAGTGCTAATGAGCTTGCCCCAGCCGCCGCGCACCATTGGCCAAGAGGAGCTGGCGGGGCTGGTTGAAGAGTGGACGACGCTCGTGAATCAATCGAACCGCTGGAAGCCCGCCACCGCGGCGACCAAGGCTCCCGCCGGCACGACCGTGCTTGCCAAGCCGATTCGCTGGCGGAATTTCACGACGGCAGCAGGCGAGTCGGGCGTGGCTTACGATTGCACTCCCACTGGCCGGCAGAAAGTGCTGCTGTTCGTGATTCGATCGCCGCACAAGTATGGGGTCGCCCCGCTCCCATTTACGCGGCTTCGCAGCGCATCCAAGGGAATCGGCATCGCCGCCTGGCAGCGAGAAAACATGCTCTTCGTGCTGACTGTCGATGAAGACAACCAGCGGCTGGACGACTACATCCGCAAGCGTCCGGAAGCGTAGCGTCACGCGGCATTCTTCCCGCAATCGCTACAGTTTCACATCCCGGAAGCAGTCCGCCAAGGCGACTGATTCCACCGTGCGGTTTGTGCCGAAAGGAATGATGGAAGGGTCCGCGCGCCGTTTCGCGCGGGCCAACGGACCGCGTCTTTTGCCCGCCGACTCCCATGAAGCGCACCCTCTCGCTGCTCGTCGTCGCCCTTGCCTCGACTCAGGCGCTGGCCCAAGAGCCTCCGCTCGCGCTCGACGCGGCTCCCGCGGTCACGCTCGCCGCCCCGGTCGCCTCGGGCCAGCAGCAGCCCCTCGCCTCGCCGTCGCACGTCACGCCCGAAATGTGGCTCTATTCGCAAGAGCAGCAGCGGCACGATGATCCGGCGATGGCGGTGCGCCGCAAGGCCGAATATCGCAGTGCTCAGCGGATGCAACGCCTCGCCTCACAAAAGTGGTTCGGCATGTCCAACAGCCGTCCGCAAGCCGGCACGACGCCTATGATGGGGGTCTATTCGCCTGCCTGGATCGGCAACGGCTACGACCGGTACGACTGGATCGGCGTCTCTTGGCCGTCGAACACGCTGCTGATCGAGAACGTGATCCAGCGTTAGCCAGCCCGACGATCGCCCCGATCTTGAAGAATTCCGGGCGATGTTCGCGCGCACTGGTCGTATTCAATCCGCCGATTTGACCGTGGTGGAATGACCGCCGCCGCGTCGCCGAATTGTCGCTCGTCGCCAAACCGCGACGTATCCTTGCCCAGGCGGACGTTTCGTCCACTTTCTTTCGGCAGGGAGTTCACCATGAGAATTGGCGTGGGCGGCATCGCTTGGGCGGCCGCGGTGGGGATGTTGGGTCTGGCGGCCAGCGCCGCGCGGGCCGAGTTTGAGACCGAAGTCGGCTGGAATGGCCAGCTGTTCCCGTCGTTCATCTTCGCCACCGCGACGGTCCGCCTCCCCGACGAGGCGATCGAAGACAGCGACGACGAAGTGCTCGGCGATCGACAAGGGCTGCTCGGCGTCACTGTCGAGGCCGACGAAGACGACACCCCGATCAAAGTGACCGTGTCGTGCGATGCCATCATGGAGCCAAGCGTCTTCACTGGCACGCTCGCCGCCGGCGGCGAAAGCTACACGATTTATCCCAAGATCAAATACAAATTCGACCTGCTCGCCAAGCGTTCGCAGCCGGGACCGGTGACGGTCACTTTCGTCGTCGAAGTCGGCGACGAAGAGGCCGAAGAACAAACCGAGACGCTCACCCTCCGCTCGATCAACGATTGCCCCTTCACCATGGTCGAGGATGGCAACGCGGTGGATGTCTGCTTCATGTTCGCGGCCTATGTCAACGAGCAGCATCCCTTCGTCGATAAGATGCTCCGAGAAGGACTCGACACCGGCGTCGTCGAGGCGTTCACCGGGTACCAATCGAAGGACAAGGCCGAAGTGCTGCGGCAAGTGTATGCCCTGTGGCACGCCCTGACCGAGCGCGACCTGCGCTATAGCGACATTACCACCAGCTCGGCCGATTCGGACACCGTCGCCAGCCAGCACGTGCGGATGATCGACGAATCGATCAACAATGCCCAGGCCAACTGCGTCGATGGTAGCGTGCTGCTCGCCTCGCTCCTAAGGAAGATCGGCATCGAGCCGGTGCTGGTCATGGTTCCCGGCCATTGCTATTTGGCGTTTTACCTCGACGCCGAAGGGACCGATATCGTCGCGCTCGAAACGACGCTGCTCGGCAGCTCTCCCGAGGGGGATGCCGTCGCCGTCGAGGGGCAAGACGAAGCGGTCGTGGACGAGGAGTGGCAAGTGGAGAGCTCGTGGAAGTCGTTCGCCGCCGCGCTCGCCATGGGGACCAGCGACCTCCGCAAGAATGCTCCCAAGTTCAAAAGCCGGGAGAACGCCGACTATCAACTGATCTCGGTGGCCGCCGCTCGCAAGCTGGGGATTTTGCCGATCGCATTCCAAGCGGGGCAGGCGTTTGTTCCCGCGCCGGTTGCCAGCGAAGAGTAGCCTCGGAACGCATCGCCGAATGTCTTCGAGAGCCTCTCGCCACGGGAAGCTATCTGGGCCGGGCTGAAGGCCATCCCAACAAGTCCTTCAGCTCGGCCAGCTCGACCGGTTTGGAAAGATGCCGGTCGAATCCCGCCGCATAGGCCCGCCGTTTATCTTCGTCGCGGCACCAGCCGGAAATGGCGACCAGAATCATCGCCTCGAAGCGCTGGCGAATGGCCGCCGCGGTTTGCAGGCCATCGATGCCCGGCATGGCGATGTCGAGCAGCACCATGTCCGGCTCGAAATCGGCCAGTTGATCGAGTGCGTCGAGGCCGCCATAGGCGACCGTGGCCTCGTGTCCCAAGGCGCGAATGAGCCGCGCCAGCGTGTCGGCCGTGTCGCGGTAATCGTCCACGACCAGAATTCGATTTCCCATAACCCCCTCGCTGTGGACGTTCATCCTGAAGCGCCAGCGAAGTGGTGGCAAGACGAATCGGGCGGGTTTATCGCCATCGTCCGCTTGGCCGACGCCGCGAGCGGGGGCCGGCCGCCGGTGAATGGGGGGGTCGCATTCCTAACGATTGATCTGAACATCAGTCGTGCAGCACGAGGCTGGAAGCGATCTTTCGCCCGATCTTTGAGTTCACCAGGTTCCGATCGGTGCTGTTGACCACGCCATCGCCGTTGATATCGGCATCGAGCGTGCTAGTGCGGCCGAGATTCGCGTTCACGTTGTTGCGGTCGGTGGTGGTCACCGCCCGGTCGCCGTTGGTGTCTCCCAGCAGGCGATAGAAATTGCGCACCGTCTCGAAGCTTCCATTGTCGTCCACGTCGAGCCGCAAGCCGTAGTAGCCATCGCCGGTGCTCGAATTGCGGTTGCCGCCGATTCCTTGCGAGCCGAAGTTGACGACGATCTTATTACCGCTGACCGAGGCCTTGCCTGCCAGGCTGACAGCCACGCCGCTGGTGCCGCTGAGGTTGTAGCGCGTGAGTGCCAGGCGACCTTCCGCGACGAGCTCGGCCAGGCCATCGGCACTCTCGAAGACGAGATCGAGATAGCGAACATACGACCGTTGCCTCATGCCGCGTTGCACGTCGAAGCTGACCAGCTCGTTGACATTCTGCACGCTCACTACCAGCGACTTATCGACCGACAATCCGCCAGCATCGGTGGCCCGCACGACGACGGTATGGCTCGTCGCCGCTTCGTAGTTGAGGGCCGTGTCGCTATTTACTTGGAGCTGATTGCCAACCAGCCGAAAGCGCCCGCCGGCGCCATCCACCAACACGAAGGTGTGCGTATTGCCCGTGTCCGGATCGACCGCCGAGAGCACGCCGACCGCCGTTCCCGCCGCGCTGTTTTCGCGGACCGCTTGATTGCTCAGCAGCACGTCGGTCGGTGCCTGATTGGTCGGCGGCGGGGGGGGCGGAGCGGTTCCCCCCCGTTCGTCCGCGCCGATGTCGATGCCGCTGCCGGCCGGCCGGGCGGTCCCTTCAAAGTCGAATGCGGGGGCATGCGTGCTGGTTCCGACGTCAAGCGCCAGGCTCGTCGCCGAGAGATGATAGTCGCCCCCCGCCGGATTGACGAACAACTGGCTCGGCGTGGCGACCAGCGAATGCACGTCTTGCCCGGTCGCCGTTTGCCACTGGGCCAGGCTTTGCACCGAGCTGCCGCCATTCGTCGTAAAGCGATTCATCACGACGTTGTAGTCGCTACTGAACCCGGCGAGGCTGTCGGCACTGATGTCGATGCTGCCGCGAAACGAGTGGTGGTTGTAGAGGATGTTATTCCGCACGGTATTCCCCGTGCTGCTGCTTTGGATATTCAGGGCCCAGCGGCCGTTGCTCGCTTGCACGATGGTGTTATTGACGACCAGATTGCCCGACGAGCCGCCGCCCCCATCGATTCGATAGAGCGAAATGCCGCTGGCGTGGTTGTCGTACAGCAGGTTGTTGCGAATGACGGAGTTTTGCAGGCCGTCGCCATTGATTCCCGATCCGCCGCCGACGCCGTTGTTGTAAATGACGTTGTTCTCGACCAGCGCGCCGCTAATGATGCCATCCCCACCCAGCGAGGCGTCCCCATTCATGTGGATCCCGTTGGCGTGGTTGCCCCAGATCACGTTATCGCGAATCGTCGGCCGATCGCCGCTGTTGGAGACATAAATCCCATGCTCCACCTGCGACCGCGTGGCGATGTTGTTCTCGATCAGCAGGTCGTCCGAGAAGCCGGTGAGAATGCCCCAGCGATAGTTGAAGTCGAGCTGGTTGTTGCGAATGATGACATGCTGATTCAGCACCGAACGGATGCCGGTTCGCGGCATGCCGTTGATGGTGAAGCCGTCGATGGTGACGTAGTCGGCCCCTTCCAAATTGATGCCATCGGGGGTGAGGGCGTTGCGCTGGGTGATTGCCGCTCCTGGCTCGGCCTGAAAGACGATGCGGGCCGCGGCGGTGCCGTCGCGACGCAGATCGAAACCGACATAGTTGCCGGCCCGGACGATGACCGTATCGCCCGCCTGCACGGTATTGGCCGCTTTTTGCAGCGTCGCCCAGGGGGAATCGGTGCCGCCGGCGGCGGTATCGGACCCGGAATTCGAGACGTAGAACGTCGCGAGGGCAAACCGCGACTCCAGCCGCTCCAGCGCCAGCCGGCGCGCGGCACGAACCTGACGAGACAACATGGCAGGACTCCTGGCCATGCGTGGAAGAGGCTCTGTCCGTGGCAAAACAGCCCGCCGACAGCCGAGATTTCGGCGCGGAGCGAGGCAAGCCGACTGCCATCCGAAACCTATCGGACGAAGCGCCCCGTGGCAAACAAATTGCGGCAAGGCGCGAGAGACTCGGGCCCGAGCGCTGCTAGCGACTTTCGTGAGGAGATCGTGGCTACGCTGTGATCCCTGCCACCAAGTAGGGCCGGCGTGAGTCGAACACGCGACCTGCCGCTTAGAAGGCGGCTGCTCTATCCAACTGAGCTACGGCCCCAGACCCGCACTTTAAGCGGTTTTCCCCGCGTCCGGAAGCGGATGTTTGCGCTTGACCGTCGCGCGGCGACCTCCTACGATCCTCCCCCGCTAGAAGGAGCGGGCAATGCTGCGGCGACTGGTCTTGGCATCGGGGTCCGGACTTTGCAATCGCTTGCGGGCCATCGCGTCCGCCCGGCGGCTCTGCGCGCGAGTGGGAGCGCGGTGCCACATCGTATGGAACTGGGGGCAGTTTCACCGCTTTTTCGCCCCGCTGCCGGACGCGACGCTTTGCCCCTGGGGGGTGGGTGCCGCGAGCTGGCTGCTCGAGCGGTTCGGCCAGCGGTGCAAAGACCAGCGGATTGATATGTCGCGCCGCTCGGCTTGGGTCTTCACCGGGCAAATCATTTATGGGCACGACGAGCCCCCCGTTTCGCTGGCGGCATTGCGCGATTGGCTGCCGCGTCCGAGCGACCGCGTGGCGAGGCGGGCCGATGAGTTTGCCGGGCAGCACTTTGGGAACGTGGTCGGCATGCACATTCGCCGCACCGATCATGGCCCGGCCAAGACGAAGTCGCCCGACGAGCTATTCTTGGAGACGGCGGCGCGGCTGCTCGACGAAGGGAAGCGCATCTTTCTGGCCACTGACAACGTGGAAACGGAGCAGTTGCTGCGCCGCTTTTGCGGCGAGCGGCTGATCACGTTTCCGAAGGCTCACCCGCTCGTGGCCCGTTGGCCGCGATCCAGTTTTGACCCTCAGGCCTGCGAAGACGATCTGCTCGATTTGTTGCTGCTCGCTCGCACCGAGTATGTCGTCGGGAGCTTCTTCTCGTCGTTCTCGAACACGGCAATGGTGCTGAATGGCTCGCCGAAGTGCCGGACGCTGAACATCGACGAGCCGCGGTTGATCGCGGCTTGAACCAGCCGCTCTGCACACCCTCGAATCACCAGGCGCGATGCTGTTGCCGTGCCGCGGAAAGCGGCAGCGGCGGAAACCGGGGCACATCCGGCATCCTGCCGCTGCCGCAATTCCAGGGTGAGAAGTTCCACGGTATTTGCCCACGACAGTTTGTCAGCAAAGTTCACGGGAATTTCATGGCGATAATCCTTGCCAAGTCCCCGCTTGGGCCAAATAACCGACACAACCGGCCTATCCCGATTTCGAATTCGCGGCGCTTGGCGGAACTGGGCCAGTAGGCCAGTGCCCGGCACATGGTCGGCCGATCGCCTGGCCCCCGCGTGGTTTCCACGGGTCGCGCCTGTTTTGGCCCATTTTTGCTTCCTAACTGCTCATTGCAAAACGACTTGCGCTTAGTTTCCACGGTTCTGCGACTCTTGGAAACCTGCGCCGCACAAAACATGCAAAATCATCGGCAAAATCGCACTTCTTCACCGCCGTTGGTTACCAAAAACGAGCATCATGGGGGTTTCTGGAAACCAAGTAGTTTTACTCCCCGTCGGAAGGGTCTTGGCGATAGTTTTCGCTTGAATAAATTGCCAAAGATCGCTAACTGAATGCCCGTGCTAAATGTATCTGGCATTCCGTCCACCAATAGAACGCTCGAGCCCGTCAAAAGGTTCCAAAAAAATCGCCAGCCGGGTCATTTTTCTGAAAATTCCCTCCCGCGGCATTTCCTCAGGCCGCCAACCCGTGGAGGCGGGGCCTGCTAGGAGGAAGGCGACCGGACCAGTGATTTGGTGCTACCCGCCACCGCCACCCTGCCGGAATCCTCCAGAAAGTAAAAACTGAGCAACTACGACAAACGTCTTACTCACGAACCAGCGATCCGAACCAAGAATATTTGAGCGAGGATGGGATGATAAATGCGGTTAAGGCGATGGCGGTTTTGGTAGTCGGCTGCGCTTTCTCACTGGCGGTGCATGCAGCAGAGAAACCCACTGGGGGCACCGAAAAGCAGGTGCAAGAGGCCCGCGGGATTGACCTGGGCGGACCGACAACCATTGTGTTTGTGGCACGAGACAAAGTGACCTGGGACGCCGTGAAGAAAGCCGCAGGTAAGCCGCAGATGCTTCCTCTGGGAATGCCGCCGGGAGACGACCTGGAGAGCCTGGATAATGTGGACTTCCAGAAAAAGATGATCGTGGCGGTGTTCTGGGGGGAGATGACCTTTGCCGGACGGGGCGAGCAGTGTTGGATCGAGTCGGTAACGACTGGCAAAGAGGAAGTCGTTGTTGATTGTCGTGCAACCCTTTGGGGTGGCAGGACAACGGCCGCGTACCGAGCATGGCCCTATCACGCCAAGGTTGTTGATCGCAGCGAACTCGCGGTGCGCTTCACGCAGACGACCGAATGGAAAGCGACCCCAGATCGCTCTGAAAAGGTCAAAGTCCTGGCAACCATCAAAGCCGGGGAGTGGAAGCAGGAGAAACCAGCCGAGAAATAATCGGCCGGGTGGCCCAGTCGCGCTTCGATCAGCATGCGACCCTCCTCGGGTGGCCCCGTTTGCTCGCA
The DNA here is from genome assembly GCA_033762315.1 of Pirellulaceae bacterium. Lineage (GTDB taxonomy): Bacteria > Planctomycetota > Planctomycetia > Pirellulales > Pirellulaceae > CAYLLN01. The sequence goes on from JANRLS010000255.1 coordinate 26,040, forward strand.
AACTGGCCTAGCGGGAGGCAGCCCTCGTCGGCACGATGTTTGTCCTCCGCGCGATTGGCACATTCAGGCTGCGATCAGTGTGCCACCTGACCGATGGTCGGAAGGCAGCCGATTGCTACCGCTGTTTTGGGCAGCCGTTAGAATCACAAGTCAAATCGCGGCTGGCCTCTCACTGGCCAAGTTTGCGAGCAAACTTGGCCACCCGCGGACTAATTATGCATTCTTTTCGCATGTTCGCGATGTGGACCGCAAATCACTTTGCTTAAGGACGTCAAAAATCATTTCTGCGACTAGTTCCGGGTAAGTCAATTCTACGAGGCCTTGTGCGCGGTGTATTGTAGGCCACATCGCATCGCCTTTACTGCCTTGCGTCAGCGCAATCCAGTTTGTGGGAAAGTACCTGACTAGCATGCCGAGAACGTAAGACACCATGTAAGTCAGACACAGTTGCGAGAAGCACACGCCACCCGAAAATGGTTCAGCAATGTGAAGGCGCGGTATCGAACCAAACATTTTTCCAATGTATGCGTGAGTGAACAGCGGCGTTCTCTTCTCAAACGTGGCCGCGTCACATGTCAGAACGACGTATTCACCGTCTTCCGTCGCAGTGTAACCGAATCCCTCGTATGCACCTCTGATGGGCACAAATGACGCCCCGCTGACCTTTGCCTTGAAACCGGTTTCTTTCGTGAATGACATCTCATTGATGAAAGCATGTCTCGTTTGAGTTCCAAGGCTTTTGAGTTCGGCTCCCACATCTGGTAGCCGCACCAAAAGATCGTTGAACGTCAACTCTTGTCCGGTATCCGGAACGTCGTATTCGAGCCGCCAATCGACCGCGGAGGAATGGACATGTATCGATATTCGATTTTGAGTATGAGTCGCAAATTCTGAAAAAAGACCCGCGAGTGTCCGAATCTTGAGGTCGCCCAACTTAGCCAGTCCACTGGCGATGTCGCCGGACATCTTCTCTCCCCAACCAACCGTTGCCAGGCCGTGGCTAGGTTTTAGCCCTTCTTCACCACCGTGTACCTTCATGAGTAGCAGTAATGCACGACTGAGGCACGACACACCGTAGAACGTCAACAGCGGCCGGACGGAGTAGTTGGCAGAATTCGCATTCTTAAAATACTCACGGCCCTGTTTTGCAGCCGCGTTGATCTCGGAAGCGCGCCGCGCATTCAGTTCGCGCGAATGAATGCGTTTAAACCACTGTTGGACTATCTCGCGGCTCTCAAGTGAAAGCAGTTGCTGCCACGTTTCAGGATTCACTCGGCGATCTCCATACGGTAGAGGAAAGTGCGATTCAGTTGAATAGTGACTGTGTTCACTTGGCGGGCCCACCGCAAAGAACGTGGTGTCTCGAAAACTTTGCCAGTTGGCACAGTCGGGCTTCGATCAATGTGCCACCCGCGGGTGGGCCGGTTTGCTTGCAAACTGGCCCAGCGGGAGGCAGCCCTCGTCGGCACGATGTTCGTGGGTGGCCCCGTTTGCTCGCAAACGGGGCCAGTGGGAGGCACTCCCCTGGCCAGCTTGATACTCGATGCCACCGTTAGTCGGTTTTCAACTCGCAGGCGCGGAGGGCGAAGTCGGTGATTTTGCCTCTTGCGGGCCGAGGGTTGCGAGCAACCCTGGCCACCCGACCACTCGAGACAGCAGCTTCATTTCGTCGCGGCCAAAAACTCGCTCAGCGTTTCCAAATTCCGGCTAAACACGCCGCTGTGGAGATACTTCTCGCCGGGCTGGAACTTGGGCTGGCCGGAGAGGGGCTCGCCGGCGAAGGTGCTGATCCAGCGCCCTTGGTCGTCAAGCTGGGCGATGATCTTTCGCACTACTTCCGCATCCTGACTCCTGTCCCCTGGCTCCTGACTCCTGGCCCCCGGCTCCTGACCCCTTCCTCCCGCCAAGGCCGCCTGATAGGCCGCTTCGATCGCCGCGGCCCGTGAGGCAACCTTCCAGCCGTAATGGCTCGGTAGCTGCGAGTCGTCGTAGGTGAGCGAGTAGGTGTCCCCTTGGCGATTCATGTAAAGCGGCTTGTTGGTTTGCAGTTCGTAGTAGCGGGCCAGGCGGCCGTCAGGTAGTTGCGAGCGTTTCAGCCAGGCGAGGGCCCGCGGGATCGGCTCCAAGTACTTTTTGTCGCCGGTGGCGTGGTAGATCTTCAGCAGGGTTTCGAGCACGTCTTGCGATTCGCTGCCGGTGACGGCGGCCGGCTCGAAGCGGCGAGCCCAGATCGGCTGCATATCGTAGTTGTATTGCTGCGACCAGGCGGGCTGCGGCTCGGGAAGCTGAGCGAGGATCAGGAAATCTCCCAGTTTGGCCGCGGCCGCGAGGTACTTATCGTCCTTATAAATAACGTGCGCCGCGAGCAGCGTGGTTGTGACCGTGCCGGCCAGGCCATCGTTGAGCGTGAACATGTCCCAATAGTTTTTGATTCTTCCCTCAGTCCGCCAGTCGTAATCGGGAAAGCTGGCCTTTTTTCCTTGCACGCTGGGAGCCGGCCCGCGCCACACCTGCGGGAAGGCCCCGTTGGCGAATTGCGCCTGCAAAAGCCCATTGAGACCGGCCTGCGCCGACTCATGCACGGCCGCGTCTTGGAAATCGAGCGCCTGATCGAGTTGGGCCATGAATTGGATGGCCGACTGCGAGATGCCGTCGTCCAGGGTCGAGTTGCCATCCTTTTGGCGAAGCGGGGCGATGCCGAGCTGCTGGGGATCGATTTCGACGGAGTTGGTCCAGCCGCCGGACGAAAACTGGCCAGGGATCAATGCCGATGCCGCCTCGCGAGCGGCGTCCCGATAGAAGTCGTCCCGCGTGGCTCGCCACGCCGCCAGATACGCCATGCCGACGGTGGGCGTTCCCGGCGGCTGGACCCAGATTTGGTTGGGCCGCGCCACTCCTTCGCCGAGTCGCCGCGATAAGTCGGGCGAATAGTAATAGACATAACCCCCATGAACGGCCACCTGATGGCGGTAGAAGGTGGCGGCCTTTTTCATGGCCGTTTTGGCGGCGGCGGGCAAGTCATCGTCGGCTGCCTGGGCGAGGAAGCCGGTCGATAAGAGGGCTGCCGTGATTAAGAAAGTGGACCCGAGCAGGCATTTACGCATCGGCAATCTCCTGGCTTGGCCGGGGATTCTCGCCTCGCATCGTAGCAAACGGCCGAGCGGGCGGCATCTCTTTTGACCGCGATTGCCTGGGAAACGGGCAGTTGGACTCCCGACGGCTTTCCTCCGTCGCTGGAATCGAGCGCGCAAACCCCGTCATGGCAACAGCTTGCGCAATCCGCGCGGTCCCGCTACCACGCGGAACGCCAGTTGCTACGCTGGAATCGATTTGGCGAATCACGCGGCTCAAGCCGGTTTTGCCGCCATTGGCCACCGCGCGGAGCGGCTCGTTTCGGTCGCGGGCCACCACTCGCGGATGCCGATAATCCTCGCGTCATTCCCGTGGAGCGGTGGCAAGGCGGGCCGTCGCACCACGTTCGCGTTCACCCCGAAAGTCCCCAGCTCATGGCCATCCGCGTTGCCCTGCACCACCAGACTCACTACCACTACGACCGGCCCGTCACCATCGAGCCGCACGTGGTTCGCCTCCGCCCCGCGCCGCATTGCCGTACGCCGATTCTCAGCTATTCGCTGAAGGTCGAGCCAGGAGAGCATTTTCTCAACTGGCAGCAAGACCCTTATAGCAACTACCTCGCCCGGCTCGTCTTTCCCAAGCCGGCCCGCGAGTTGACCTTCACGGTCGATCTCGTGGCCGAAATGACTTCGATCAACCCGTTCGATTTCTTCATCGAGTCGTATGCCGAGAAGCAGCCGTTTGTTTACGACCCGGTGCTCGCCCGCGAGTTGATTCCGTACCTCGAAACTCAAGCTCCCGGCCCGCTGCTCGAAGCGCTGGTTCGCGAAACGCACCAGCCCGGCGTGAAAACCATCGATTATCTCGTCAGCCTCAATAACCACCTCAACAAGCTGACGCGGTACGTCATTCGTCTGGAGCCCGGCATCCAAACCTGCGAGCAAACGCTCTCGCTCGGCAGCGGTTCGTGTCGCGATAGCGCGTGGCTTCTCGTGCAGCTGCTGCGGCATCACGGTTTGGCGGCCCGGTTCGTTTCGGGCTACCTGATTCAACTGACGGCCGACGTGAAATCGCTCGATGGCCCCTCTGGTCCCGAGCAAGACTTCACCGATTTGCACGCCTGGGCTGAAGTCTATATTCCCGGCGCGGGGTGGATTGGCCTCGACGCGACGAGCGGCCTCCTCGCGGGTGAAGGGCACATTCCGCTGGCTTGTGCCGCCGATCCGATCACCGCGGCCCCAGTGACCGGTTCGTATTCATGGTCCAAGCTGGCGGAAGACGACCAGTGCCGCGAGGAATTCCGGCATGTGATGAATGTCTCGCGAATTCACGAAGACCCGCGCGTCACCAAGCCCTATACCGACCGGCAATGGAAGCAAATCGACTCGCTCGGCCGCGAGATCGACGAGATTCTGCGGTCGGGCGATGTCCGCCTGACGATGGGGGGCGAGCCGACGTTCGTCAGCATCGACAAGCGCGATGCCGACGAGTGGAACACCGCCGCCCTCGGGCCGCACAAGCGCGAACGGGCCGGCATCTTGTTTCGCAAGCTGCGCGATCGCTTTGCCCCGGTGGGCTTGCTGCATTTTGGCCAAGGAAAGTGGTATCCCGGCGAATCGCTTCCGCGCTGGGCCTTGGGCTGCTATTGGCGGCGCGATGGGCAGCCGATTTGGACCGATCCGACGCTCGTCGCCGAGGATGGCCGCGACTACGCTGTCGGCCCCGAAGAGGCCCGCCGATTCGCCGAGGCGCTCGCGGCCAACCTGGGGGTCGATCCGACCCTGGCCGTTCCCGGCTACGAAGACGCCTGGTATTACCTGTGGCGCGAGCGGCGCTTGCCGACGAACGTCGATCCGCTCGCCAACAAGCTGGCCGATAAGGAAGAGCGGAAGCGACTGGCCAAAATTTTCGATCAGGGGCTCGACCGCGTCGTCGGCTATGCCTTGCCGGTGCAGCGCGTGCACACCGGCAGCGGCTCGTATTGGACGAGCGGCAAGTGGTTTTTGCGCCGCGAGCACATGTTCCTCATTCCGGGCGATTCGCCGATGGGCTTTCGCCTGCCGCTCGATAGCTTGCCCTGGTCGGCTCCCGGCGACACGGCCGAAATTCTGGAGCGCGACCCGCTGGAGCGTTTGCCTCCGCTCCCGCCCCATCCGGAGTACATGAGCCGCGCGCTGGCGAGTCGCCTCGCGTCTGCCCCCAGCCGTGCGCCGCTGCTGCAGCCGCGCGTCGCCGCCGCCGAACCGGTCGAAGTTGGTCAGTCGCAGCCCGGCATCGTTCGCACCGCCATGTGCATCGAGCCCCGCGGCGGCATCCTGTACATCTTCATGCCGCCGACCGGCCAACTCGAAGACTACCTCGATCTGGTCGCCGCCATTGAGGCGACCGCCGCCGACCTGGCGATCCCGGTGCAGCTCGAAGGGTATTCGCCCCCGCACGATCACCGGATCAACCACTTCAAAGTGACGCCCGATCCCGGAGTCATCGAAGTCAACATCCATCCGGCGAACAACTGGGACGAGCTCGCCCTCAACACCCGCATCATTTACGACGAAGCGCATCAATCGCGCCTCTCCACCGAAAAGTTCATGCTCGATGGCCGCCACACCGGCACCGGCGGCGGCAACCACGTCGTGCTTGGCGGCACGCACCCCGCCGATAGCCCGTTCCTGCGC
>JANRLS010000256.1:0-37510 GCA_033762315.1 Pirellulaceae bacterium
GCGTGCGTTTCGCCGCGGTGAATCGTCAGGTTCACGCCGCGCAAGATCGGCTTGCCTTCGACGGAGCAATGGAGGTTTTCGATAATCAGCGTGTCAGTCATGGTTCTTTTGGCTAACCGGTAATCTTCTGGTGATCGAGCAGCGGCGTGGGGCCTTCCACGGCGGGCTGCACATAGCCGCTATGGTGCGGAATAGGGAGCTCGTCTTCGACCTTCGTGCCGAGCCGGCCGGCAGTCGAGAGGAAATGGCCGAAGCCTTCGCCCGTCTTGGCTTTGCCCATCTTGTGGCCGCGGATTTTGTCTTGAATGCGCATCAGCCCTTCGAGCAATGCTTCGGGGCGGGGCGGGCAGCCGGGGACGTACACATCGACCGGCACCACCAGATCGACGCCCTTCACCACGTGATAGCCCCACTTGAAATACGGCCCGCCGCCGACCGTGCAGGCTCCCATCGCGATTACGAACTTGGGGTCCGGCATCATGTTGTAAAGCCGGCGGACGCGGCTGGCCATTTTGTAGGTCACTGTGCCGGCGACGATCATCAGGTCGGCTTGCCGCGGCGTGGCCCGGAAGGCACCCGCACCGAAGCGGTCCATGTCGTATCGGCTGGCGCCGGCGGCCATCATTTCGATGGCACAGCAGGCGAGGCCGAACGTCATCGGCCAGATGCTCGCCTGCCGGCCCCAATTGATGGCCTGCTCGAGCGTGGTGGTGATGACGTTCTCTTCCAGTCGCCCTTCAATCCAGGGCTGCATTCGCATGTTTTGGTTCATGGCTTGCTCGGCTGCGTACTCGATTCGTGGCTACGTTGGCAAACTCGATAGCTTAGTCGTTTTTTCAGGTTCCGATAGCGGTTATTGGCTGGTTCGGCGTGGCCTCCGCCGACTCAAACGTGCAGCAATTGTGCCCATCCAGGCGGCAATTGCTGAGCCGGACGTTCTCGCCCAAAAGCTCCGAAAACATCATCCGCTCCATGGAGCAGACGCTCCGGTCTTGCTCGGCCAATTCGGGGTACGGGCAGGCTGAGGCGTGCAACACCGGCAGATCGTGCGACCGATCGACCTCGAACGGAATCTGCCGCTCGCGAAACAGGTTCGCCAGTGACTCCATCTTCTCGTCCAAGTTCGAACCGCGAATCTGGTCGGCATACAACGTCGCCAGCCGTTTGCTGATCCGGGCCAACAGCCCGCGGCGAACCTCCGGGTCTTTGATTTCCCGGATTTCCTGCCACAAGGCGATGGCGAGATCGGCGAAATTGGCCCCCGCCCGGCGGCGGCCTTTCTCGGTGAGGGCATAGCGATGCACCGGCCGGCCACGGCCCGTTTGTTCAGTGGAACGCTCCAGATCGCCGCGGGCGAGCAGCCTCGTCAGCCGCTGGCGGACCGCTGTCGCCGTAACTCCCATCGCCATCGCCAGTTGCGCAACGCCCATCGCCCCTTGCTTGCGCAAGAGGTCGAGCAGGGCAATGTCGGAGGATTCGATTTCGGTGGTCATGGTGATGCTCGCCGTCCGTCTCGCTATCGCAGCTCCATCTGCCTTTATCGTATGACTTTTCACAGTTTTGACAAGGGTTTATGTGAAAAGTAGCGAGGGAAGCTGTAAATTGCCGTAAATGCTTGACATTTATCGCTTTATTGCGGATACTCTGACCCCACTTTGGCCCTCTCGCCTATCGAAACACCTAGAAACTTCATCACCTGTGAGGAGTTGGCGATGGCTAAAGAACGCTGGGCCTCGCGCCTGGGGCTCGTGCTAGCAATGGCCGGCAATGCCGTCGGGCTAGGGAATTTTCTGCGGTTCCCCGCTCAGGCCGTCCAAAACGGCGGCGGGGCGTTCTTAATTCCCTATTTTGTCGCCCTGGCGGTGATGGGCCTGCCGCTGATTTGGGTGGAATGGGCGATGGGGCGTTACGGCGGCAAGTTTGGCCACCACTCCACACCCGGCATCTTCCAGTCGATGGGCCGCAGTCCGGTTTGGAAGTATCTCGGCGTCTTCGGCCTCTGGACGAACCTGATCATTGCCTCGTATTACCTCTACATCGAATCCTGGACGATGGCCTACGCCGGCTATTCGCTGATTGGCGGCTTCAACGCCAACAGTTCGGTGGAGTTCCTCAAGCAATCGCCCCCCGATTTTTTCGCCCGCCTGACCGGTGAAGCGCCCAACCAAATCTTTGCCATCAGCGCTTGGGGCCTGGGAATCTTCTTCCTTTGTATGGCAATCAACGTGTTCATCCTTTCGCGCGGTTTGGCGAAGGGGATCGAGCTCGTCTCCAAAATTGGAATGCCGGTGCTCATTATTTTTGCGATCATTCTGGCGATTCGCGGCCTCATGATTGTGCCTGAGTCGGAGGCGGCCGCCGGGGGCTGGGGAATTGTCGATAAGCAAGCGGTGGCGAGCCCTTTTGAAGGGCTGAACTTCGTCTGGAATCCGAAGTTCGATTCGCTCACCAATCCGGCCGTCTGGCTGGCTGCCGCGGGGCAAATCTTCTTCACGCTGTCGATCGGCATGGGCTCGATCCATTGCTATGCGTCGTATGTTCGTGAGAAGGACGACATCGCGCTGACTGGCGCAACGGCCGCCTGGACCAACGAATTCTGCGAAGTCATCCTCGGTGGCACGATCCTGATTCCAATTGCCGTCGCCTACCTGGGCCTTGCCGAAGTGCAGCAAAAGTCGGGTTTTGGCCTGGGTTTCATGGTCTTTCCCACGCTCTTCCAGAAATGGGGCATGCTCGCCCCCGCCGCCGGCTTCATGTGGTTTGGGCTCTTGTTCTTTGCCGCGATTACCAGTTCGCTGGCGATGGGTCAGCCGATCATGGCCTTTTTGCAAACTGAGTTCGGTTTCAGCCGGGGCAAAAGCGCCTTGGCTTTTGGCGCGATGCTCTTTCCGCTTGCGTTTCCCGTGGCTTGCCTGAGTCAAAAGACGTTTTTTGATGAATTCGATTACTGGGCCGGCACTTTCGCGCTGGTGCTGTTCGCGGTGATCGAGACGATTCTGTTTGCGTGGGTTTTTGGCATGGATCGGGGCTGGGAGGAAATGTTAAAGGGAGCTGAACTCAAGATTCCCCGCGCGTTTTACTACATCATCAAATATGTCACGCCGGTGTTCTTGTTGGTGATTCTAGTCGCTTACACCTTTCAGCCCGAGGGGCGCGTTCCGGTGCGCGATTCGGTGACCCGCGCCGTGCTCAAGGATCCGGTCACTGGCGAAGAACGTATGGCCAACAAAGGGTGGGAACCCTACATCCTGGCCCCCTTCAGCGGCGAGCCCGCTCCTGCTTGGAAATGGTCGGGCGACGGGATGATTGGCAAACTGGTGTTCGCCGATGTGCCGATTCCCGATGGCCCCCCCGCCGCCGCGGAGTTTGCCCGGCATGTGCGCCTGGGGCGCACCGGTGACCGCCTGGTCATGGTGGGAGCGTTTATCGCCTTTTCGCTGCTGGTGGCCTTGGCCTGGAGAAAACGTCGCGCTCAAGGAGAACCCGCATGACAGTATTGGCCTGGATTTTCATGCTTTCGGCCTGGGGCGTCATCTTCGTCGCCACCGGCTACTGCTTTTACCGCCTGCTGACCTCCGAGCGGCAGTTTGACGGGAGCGACTAGCGCTTGTCGCAACCACTCCGTGATTTCCGGTTATAAATGGACAACGGTCAAATCGTGATCGGCGCGATTCATCCATCAATTGCGGGAGTTTCCCATGCGACGACCTTCCTTCTTCCCCTTGTTGCTGGCCCTGTTCGGAGCAAGTACCGCCCTCGCCCAGCTTCCGCCGCTGCCTAAGCCGGGCGAGAGCCAGCGCGAGGCGAACGATCAGATCGAGGGGACGATTTTTGAGTACAAGGGGACTCCTAGTTCCGACTTGGAAAAGAAAGACGCGAACAAAACGCTCGCCGGCAAGTTCCGGATCGAGGGCTCGGCCGTGCTCGATGTCAGCCCCACCTTTGCCCTGCCGTCAAAAGAAGAAGTGAAACGGCTGGCGGGCAAAGTGGTCGAGGGGAAGGGGATCGATCTCAAGCTCCCCGCCCCGCCGCAACAAAAACGGCTTGGCGAGTTTCGCAAAATCAGCGGCGGCAAACTGCGGTTTGATTTCAACGACAAGGAATCGCTGCAAGGCATCATGATCATCTGGAAAAAGAAGAAGACCGACGACGTCTATATCGGCACCTTCGACGAGCGCGAAGGGACCAAGACCGTGCGCAAGTGGGACGTGGAAGTGCGGCCGATTGAGGATTAGCAGCGGCTAATCTGCACGTGGAAAATACCGCTCGACGACCGACAGAAACTCCTCCCGCGTCGAAACCTGGGCCACGTGCGTGCGAAAGAGCCGCGCACCGGGCTTGCCGGCGGCATAGTTGCAGCCGAACTTGCGCATCAGTACGGTCCCCTTCTGCTCGCCAAACCGCTGGCAGCAAAGGTCGTAGTGCCAGAGCATCACGCGCCGTTGTTCGTCAATAGGCGGATCGGGCGGAACCGAGTCGCCGCGGAGCGCGGCGGCAGCCTGAGCAAAGAGCCAGGGGCGGCCGAGCGAAGCGCGGGCGATCATGACGCCATCGACCCCATAGCGGCGGAAGGCTTCGACCACTTTTTCAGCCGAATCGAGGTCGCCATTGCCGATCAGCGGCATGCGCTTTACGTGCCGTTTGATCTCGGCGATCCGCTCCCAATCGGCGGTGCCGCTGAAAAAGTCGGCGGCCACCCGGCCATGCACCGTGAGGGCCGCCGCGCCGGCATCCTCGACCGCCAGGGCCACTTCAACGCCTGTCATTTTGTCGCGCGAGCAGCCTAGGCGAATTTTGGCGGTGACCGGCGTCGGCCGGCACGCGTCGACCACCCGCGAGACAATCGCATGAATCCGGTCCGGAAACTTGAGCAGATACGAGCCGCTATGGGCCTTTTCAGAGACATCTCGCACCGGACAGCCGAAATTGATATCGACGACACTGACCTGATACTCGTGGGCCAGCCGCACCCCCACTTTGGCCAGCGTCGCCGGATCGTTGTCCCACATTTGCACGGCCAAAGGGCGGGGCTCTTCCTTCACCCCCCACAGGCGATCCGGGCTTTCGGCATGCTCTTCGAGCCACACGAAACTGCGAGCCGCCACCATTTCGGTCGCCAGCAAACCCGCCCCGCCGTATTGGCGAACGATCTGCCGGAAGGCATAGTTGGTGAACCCCGCCATCGGGGCCTGCAAAATCGGCGGATCGACGCGAATCGGCCCGATAAACAGCGGCTTAATTTGCGGAAGTGGCTCGGCGAGGGTCATGCCTTGAGTTTGCGGTAGCAAAGCCGGCGCGCCAAGAGCGAGCGGATTTCTCGAAATGGAGAATTGTCGGCAGACTGGCGTTACGTTTGAATGGTAACGGGCCATTTCTTGGCGGGCACCTTTTCTTTGCCAACTAGGAGGCTTTCGCCATGCGCTGGTATGTGCTGCTTTTGGTCCCGTTTTGTGCTTCGCCTTTGCTGGCGGCCGAATCCTGGCTGCAATTTCGCGGCCCGGCGGGACAGGGAATCACCAGCGAGAAAACCCTGCCCACCACCTGGAGTGGCAGCGAGAATGTCGTCTGGAAAACCGCGCTGCCGGGACCAGGAACATCCAGTCCCATCCTGGTGGGCGAAAAAATCTATCTCACCGCCTTCAGCGGCTACGGAGTGCCCGGCCAGTCGGGCGAGATGAGCGATCTCAAACGGCACCTCGTTTGTCTGCGGCGGACCGACGGCCAACTACTTTGGAAGAATGACGTCCCCGCCAAATTGCCCGAGCAGGAACGAATCCGCGACGACCACGGCTACGCCAGCAGCACCCCGGCTAGCGATGGCCAGCGCATCTATTGCTTCTTCGGAAAATCCGGGGCCTATGCCTTCGATCTGAACGGCAAGCAACTGTGGCAAACCGACGTAGGCGATGGCCTGCATGGCTGGGGCTCGGCCGCCTCACCCGTGGTGCACGAGAACCTCGTGATCATCAACGCCAGCGTCGAAAGCCAGTCGCTCTATGCTCTCGACAAAGCGACCGGCAAGGAAGTCTGGCGAGCCCGCGGCATCAAGGAATCGTGGAATACGCCCGTCGTGACGAAAACAAAAAGCGGCCGCACGGAGTTGATCGTCGCCATCCTGGGCAAGGTGCTCGCCTTCAATCCCACCAGCGGCGAACAGCTCTGGGCCTGCGACACCGACATCGGGTGGTACATGGTTCCCACCGTGGTCATTGCGGACGACGTTGTCTATTGCATCGGCGGCCGTTCAGGCGGGGCCCTTGCCGTGCGAATGGGGGGCAGCGGCGACGTAACCGATTCGCACCGCCTCTGGGTTGGCAAAACCGGCTCGAATGTTTCGTCGCCGCTCGTCTTCGGCCAGCACATGTACTGGGCGCACGAAGCCCTCGGCATCGTCTATTGCGCCGAACTGGCGACCGGCAAGCTGGTGTATGAAGAGCGCTTGCCGCTGGCGGGGCAGTTCTATGCCTCGCCGATTTTAGGGGACGGCAAAATCTTCTACCTCACGCGCAACGGCCGGACGTTTGTCGTCGCCGCCCAGCCGCAGTTCAAGCTGCTCGCCACCAACGACATGGGGGAGCGCAGCACCTTCAATGCCTGCCCCATCGCCGCCGACGGCCGCCTGCTGCTGCGCTCGGACGGGTATTTGTATTGTTTGGACGAGAAGTAAAGCCTCGCCTTCATCGAAGTCTCAGCCGGGACCAAACTGGTCCCCGTCCTCGCGACGCAGCGGCACTTCGCGGACGACAACTCCGTCGGCTGTCGGCGCGAATTCATAGATTTTGTCGGCATAGCGCTCGAAGGTAGCGACATCGTGATGGCTGATCATCAGCACCTGGAAACCGAGCGCCTGGCCCGCTTCATGCACGATTTTGACGAGCCGGGGGACGAGGTCGGGCCGCAGCCAGCAATCCTGCTCGTCGAGCACCAGAAAGCGGCGGTGACGGGCCTCGTCCAGCGTGGTCAAGGCGAACATCCGCAGGCCGACGCTGAGCACGTTGGCGACCGAGCCCCCTTGCCCCTTCAGCACGTCTTCTTCATGCCCATCGCGCTCGATGGCGAACGAAATTGTCGTCGCTCCGCGTTGAAAATCGGGCGTGGCGGTAAACAGGATCGGCTGATCGAGCACCTCGCGCAGCGCGAGCGACAGTTTCTCTTGCAAGACGCGCAAGTCTCGCTCAAAAAGCTGGTCGGTCAGCGCCTCAAGCGCCACGGTCACCTGCGGCGCAACGGCCAGATAGGCGTTCAGCTCGTCGAATTCCTTCGCCATTTGCACGCTCCGCCGTTCGCGCTCGTCGCGCTTGTCCAGCAGCCGGTCGGTCCGGCGGCGCAGCTCAAGCGGAGGAGAAAGAGTCGCGGCGTCCATCGTCATTTCCCCGCGGCATCGGTGGGCTGGGGGGCGAATTTCTGCTCGACGGCCGCCAGGTCGGCATCGATTTTGTCGAGCTGCGCCTGATAGGTCCGCCGCTTCTGGTCGTTTTCGGCTTTCATCGTCTCCAGCTTGGCGCGGAGCTCGGCCACGTCGTCGGTGCCGTATTGCTCGCGGGCTTGCCGCTGCAAGTCGGCCAGTTGCTTCTGGGCAGCCTCCAGCCTCGTACCCGCCTGAATTTTGCGGGTATTGAGACTCTCGAAGCGCTGCTGCAGCTCCTCCAAAGTCGGTCCGCCGTCAGTTTCCTTGGGAAGCGTTTTCGCCATCGCTTGTTACCTCCGTTGCCAGGCGTTCGATTTCGCGGGCCACCGCGGGCTCGAACTGACCCAGGTTTTGCTGCAGAAATTGCATCAGCCCCGCGCCGCTGGCCGTGCGCCGCGACTGCAATTCGGCGAGGCCCGCCACGAAGGCCGACGCAAATTCGCTGGCCGGCGCGTCGAGCGCCTGCTCGTGAAAGACTTCGTCGAACGGCCGATGCGGCACGGTGACATATTCCAGCCGCGGCCCATCCGCCCCGACATCGATCCGCAGCACGGCGGGAACGTGCTCGCGCGTCAAATCGCTGCGGGCCCGCCGACTGATGTTGCCGGGGGTGACCCACAGCGTTTGCCCAGCCTGAACGTCGTCCAGCCGGCGATGGATGTGCCCGTTGATGACCAGGTCGATGCCGGGAATGGCAAAGGGGCGGAAGTAGCCCTTGTCATAGCCCGGAATGAGCACATCGTGGTGCGTCAGCCAGACGACGAGCGGCCGGACGGCCTCAGCGCCAGGGGCAAAACTCTCGGGAATCTTCTGCCGATACGAAGCGCCGCCGACAAGGATCGTGCGGCCGCCGATGGTTCCTTGCCAAGGGGATTGCTCGCTAACGAGCCGCAGCCGACCGGCTTGCACGAGGATGCTCAGCGAATCGTCGGCGGTCAGCTGCGGGTTGTAGTGAACGTCGTGATTGCCGTAGAGCGTCAGCACCTCGCCCCGGAGCAGGTCGAGCAGCTTGACCAGCATCCAGTTGGGATTATCGCGGGGCTTGTCGAACAGATCGCCCAGAATCGCCGGCAACAAGCGATTGTTCGCCGCATAGTCGAGGGCCCAGGCGAGCTTGTCGAGTATGACGCGGGGATAGTCATCCTTGCGAAAGCCGGGAATTCGCCCTTCGAGATGCGGATCGCCGATGATGAGCAGCCCCGCGTAGTCGTCAGCCATGTGCGTGCCCTCCCAGCCCGGCTGCCGCGTGGGCCAGCAGCCGGTCGGCATTGAGGGGCGCACCGCAGGTGGGGCAAGTGCCATCCGTCGCCCAGGCCCGCAACTCGGCCGCGGCGGCAAGCTGCTCCGCTTCGGCCTGGACCAGTTGGCGGCGAAATTCGTCCACTTGCCGCGCGGCCTGGTCCAGCCGGCCGATGGCGTCGCCAAGCGGACCACTTTCAACCAGTGCCGGCGGAGGCGAAACCAAGGCCAGCGCTTGCAAACGACCGTGCTGCGCGGCAACATTACCCTGGGCAGCGGCCAGCCCGGCCAGGCAACCGGCGAGCGCTGCTTCGTCGGCTAAGACAGGCGGCGCGACGAGTGGCACGAGCGCGTCGCGCTCGTGCAGGGCCGAGGCAGCATTGGCACTGGCCGCCTCGAGGTGGGCGATGGCTTTGGCGAGCGCCCTTTCATCGGCCAGTGTCGGCGGCGCGGCAAGTTCCTGTAGCGCTTGCACCTGGCCAGTGAGAGCATCGGCTGAATGCCGCGCGCTTTGCAATTGCTCGATCTGCCGGGCCAGCGGCTCGGTGGGAGCTAGCGCCGGCGGCGCGGTCAGAGGCGCGAGCGCGCCAGCCACGGCCCGCTCGTTGACGACCACGGCCGACTGTGCGGCCAGCGCCGCCGCGGCGCGCTCGGCCGCGGCAATCTGACCAGCCAGTTGAGTCAGCTCGTGCCAGGCCGCCTCCAGCGTCTTCAAATGCTTGTCGATTTCAACGACCGGCTGGAGCGTCTCGAGCTCGCCATTGACCTGCCGCGACTCGGCCTCCAGCCGGTTTTTGTCCTTCTGGCGGTCGGCCACGCGGACCTTGTGCCGGCGCTGCATCTCGACCAGACGGCTGGCATCCGACGAACTGGCGAAAAACCGGGCTGCCTCGGCCGCTGGCTGATCGAGCAAAAAGATCGGGGACTTTTGCCCGCCAAAATGCACGTCGAGCGCCGCATTCTTGGTCCCTTCCACCTCCGGCAGCCGCAATGCTCGATGCAACTCGTCGGGCACGCCACCTTTGCCCAGGCGGTCGAACTGCTGGCCGTCAATGATATACTTCGGCGAACCCTTCGCCTTCCGCGACCAAACGACTTTATGCCCGTCGCTCGTTTCCACCGCGACCGTGCATTCCTTGGTCTCGTGGCGGACGACATAGGCCGCCGGATCGTTGCGGCACAGCACCTGCAAGGCCGCGACCACCGCGCTTTTGCCGCAGTTATTCGGACCGACGATGACCGTCAGCCCCGCCGCCGGTTCGATGACCGTGTGGGCGTGCGACATGAAGTTCGTCAGTTCGATCCGGGTGATCATCGGAGGGTCTGATCGGGTCGCGGGCGTTTTGCCTTGGAAGGCGGTCGCTCATTGTACAGCCGCCTCAGCGAGGCTGAGCGGGTGGAGGGACGCGGGAGAGGCCGAGGGGAATAGGTGCCTTTGCTGACGCGGCGGATTGGTGTGGATTCCCTTGCTGATGCTGCGGGTTGGTATTCGCCGTAGGACGCTACTCGACGGGGGTGGCATAGAGCGCGTCGATCTCGGCGGCGAAATGCTCTTCGATTACTTTCCGCCGCAGACTGAGCTTAGCGGTCATCTCCCCCGCTTCGATGCTAAAGCCGCGGGGCAACAGCGCGAACCGGCGCACCTGCTCATAGTGCGAAACGCCGGCCAGACGCGCGGCGATTCGCTCGGCATAGAGAGCCCGCACCGCCGGATGGGCCAGCGCCTCGGCGGGCGAGGCAACCAAGATTCCCCGCGCGGCGATCTCGGCCCGCAGGGCGTCGGGATTGGGCACCACCAGCGCGGCGAGGCAGGGCCGGCCGTCCCCGACCACCAGCGCCTGCAAGACGAGCGGGTCTTGCGTGAGCAGTCCCTCCAGAAAGACCGGCGCGACCTTCTTGCCCCCTAGCGTCGCCAGCAGTTCCTTTTTCCGCCCCGTGATGTAGAGAAACCCACCATCATCGATTCGCCCCAAGTCGCCGGTCGCCAGCCAACCGTTGCGGAGCACTTCGGCGGTCGCGGCGGGATTGGCATAGTAGCCCGGCATGACGTGCGGGCCGCGGGTGAGGATTTCGCCGTCATCCGCGATCCGCAGCTCGACCCCGCGAATCGGCCGCCCGCACGAACCGCGGCGATACGCCTGCTCCGACGAAACCGTTATCACGGGTGACGTTTCGGAGAGCCCAAAACCCTGTAAAAGCGGCACTCCCTGCCCGTGGAAATAGTCGAACAAATGATCGGGCAGAGCCGCCCCGCCGCTGCAGCAATGGCGAATCTGCCCGCCCAAGAGCCCCTTCACGATGCCGGGTTGCTGGGCGACCCCTTTGTCGGCGAGGCCCCGATAGACCCGGTCGTAGAAGTGGGGCACGCCATTGAAATACGTCGGCCTGACCGCTTGGCAATCGGCTATGACTGTCTCGCGCGATTCGGCGAGGGCCATCCGTGTCCCACCCGCGATCCAGACGTACAAATCACAAGTCCGGGCAAAGATATGCGAGAGGGGCAAAAAGTTGAGCCGCAGGTCGTCTTCCACCGCGCCGAAGGCGTCGATCGTTCCCAGGCAGTTCGATGCCAGGTTGTGCTGCGAGAGCATCACCCCCTTCGGTTCGCCGGTGGTGCCCGAGGTGTAGAGAATCGTGGCCAGCGATTCGGGCGCGGTCCGATGGCGGGACATGGACCCGGCGGCGATTCCCTCGGCCAGGTCGGCCGCGGAGACGACATTACTCCAGGTGTGAATCGGCGCGCCGGCCAGCCGTTCCGCACAGGGATCGAATGCGACCCAGTTCACATTCGCCGGGCAGTCCTCCCCCAAGGCCGCCAGCTTGGCCGCCTGCGATGGTCCGGAAAGCAGCGCCACCTTGGCCAAACTATGCCGAATCTGCCACGCGATTTGCGGCCCGGCCAGCGGGGCATGGATCGGCACATGGATGGCCCCGGACATCTGAATGGCCAGGTCGGCAATGACCCACTCGTGCCGGTTCTCGGACACCTGGGCAACCCGGTCCCCCGGTTGCACTCCCAAACGGACCAGCGCCGCCGTTGCCGCCGCCACCTGTCCCGCCAGGTCGCTCCAGGTGAACCAGTGGTATTGCCCCGCCCGCTTGACCCCCAAAGCGGGCCGCGGGCCGTCGGAATCGACCCGCCGGCAGAAAATTTCGACGATGGTATCCGCCTCGTGAATCATCCCCGGATTATCGCAGGTTTTGGCCCCGTGACGAGTCGCCGCTAGTTTGCTGGCCGGTGGCAACGGCCTAGAATTACAACATGACTACCTCGCTTCCACCCGCCGATCCGGTTCCTGCCCCGCCCGGTCCTGAGACGGCGGTCGCCGTGCCCGAGTCCTCGTTCGCCGAAACGGCCCTCAAACTCGGCGGAAAGAGCGACGACGAGGCCCGCCGCACCGGGGCCATCGACCGGGCCGACGACCAGGTCGAGCAGCTTTTCAAGCGGGAATATCAAACCACCAACAGCCCGATCCACCGGGCCATTTGGGACCGCTCGCTGCCGGCGGAGCTTTTTGAGGCGGCTTACGAAAGCACGCCGCCGGACGTGCAGCAGGTGATGTCGCAGTCGCTGGAGGTTGTGCGCCGTCACCGCGCGGCCGGCACGATGTACAACGCCGACAACAAAATCGCCGAGTCGGTGCTCGCCGATCTCGCCAAAGCCGGCTATTGGGGACTGCTCGTGGATCGGCAGTATGGCGGCTACGGCGCGCCGCTCCGCAGCTTCATGCCGTTCCTCACGCAAATGGCCCTGGTCGAGCCGACCATCGCCGGCCTGGCCTCGGTTCACGGCTGCATTGGGGCGGTCGATCCGGTCCGCACCTTCGGCAGCGAAGAGCAGAAGAAGCGATTCCTGCCGCGCCTCGCCAGCGGTCACAGCCTCTCGGCCTTTGCCCTGACCGAGCCCTGTGCCGGCAGCGACCTGACGGCCCTCCGCACCAAGGCCACGCTGCAAGACGGCCGCTACCTGGTGAACGGCGAGAAGCTGTTTATCACCAACGTCGTCCCCGGCCGCACGATTGGCCTCGTCTGCCTGATCGACGACAAGCCGGCGGTGCTGATTTGCGATTTGCCCGAGCGCGAGAACGAGCAGTTCCAACTCAAAAAGTACGGCCTCTATGCCCTGCGGCACACGTATAACCAAGGGATCGTCTTCCGCGACTTCCCCGTTCCGGCCGAAAACCTGCTCCGCGTGCCCAAGGGAAACGGCCTGACGATTGCTTACCACGGCCTGAACCTCGGCCGCGTGGCCCTGTGTGCCACGGCTGCCGGCAACATGCGGCTGATGATGGCCAGCATGATTCCGTGGGCCCAGTTTCGGCAGACCTATGGCGAGCCAATCGCCCGCCGCGAACTGGTTCGCCGCCGCTTGGGCCGCCTCGCCGGGCTGATCGTCGGCTGCGATGCCCTCGTCGCCTGGTGCTCGACGCTCCTCGATCAAGGCTACCGGGGCGAGATGGAGTGCATCGTCGCCAAAATCTTTGGCAGCGAATCGCAAAAGGAAGCCGCCATCGAACTGTTCATGAAAACGCACGGCGGCCGGGCCTTTTTGCAGGGGCACCTGTTCGGCGACCAGGTCCACGAGTTCCTCGCCCCCTGCATCTACGAGGGCGAAGGCGAAATGCTCGGCATGGCCCTCTTCAAATCGCTGGTGAAGCAACACGGCACGGCGTTCTTCGAGCCGGTGGGCAAGGCGCTGGTCGCCGCCGGCATGAAAACCTTTAGCCCCATGAACCCGGTGCATGTCTGGAAGCTCCGCCGGGCCCTTTTGCCCTATGGCTGGTGGTGGCTGTCCGAATCGCTGGCCCGCAAATGGCGGACGGAACTCGGCCCGATGCCCGAACCGCTCCGGGCGCACGCCATCGCCGCCGTGCGCGGCCTGCAAGCGATGCCGCTGGAAATTAGCGCGACCCTGCGGAAGCACCAGCTCAAGTTGGCCGACCGCCAATGCCGGATGAGCGAGCTATCGAGCCGCGTGCAGAAGCTGGTCGTGATGCTCGCCACCAGCCTTTATGCCGCCAAGCAGAACGACGAGGTCGTCCGGGCCGCGGCCGACATTTTGTGCCAGGACCTTTCGCGCGAGCTGACCGGCCGCCGGGTCGATGACCGCTACTTCCGCACCATCACCACCCTCGGCGACAAGATTGCCGCCGGCGGCTTTGCCTCCATCGCGGGCCTGCATCCGGATGAGATTTTGATGCGTTACGATCACGCGTAACACCCTTGCCTTGTCCCCACCGCGCGAAGTTGGTTATTCTGAAGTCGGGCAGTTCGGTTCCCACGCCGAGGATGGAGTATGCACACGACACGCACTTGCTGGCCGGCATGGATCGCCGGGTTTTCGCTCGTTCTGGCGGGGGCGGCGCTGGCGGGCCGGTCGCCGGTTCGGGCCGCTGATGTTCCACAGGCCGAGGAGGCGGCGGTCGATGCGAAGATCGCTGCGCTGATCGGCCAATTGGGTGCCGAGGACTTTGCTGCTCGCGAAGCGGCCCAAGCGGAGCTCGCGCAGCTGGGCCTGGAAGCGTTCGATGCTCTTCATGCCGCCCAGAACCACAGCGATCCGGAAATCGCCCTGCGGGCGCGCTATCTCGTGCGGAGCATGGGAGTTCGCTGGTTTCAAGAGTCGGATTCGCCCGACGTGGTTCGCATCCTGAAGGGGTATGGCGACCTGTCGGACAGCGAACGCCGCAACCGGATGGACCGCCTCGC
Source organism: Pirellulaceae bacterium (assembly GCA_033762315.1). Taxonomy (GTDB): domain Bacteria; phylum Planctomycetota; class Planctomycetia; order Pirellulales; family Pirellulaceae; genus CAYLLN01. Next base: position 14,357 of record JANRLS010000256.1, read on the forward strand.
CTCCCTCGAAGGCGCGCAAGGGGTCGCCCCACTCTGCCGGTTGTCGCGGTTTGAAACGATCGATCCCCTCTCGAAATATGCCGCCCTGAAAGTGATGGACCAGCCCGCCATCGCCGATGCCGCCGAGCGGGCGAGCCTCGTCAAAACGATTACTTCCATCGTCGGTAACAGCAAGCGCCCCGCCGCGGCCTGGCTACGGCTGTATGCCCGCACGGTGGCCGAGCCGGCGGCGGCACTGCCCGATTGGGACGAAGCGACCAAGCTGGAGCATGAGACGCTCGACAAGCATCCCGACCGCACCAACCGCGAGATCGTGCGCGATTTGTATCGCTGGCAGGTCGAGCTGCTCAAACGGCTGGGGCGCGACGACGACGCGGTGGGAGTCATTCGCCGCACCTTCTCGCTGCTCGACGGCACTCCGGAGCAACTGACGGAAATTGTCGATTGGCTTTTTCAGCGCGGGGCCTGGGACGTGGTGCTCGAAGTCGCCGCCCGCGAGCAGTTTGTCGCCGTGTTCAACGACAACCCGCTCCTCCTCTATCGGCTGGCCGAGACGCAGCTGGCCCTCAAGCGCGATGCCGAGGCCAAAGCCACCGCCGAGCGGGCCCTGGCCTTGCGGGCCGACAACCTGGACGAGCACTTTCGCATTGGCTTCGTGCTGCAAGAGCGGGGACTGATGGACTGGGCCGAGCGCGAGTATCGGGCGGTCATGGCTGCCTCGGCACCGGCTTCGGTGCTTGATTTCCGCTCGCGGTTTTACCTGTCGGAGCTATTGCACGATCAGGTGAAGGAGCTGGCCGCAGGCGAAACGCTCAAGCCCGTGTGCGACCTAATGGTCAAGGACGAAGCCCACAAAGACACCTGCGTCCGGGCCAGCCGCGAGCCGGCGGGGGTGATTTCGCGGATGCACTTTTTTTTCGCCTGCCACCTCGTCGAGCAGCGCGACTTCGCCGCCGCCGAAAAGCGGCTCGATCAGGCGATTGAATCCGATCCCACCGATGCCGACGTGCTGATCGCCCTGTATCGCCTGCCCAATCCCTCCGCCGAGCGGCGTGAGAAGACCAAGGAATTAATCGACGAAGCGGCGAAGGATTTTCGCGACCAGATCGAAGAGGCCCGCCAGGCCGCCGACCAGGCACCGACGGAAGCCTTCCAGGCGCAGGCCAATTTGGGAGTTGCCCAGGGTTGCAATCAACTGGCCTGGCTCGTCGGCAATACCGAAGGAGACTATGACGAAGCCCTCAAGTGCAGCCTGCGCTCGCTCGAAATCCGCCCCGACTATCCCGGCTATTTGGACACGCTCGGTCGCTGCTATTACGCCAAGGGAGACCTGGCCAATGCGATCAAGTACCAATCGCAGGCGGTGAAGCTCGATCCGCACACCGGGGCGATTCGCCGGCAGCTGGAGTTCTTTCAGAAGGAACTGGCCAAGACGAAGGAAGCGGGAAAGTGAGCCAAGGGAGCGCGGCGTCAATCGACGAAGTGGCCGCTGCGCCGTCGCCGCCGGAAACCCCCGCGCGCCCGCCGTTTGTTCCGCGCCCCGATCCGCTGTATCACGGCGTCATCCTCGTCCTGTGCGCGCTGGTGATGGTGCTGGCGGTCGTCCTCAGTGTTCGCGGCAGTACCGAAGTGCTGGTTCCCGGAATCGGCGCGCCGCTGCCGGAGCTGTGTGTCTTTCGCCGCCTGACGGGCTATGGCTGCCCCGGCTGCGGCATGACGCGGTGCTTCATCTCGCTCGCCCACTTCGACCTCCGCGCCGCCTGGGCCTACAATCCCGCGGGTTTCTTCCTGTTTCCGCTGTTCGCCTTTCAGGTTCCGTACCGCGCTTGGCAACTGTGGCGCATTCGCCGCGGCCTGCCGGAGCACAGCTTTGGCAAGTTTGGCACCGCGGCACTCGGTGTCTTCGCGGTGTTCATGGTGGGTCAGTGGGCGATCCGCGGCGTTGCTTTCTGGTTTTAGCCGCGTCTCTGTTTCTCGGAGCGAATCATGCCTCGCGTCGCCGTTCATGAAGCGGAGCTAAACGTCGTCAAACAAGGGGAAGGGCCGGTGCTGCTGCTCGTGCATGGCTTTCCGCTCGATCACACGATGTGGCTCGGGCAAATCGCCTGGTTGGCGGAGACCCACCGCGTCATCGCCCCCGACCTGCGCGGCTTCGGCGCGAGCACCGTCACTCCCGGCCTCGTCACCATGCAGCGCCTGGCCGACGACCTGGCCGAAATGCTCGCCGCTCTCAACATTGCCGAGCCGGTGACGCTGTGCGGCCTGTCGATGGGGGGCTACGTCGCCTGGCAGTTCGCGCTGCGTCATCGGTCGCGGCTGGCGAAGCTCATTCTGTGCGACACGCGGGCCGTGGCCGACAATGCCGAGACCGCGGCCAATCGGATTGGCCTGGCGAATCGCGTGCAGCGCGAAGGACCCGCGTTCATCGCCGAGACAATGCTCCCCAAGCTGTTCGGTCCGGCGGCCCTCGCGGCGCAAGCACCGTTCGTCGAGGCCACGCGGCAAGTCATTCTGAAGTCCGATCCCCGCGGCATCGCGGCGGCGAGCCGGGGGATGGCTCAGCGGCCAGACATGACCGCGCGGCTGGCGGAGATCGATGTGCCGGCCTTGGTCCTCTGCGGCGAGCACGATCCGATCAGCCCCAGCGGCGAGATGCAAGGCTTCGCGGCGGCGCTGCCCAACGCCCAGTTCGTCGAAATCGCCGGGGCGGGACACATGGCCCCGCTCGAAAAGCCAGCCGAAGTGAATGCGGCAATCGCGGCCTTCCTCGCCTGAGCGATTGGGCCACTTCGCCGCTACGGCAGCTCGAATACCGACTGGCTCTTCACGATCGCGTAGTCATCGGGAAAGGTGTGAAACGCCTGCACCAAGAGGCTGCGGTTCCGCATCTCGGCATGAATGTAGCTCAGGGCACCGATGGCCAGTCGGCCGCTGGAATCGAACGTATGCACGAGGCCCTGCTTTTCGCTGTCGCGCGTCAGTTCTTCTTGGAAGGCCCAGAATAGCTCGGGCGTGACCGGCTCCAGCTGAAAGCTCGTCTGATAGACGATTCCGCCGCGGCATTCGACCCGGTCGCTCCGCTCTCCCTTCAGCCGATAGGAAAGGAGCCGGCGTTTTTCGGGCAAGGGATGCTGGGCCGAGCAGGCGACTTCGGTGAGGGTCAGCCCACGATAACGCCAAGTGACGACGTGGCCGGCCGAGGTGATGTCGAGCTTGACCTGATAATCGCCGCGGGCCAGGTTGCGGGTTTTATAGACCTCGAACAGCTCGGGATGCAGCGAACGACCAAACACTTGAAACGCGAGCTCGGCAACTTTGGGTCGAACGGAGAGCACGGCTCGGAGTTCCTTCGGTCGCGTCGGCGAGGTTCGTTGAGCATCACTACGCCGCATTATACGTCGCTGCGCGCGAGCCAAGAACGGCACTTTCTCGCCGCGCGGCAAACCGCGCGATTGCCTCTTGACAAGCCTCGCCGCGCTGGTTCCGGCGCGCCGCCGCGGGGCTAAATCGCCAGCACCAGCAGATCGTAAATCGCGTGCGCGGCGACGGCGATGCCAAAGCCCCGCAGCGCAAAGACGAGCGCGAAGACGCTCCCCGCCGTGGCCCGAAACAAAAAGCTGAACCAGGTGAACTCGTCGCCATGTGGCAAGCCAATCTGCCAGCCAAAGAGCGACAACTCGAACCGGTAGTGCGCCGCCGCGAAGGCGAGGCTCGTCGCCGCGATCGCGCACCCCAGGCTGTAGGTCCGGTTCATGCCAACCCACCTGAGCAGAGCGATCGCCGGCGACAACAGCAGCAAGCGAAACAGCAACTCCTCGTAGATGCCCGCCCCGCAATAGCCGCAAGCCCGCGCGGCAAGCGCCGCCGGACCCGTCGCCAAAGCCGCCACCGGCGCGGGATCGCAAAAGCCGGCAAGCAGCCGCGCTTGCAACTGCGCAAGCACCAAGAGCGCGAGGCCGAGCGCGACCGCTTCGAGCCACATCGCGCCGAGCACGCGGCGATCGATCCGCCAGGCATCGCGGCGGGCATGATGCCATGCCAGCAAGATGCCGCACACCAGCACCGGCAAAAGGAAATATTGCCCCAGGCCGGCGAGATCGAGCCAGGTTCGCAGCCAGACATCGGCACCGTTGCGAATCGCCCCGGACCCGAGCAGCAAAACCCCCGCCTCGTACGCCACCAGAAACGGCGCGACCATCGCCAGGCTCGCCAGCGGCCGGGTCGAATCGGACCAATAGTCGAGCGGCTGGTGAATCGCGGCGGTGGAGGAATCGACGGACATGGCGGCAAGCCAAGGGGAAAGACGCGGCGTATCGACTTCGTCGGACAGCCCGTCCGGCAGGCTTCAATTTGCCCGCCGGCGGCGCTACAATCAGTCGTCCCGCCCGATCCCTCACCCTTCGTGGAATCTCCCCATGCTCCGCTGGTTGCCCCTCTCCGCTGCTCTTTTGCTCGCTCTGGCCCCCTTCGCAATCGGAGCCGAGGAGGATGGCTTTACTTCCCTCTTTGACGGCAAAACGCTGAACGGCTGGCAAGGGGGCAAAGACGGCTACGAAGTAGTCGAGGGGGCCATCGTTTGCAAGCCGAAGGGGGGCGGCAACCTGTACACGGACAAGGAATACGCCGATTTTCATCTCAAGTTCGAATTCAAGCTCACTCCCGGCGCGAACAATGGCATCGGCATCCGCACGCCGCTGACGGGCGATCCGGCCTATGTCGGCATGGAAATCCAGGTGCTCGACGATTCCTCGGAGCGATACAAGAACATCAAGGACTATCAGCACCACGGCTCGATCTATGGCGTCGCCGCCGCGAAAACAGGCTTCCAGAAGCCGGTCGGCGAGTGGAATCGCGAAGAGATCATCGTGAAGGGGAAGCAAGTCACGGTGATTCTGAATGGCGAGACGATCGTCGATGTCGATATCGCCAAGGCCAGCACGCCGAAAACCATCGACGGCAACAAGCATCCCGGCCTCGAACGGACGAGCGGCTACATCGGGTTTTGCGGGCACGGGGCGCATGTCGAATATCGCAACCTGCGGATCAAAGAGTTGAAATAGCGAAACCGGACGGCCGCTAGCAGCCGTCCCGGTCGGCAAAATCGGCAAATTCGGTGCGGGCCAAGTGGCTCGCGCGGCCGATGCTAAGGAACAGGGACCAGTGCGGCGGAGAACGCGCGCCGGCTCCTTTGACCGTTTCTGGAATTCAGGGAAGTGGAGTGCAAAGCTCCCGCCGCCCCGCGACTGTAAGGGTGACGAACGCCGACGATGCCACTGGTTTCCTTCGGGAAGCTGGGAAGGCCGGCCAGTAGGACGACCCCAAGCCAGGATAACTGGTCCGGAAACTCCACCAACTTCGCATTTCCCCGTGGGAGGGAAAGGAGTTTCGATGTGCGTCCAGGGTGTGCCGCGCGCAGGCGGCAGGTCGATCGCGGATTTCGGATCGCGGGTTTCGGATTGGACAAAGGGGAAGGCCAAACGCGAGCCGTGGCTTCGCGAATGCAATTTGCCGTCTCTCCCCGCCGTATCAACGCTCTTCATCGCGGTTCTCCTGTCTCTAGGCGTGCCCCTTCCCGCTGCCGCTCAGCCGGCAGCGACGACGACCGTCACCGACGAAACGGCGGTCCAGCCGGCGGTTCCGGATGACTCGCTGCCGGAACTGCCCGAAACCATCGTCCCCGGCCGGCTCAATGCCTATCCCGCCGAGCCGCTGCCGGCCGATGTAGTCGTCTCGCCCAATCGCCAGGCGACGCCGCTGAGCCAGACCGGTAGCGCGGTCGATGTCATCACCTCGGAATACATCGATCAAATCAGCCCCCGCGGCGGTCAAACCACCGTCGCCGAGGTTCTGCGCGGCCGGCTGGGGCTCGATGTCGTCCGCCAAGGTGGCCCTGGCGGTTTGACCAGCGTCTTTCTCCGCGGCGCGAACTCGGCCCAGACCAAAGTCCTCCTCGATGGCATCCCGCTGAACGACCCCAGCAATGCCGTCCGCAGCTTCGACTTTTCCACCCTCAGCACCGACAACATCGAGCGGATCGAAGTCCTCCGCGGGCCGCAAAGCATGGGCTATGGCTCCGACGCCATCGGCGGCGTCATCAACATCATCACCAAGCGGGGCGAAGGGCCCCTCACGGTTCGCGCCACCGGCTTTGGCGGCACCTACAACACCGGGCAGACCGGCCTCAATGTCAGCGGCGGCGACGACGTGAAGTACTACTCCGTCGGCGGCTCGTTCTATAGCACCACCGGCGTCTCGGCCGCGTCCGTGCGCAACGGCAATCCCGAGCGCGACGGCTTCAACCTGGGCAACATCAGCGGCCGCCTCGGCTACAACCTCGGCGACGCCTGGAACGTCGATTACGTCTTCCGATATATGGACTCCTCGGCCAAGGTGGACGACGCCTTTTCGTTCAGCCCGCCGTTCTTGCCCATCGACAACCTCCTGCGAAAAAACCAGCTCAAAGGCTGGAGCAACCGCGTTCAGCTTAGCAACTGGGCCGTCGATGGCCTCGTCCAGCAGCGCGTCGGCTTCAACTTCGTCGATTACGACCGGACCGACACCGACCCCGGCGCGTTCAACCCGAATTTCCACGGCCAAACGCGCGAGATCGATTACTTCGCCAGTGCCCAGCTCACCGAAACCAACATCCTCTCGGCCGGGGCCCTCTATCATGCCGAGGAGGCCGAAGCGACGCTCAGCCCCCTGGCGCGGCAAAGCGTGCAAGGGGCGTTCGTGCAAGATCAGTTCCAACTCGGCAATTTCTTCGGCACGGCCGGCGCGCGGTGGGACGACACCAGCCGCTCGGGCCCGGCGCAAACGTATCGCGTCACCGGCCTCTACAACATCGACGCCACCGCCTCGGCCTTGCATGGTTCGATCGGCACCGGCTTTCGCCAGCCGTCGCTCGCCGAGCAGGATGCCGGGCAAGCCGGCAATCCGAACTTGCTCCCCGAACGGAGCAAGGGGTGGGATGTCGGCCTGCGACAGTCGATTTGGGATGGCGTCATCGCGGTCGATGCGACGTACTTTCGCAACGACTTCGACGACCTGATCGTCTTCCTCTTCGATCCGAATTCGCCGACCTTCGGCAACTTGCAGAACGTCGGCATCGCGCGCAGTACCGGCGTCGAACTGAGCCTGCTCGTCTATCTCACCGAAAACCTGTGGGTCAACACGCTCTACACGCACGACGACACCATCGATCTCGATCCGAGTTCGTTCAACTTCGGCAACCAGCTGTTTCGCCGCCCGCGCGACAAAGTCTCGATGTCGATCACGCAGGCTTTTCCCGACTATGGGGCGAACATCACCTTCCAGATGCTCTATGTCGGCGACCGGATCGATGTCGACGTGCTGCCGCTCGACCCTTACATCGTGCTCAACCTGGCCGCCAACGCGCAGCTCACGCAAAACACGAGCGCCTTCATCCGGCTCGACAACCTGACCAACCAGTACTACGAGGAAGTCCGGGGCTATGGCGTGCCGCTGTTTGGGGCCTATGGCGGCCTGACGGTGACGTACTAAAGCCACCTCAGCACTTGGGTTTTGGGGTTCGGGTCCCCCTTCCCGCGCCCCGCAGGGGGGTGGCACCCGCAGTTTTCGGTTGCCGGAGCACTAACCGGCGACCCCCTCTAATGGGTGAATCGGCGGTCAAATTAGTTATCAAGAGGCTCTTTCCACGACCTTTTTTGACTCGATTTCCAATCCTAAGTAATTGCTGATCAATGACTTAGAGCAATAACATCGCGTGGCAGGCGATAAGGGATCTTAACATTGCTGCCCCCCCATTTCGCGCGATCTTCCGATCGTCCCTCACGCCCCGTCAACTCTTAATTTTAGGTTTCGAGTTGCCGGAGCACTCGCCAATTAAGCACGTTCTCGCCGGCCGGTCTCGCCACGCCTAGGCACGCCCCCTGTTCCATTCGCGAAGCCGCGCCGCGCATGATCCGACGCTGCCGCTGCCGGAGCGAATCGGTGGCAGATGTCCCCCGCCAGGGTCCATTTCCGCCCGCATGGCAATCTTCGCGTGCATACCCCGGCCCGCACAGCGAAAAAGGAATAATACTAAACACAATTACATTTGTCAATGGTCTTGTGTAATTTTTCTTGGAACGAGATCGCCTTCCCCAATTGCTGCGGATCGCCGCAAGAACGTCTATACTGGAGGCACCACCGGGGGCTCGATGCCGCAATCCGCTGACCAATTCGCCAAGGCCCTGATCGCCGCGGGGCTGTCGTCCACGGAGGAGGTCAAGTCCTTCTGGAACGCGCTCCCCGCCGGCACGCGGCCGAAGGACGGAACGGCTTTCGCCCAGGCCCTGATCGAGCAATCGAAACTGACCAAATTCCAGGCTCAAGAGCTGCTGTCGGGTTCGCAAACGCCGCTCGTCCTGGGCGATTATGTTTTGCTCGCCAAAATCGGTGCCGGTGGCATGGGGCAGGTGTTCCAGGCCGAGCATCGGCACATGAAGCGTCTGGCCGCGATCAAGCTCTTGCCGGCAGCCCTGACCAAGGACGAAGCGGCCGTCAAGCGGTTTCAGCGCGAGGTGCAGGCGGCCGCCAAGCTGAGCCACCCGAACATCGTGCAGACCTTCGATGCTGGCGTGCAAAAGGGGGTTTGGTATCTGGTGATGGAGTATGTCGCGGGGCGCGACTTGTCGGGTGTTGTCGCCCACGAAGGGCCGCTGCCGGTGGCGCGGGCCGTCGATTACATCCGCCAGGCGGCCAAGGGACTGGCCTTCGCGCACTCCAAAGGGGTCGTGCATCGCGACATCAAGCCGGCCAACCTGCTGCTCGATCAGGACGGCACGGTCAAAATTCTCGACATGGGCCTGGCCCGGTTCGACGACGGCGCGGCTGCGGCCCAGGATGGGCTCACTCAGTCCGGCCAGGTGATGGGGACCGTCGATTACATGGCCCCCGAGCAAGCCTTCAACACGCGCAATGCCGACGCCCGGGCCGACATCTACTCCCTCGGCTGCACGCTCTATCGCCTGCTCACCGGCAAGAACCTGTTCGACGGTGAGACGCTCGTCGAAAAGCTGATGGCCCACCAGAGCAAGCCCGTCCCCTCGCTCGCCGCCAGCCGGCCCGATGTTCCGGCCGCGCTCGTTAAAATCTTCGAGCGCATGGTCGCCAAGCGGCCCGAAGATCGCTTTCAGACGATGGCCGAAGTGGAGTCGGCCCTCGCTCAACTCGACGGCTCGTCGCCGGCCGCCGGCACCTCGTCCGCCGCCCCTTCGTCGAGCAGCAAGCTCTCGTCGTTCTTCCAGTCGCTCGGCACCAAACCGGCAGCCGCGGCGACGGCGGCGAGCGTGACGAGCGCCGCCGTGGCCGAGAAAACGCAACCCGCGGTGACGGTCATTGATGGCGTTTCGCCGACTGTCGCGCTGGTCAATCCGCTGCACACCACCGACCCCGTCTCGCAGCGCACGATTGACGTGGCCCGGCAAAACACCCCGCAGCCCTCCCAAGCCAAGCGGCCCCCGATCTGGCGACAGCCCCTCGTCCTCGCCGCTGGCGGACTCGGTGCATTCCTGCTCCTCGCCCTGGGCATTTGGGTGATTGTTCGCGACAAAGACGGCAAGGAAGTCGCCCGCGTGAAAGTGCCCGAGGGGGGCACGGCAACGGTGGAAACCACTGAGAACGGAAATCCATCGCAGCCGATCAAGCCAATCGGCAATGCACCCCCCCTTGCCGTCGCCCCGTTCGACGCGCAGCAAGCCCGCGCCCATCAAGAAGCCTGGGCCAAGTATCTCGGCCTGCCGGTTGAAAAGGAAGTCACGCTGCCCGGCGGCGAGAAGATCGCCTTCCTGCTCATTCCCGCCGGCGAGTTCTTGATGGGGTCCACGGCCGACGAGCAGACCAGGTTTCTGAAGGATGCCCAGACAGATAACGTGGCATCGACCCCGGAATTCAAATGGACGCTCGACCACATCTCCAGCGAAGGTCCGCAGCATCGAGTGCGGATTACTAAGCCGTTCTATCTTGCCAAGTATGAACTGACACAAGCCCAGTGGCAGGCCGTGATGGGGAGTAATCCATCGCACTTCAAAGGCCACCCCACCCATCCCGTGGACTCCATCAATTGGGACGACCTCGAACCGTTCCTAGCAAAGCTGAACAGCGACGCACGGTCCGGCGAGATGACGTTTGCGCTCCCCACGCAAGCACAATGGGAGTATGCCTGTCGAGCAGGCTCGACATCCGTTTGGCAGCATGGCGATCAGGTGGATGGCCTATCGAGTCATGCCTGGTTCAAGCAAAATTCGGACGGAACGACCCACGCGGTCGGTGCATTGCAGCCGAATGCGTTCGGGCTGTACGACATGCACGGCAACGTCTGGGAGTGGTGCGCCGACTGGTTTGCAGCGGACTATTATTCAAAGTCGCCGACGGACGATCCGAGGGCTAGTTCCCGGGGGCCGCAGCGAGTTGCCTGCGGTGGTGCGTGGTCAGAAGTCGCCGCGTTCTGCCGCTCAGCGATGCGTACGAGCAGCCTGCCAAACCTGAGATTCAACGACGGAGGTGCCCGCCTGGCCCTCGTCATCAACGAACGTCCGACAGCCGCCAACTCGAAAAACTTCGCTCCTCCACCAGGGGTTCCCGCCCCCACCAGTGCCCCATCGCCGGCCGTCGCCCCGTTCGACGCCAAAGCGGCCAAGGCCCATCAAGAGGTTTGGGCCAAGCATCTTGGCACGCAGGTCGAAACGACCAACTCCGTCGGGCAGAAGATGATCCTGATTCCGCCCGGCGAGTTTTTGATGGGGAGCACCGATGAGCAGGTTACGGCGGCGCTCAAGGTGGCCCAAGAAATCAAAGCCGATCAAGGCGTCAAGGACCGTATCGAAACGGCCGAACGGCCACAGCACAAAGTCGTCATCACGAAGCCGCTACTGATGAGTGCGACCGAAGTAACGGTCGGACAGTTCAAGAAGTTCGCCGCCGCGACGGGTTATCAAACCGAAGCGGAGAAAGAATCCACAGCTGCCAAGACGAACACTTACCTGGCCGCCACGAGCGATGACCTGCCGGCAGCGTACATTACCTGGAACGACGCTACGGCCTACTGCCAGTGGCTTTCAACACAAGAGAAAACAACGTATCGCCTACCCACCGAGGCCGAGTGGGAATACGCCTGTCGGGCCGGCACGACGACGCAGTATTCGTTCGGCGACGATGTGGCGTTGTTGAATCAATACGGTTGGTCCAAGGAGAACGCCGACGGCAAGTCGCATCCGGTGGGCACGCTGCTGCCGAATCCGTTCGGCCTGTTCGACATGCACGGTAATTCGTACGAGTGGTGCGGCGACTACTACGACGAGAAATGGTATGGAGCATCTCCGCCAAACGACCCAAACGGCCCATCCGTCGGCTCCACTCGCGTGACCCGTGGCGGCTCCTGGCTCCACCACGCTTCCTACTGCCGCAGTGCGTATCGCAACTACCTCTCGCCGTCGTCCCGTTCCAACAACTCCGGCTTTCGCTGCGTGTCGGTGATCGACATGCCGGCGACGACGCCCAGCGGAATCGCATCCACACCGCCGGTCGTAACATCGCCTCCGGTTGCGAAACCCATCGGCCCCGCCCCGCCGCTTGCCAAAGCTCCCTTCGACGCCGCAAAAGCGCGCGCGCATCAGGAAGCCTGGGCGAAGCATCTCGGTGTGCCGGTCGAATACACCAACTCGATCGGCATGAAGTTCCGCCTCATCCCGCCGGGCGAGTTCATGATGGGGAGCACCCCGAAGGAGATCGAAGCGGCGCTCAAGGGTGTTGATCAAAAGCTCTTTCAGGAGTGCATCAATTCCGAATCGCCGCAGCACAAGGTGATCCTGACACAACCGTTTTACCTAGGCGTGAACGAAGTCACGCAGGCCGAGTATGAAAAAGTGATGGGGACGAATCCGTCCCATTTTTCGCCGAGGGGTATGGGGAAAGAGGCGGTCGCTGGACTGGAGACAACTGAGCATCCGGTGGAACAGGTGAGTTGGAATGACGCGGCTGAATTCTGCGCCAAGCTGAGCCAGCAGGAAAAATTGAAGCCGTTTTACTTCCGGGCGGGCGAAACGATCACACCGCTGGACGGCACGGGATACCGACTCCCCAGCGAGGCGGAATGGGAATTCGCCGGCCGGGCGGGGACAGTCACGAAGTACTGGATCGGCGACCAGAACGAAGATCTGGTGCGGGGCGGCTGGTTCAACGACAACTCCGGAAGTCGCACGCATGCGGCGGGGGAGCTGAAAGCGAATCCGTTCGGGCTGACCGACATTCACGGCAATGTCTGGGAATGGGTGCAGGACGGCTGGGATGCGAGCTACTACAGCCAATTTTCAGAGAAAACCGCGATTGACCCAAATAGCCCATTTTTTGCCAGTTCACAGCGCGTGATCCGGGGCGGCGATTGGCGCGACACCGCGTCCGGCTGCCGGTCGTCGTCTCGCAGCCCCGGCATCCCGTCGGACCGTTACTTCCGCATCGGTTTTCGGGTGTCGCTGGTGGTCGAATCCGTGAAGCAGCAGCTTGCCCAGAAAGCTGCGACAACGCCCTCACCCGCCATCGCTCCGTATGACGCCAAGACGGCCCGCTCGCATCAAGAAGCCTGGGCGAAACATTTGGGCATCCAGGTTGAAACGCCCAACAGCGTCGGGCAGACGATGATCCTCATTCCGCCCGGCGAATTCTTGATGGGCAGCAGCGATGAACAAGTCGAGGCGGCGCTCAAGTTGGCCGAAGAAATTAATGCCGATCGGGGCACGAAGGACCGAATCCAAAAGTCCGAGCGCCCGCAACACAGAGTCGTCATTACTAAGCCGCTGCTGATGAGTGCGACCGAAGTAACGATCGGCCAGTTCAAGAAGTTCGCCGCCGCCACGGGTTATCAGACCGAAGCGGAGAAAGCCGAGGCCGCAGCCAAGGCTGCGCCGCCGCTGGTCGAAGCCGGCCAGCCACCGCCGATGCCGACTTTAACGTACTTGAGCCCCGGCTACGCCGTGACCGACGATTCGCCGGCGGCGATGATTATTTGGAACGATGCGGTGGCCTACTGCCAGTGGCTTTCGACGCAAGAGAAAGCAACGTATCGCTTGCCGACCGAGGCGGAATGGGAATACGCCAGCCGAGCCGGGACGACGACGCAGTATTCGTTTGGCGACGACAATCACGAATTGTCCAAATACGGTTGGCACAACCAGAACGCCGCCGCCAAGTCACATCCAATAGGCACGCTGCTGCCAAACAACTTTGGCCTGTTCGACATGCACGGCAATTTGTACGAATGGTGCGGCGATTATTTCGATGAGAAGTGGTATTCAACATCTCCGCTAAACGACCCAAATGGCCCATCCTTCGGCTCCACTCGTGTGATCCGTGGTGGCAGCTGGAATCACCTCGCTTCCCACTGTCGCAGCGCATATCGCCACGCCAACCAGCCGTCACACCGTGCAATCCACCTGGGCTTTCGCGTCGCTCGAGTGCTCGACATTCCGTCGACGCGCGTCCCGCCCGTTTCGCCGACCACCGCCGGCGTCGTCTATCTCGACGACCTGATTGAAAAGTCCTACGTCGGTCTCGACAACTATCTCTTCAAACCAGGTCGCAACGCGGACGACGCAGCAGCGTTCTCCAAGGTGTTTGTGTCGGAGTCCCCCGTTCATACGCTGCTGATGCATCCGCCGCCGGCCCAGGATGTGCCCGACATGACGAGCCGCGCGGTGTACGACCTGGCGGCGGGTTACTCGCGATTTCAGGCCCAATTTCGCGTGCGGGCGCTGAAGCGGAGCGACCCGATCTGGGCCGAAGTCTGGGGAGATGGCAAACAGTTGTGGGCCTCGGGCGATTTGGTTCCGCGCAAAGTTGGCGGCGAGACGGCCGACATTGATGTCCGCGGCGTGCGCGAGTTGACCCTCGTCGTTCGAGCCGAGAAAGATGTGACTTCGGCCCACACCTTGCTGATCGCACCGCGGCTGACGGCGGTTGCCGGACCATCTTCGTCGCCCGCGGGCTCATGGAAGATTGTCGCCACTGAACCCGCCGACGGGCCCGCCAAGCTGCCCGTCCAATTGGGGGCACCCTGGATCGGCCACGACGGCTTGACGCTGCTCGGCAACAACCCCGGCACCGATCGCGACGTACACCTGGCCACCCGCCAGCGCGCCGGTGAGGCCTGGTCCCAGCCGGTCAATTTGGGCCCGACCGTGAATAGCAAAGGGGGCCTGAACGATGCCGAGGATAGCTACGCCACGCTCGCGCAAGATCGCCTCACCCTCGTCTTCTTCTCCAAGCGTTCCCCCGCCGAAGGTTTGTGGATCGCGACCCGCCGCGCGGCGACGGACCCGTTCGAACCGCCAACCCGCCTCGGTTCCGAGATCAACGCCCACGGGAACAGTCGCTCCTGGTTCCCTGCCCTCTCCGCCGACGGCCGCTGGCTGACGTACGCGCGGTTGTCGTCGAGTGAGTCATCGCGCGGCTTCGTCGCCCAGCGGAAAGAGGCCAGCGCCGAGTTCGCTTCCGTGCGGCCGCTTGGTCCAGCCATCGACGCCTTGGGCTATATGAAGTGGACGACGCTCACCAATGACGGCCTGACACTCGCGGCAGTCGTGGCGGAAGGGAGGCTTCCGGACGCACCCAAATCGATCTGGATGGCGACTCGCCGCACGACCGACGCCCCCTTTGAGAACCCGGTCGAGCTCGGGCCGGAATTCCGCGGTACGGACCTCTGCGCCACGCTCTCGGGCGATGGCCATTCGCTCTGGGTTATTCGCAATGGTGCGCTCTTACGGGCCGAGAGAGCGCCGGTTGCCGCCAACTCTTCCCCCGCCGGCCGCTGAATCGCTCCGCCGTCCAGATTCTCAGTCTTCACGGGTCCGGGCATGGAAGAAACCGCCTACCACGAAGCGGGCCACGCCTTCATGGCGGTGCGGTTGGGGGGCCGCGTTCGCTCGCTGACGATTGAGCCCGATCGCGACGATGGACCCCAGCGGTTTGGCGACGCTCAGATTGCTTGGCGGCGCGACCGGATGACCGAGAAGGAGTTCTACAACAAGCTGGTGCTCGTCGCCCTGGCGGGGCCGGTCGCCGAAATGGTCTATCGCGGCGAGCCCCTGCATCCGGGGTTTGTCGCCGAGTGGGCGAGCGATTGGCAAGCCGCCTGGCAAGCGGCCGAAACTCTTTTGCCTAACCAACACCAGCGGCTCATCTTCCTTGAAGAGGCCGCCGGGCAGCTTTATCGCCAACTGCGGCAAGACGAGCACTGGGCCGCCATCGCCGCACTGGCCGATATCCTGCTGGCTCACGAAACGCTGGAATGGTCCGAGATTCGCGACGTGCTCGATTTTTGGCTGCGATAAGCGCCGCGCACAGGCGAACGAATTAGGGCGTGCTCGCCGGCTCCGATTTCCGCCCGGCGGTGTTCACGCTGAATACGCGATAAACGTGCTTCCGTCCAGGCTCGGCGGTGGCATCGACAAAGCGGGCGGAAACGAGCGGCTGCGTCGGCGTATCGCTGTATTGCAGATTCTGAAACACCGGCCGGCCGAACGGGTTTTTCCCCTGATCGGGCACGTTCGCCAGGGGCTTGCCGTCGCGCTCGATCACGAAACCCGCCAGGCCGCTTTCGAGGTCCGCCTCGGCCTCCCAAGTGAGTTCGCTTCCGCTGACAAGCACGTTTCTCGGTGCTGGCGGCGGCGTGGTGTCGGACACGCTAGTGTCTTTGACATACTCCATCCAGGCCCGCGCGATCGCCTCATTGGGGAGCCACGCAGCCTTCAAAGGGTCGCCGGCAAACTTCTCGGCAGGAACCGCTTCGGCACCGGTGACGGGAGCCAGCCATGCGCCGTCCGTCGGCATGGCAACGAGCGGATCGCCGCTGATTTTCGGCAAGCGAGCGGTCAGGCAGGCATCGAGCCACGGAATGGCGAAATAGCGCTGATTGCCGCACTCGTGGGCCGAAAGCGGATCGATGGCCACGCCGACAAGGCCGCCGCGCGAGCGGACTTCGCTAAAGAAGGCCTCATTCGCGGGCCAAACGCCGGCAAACCGGCCGTCTTTCACCGTCACTCCCTCTTTGGTGCCCAGGTTCAGCATCAGCGGCACGCCGAGCGCCGCGGCGGGAAGCATGTGCGCTTTGATCGACGGCCGCTCCGGATTTTCCTTGAGCAGCGGCACCCCCGACCGGAGCCACGCGGCCGCAACCCGCTCCGGATAGAGCAGCACCATGCCGCCCGCCCAGTGACCGCCGCCGCTGTGCCCCCACAAGGCCCACGGCACCGTGGCGAGCTCCGGATGCCCCGACTTCGCCCCCAAATCGGCCAGGCACTTTTGAAAAGTCACTGCCGAGCCGTTGCGCGGGTCGCACCATTGCTGGCAGTCGGCCTTTTCGGGCTGCTCGTAGGCAGGCGCGAGCAAGGCGCAGGCGTGCTTTTTCGCCAGGGCCTGCCAATGCCAGTCGTAAGCGCCGGTCAGTCCCGACTTGCACGATCCCTCGCCGCAGCCGTGCTGATGCACAATCACGCCCCGCAGCGATTTCACTCCGGGCGGAATCCAGACCGTGTAATTGACCGGATAGGGCAGCGCGCCCGGCTCGGTCGAAGCCTCATAACGAACGCGGAAATACGGCGGGTTTGCCAGCGGAAAAACGTCATACGGCGGCAACTGGGCGAAAACCGCCGCAGGACAGGCCAACACCGCGAAGAATGACCACGCCGCGGCCCAACTTGCCCGTCCCATTCGCCCCCCTCACGCGTCCTGTGGCCCCGTGGCGCTACCTGTTTTGTCGCAAACCATTTGGCCGCATCGACTTATGATTCAGTAGCGGGAGCCGGACTTGAACCGGCGACACACGGCTTATGAAGCCGTTGCTCTAACCAACTGAGCTATCCCGCCATGAGGTGGGGGACACGCCAGCGCGCTAACGCGTTCGCGCGTCCCAGAGAGGCAAATTACCGCGAAGTGGGGCCGCTCGCAAGGCAGCGGGGCTATCGACGCTGCCTCGCTGGGTTATGCTTCGCAAAGCCTAGGCACCCGACCGAATGATTCGTCGCGTGACTCAATCACCGGCGGGACTGCCTGGGTTATGCTTCGCAAAACCCAGGCACCCGACCTGGCACTCCGCTCATGTCGGAACTCGCTACCGGTTTTTCATCCGCGGGTCGAGGGCGTCGCGCAGGCCGTCGCCGAGAAAGTTGAGGGCGAACAGTGTGAGGGCCAGGGTCAGGCCGGGAAAGAGGACGAGCCACCAATAGGTTTGAATCGGCGTGATGACCCGAATTCCCTCATTCACCAAGAGCCCCCAGGAGACATCGGGCGGTTGCACCCCCATGCCGAGAAACGACAGAAACGCCTCGAAGAGCATCACGCTGGGAATGGTGAGCGTGAGATAGACGATGACGATTCCCAGCACATTAGGCACGAGGTGGCGAAAGATGATCCGCCCCGTGCCCGCGCCAATCGTGCGGGCCGCATCGACGAATTGCTCGTGCTTGAGCGAGATGATTTGCCCACGGACGACGCGGGCCATCGTCAGCCAATAGATGGCCCCAATCACCACGTAGAAGATCGTGATTTGGCTGATGCCCAGCCCCGCCAGCCGCGATTTCAGCGGCTCTTGATTCAGCACCGAGATCAAGAAGATGACTATGAAAATGAACGGAATCGAATAGATGACATCGACGATCCGCATCATCAGCGAGTCGAGCCAGCCGCCGACGTAGCCCGCAATCGCTCCGTAGCTGACGCCGATGACCAGCGAAACGAGCGTGGCCACGAGACCGACGATCAGCGACACGCGCGAGCCCCAAAAGAGGCGCGCAAGCACATCGCGCCCCAGTTCGTCGGTGCCGCAGATCGACGGGACGCACCAGTTCCCAAACACGGCCAAGCGCAGGCGGAGCATGGCGCTCGCCACCGGGCCGGGAGTGGTCCAGAGGCGGTTGAAGGGATGGCCCCGCAGGTGCGCAGCCAGTTCTGCCCGCAGCTGAAGCCGCTCGTCGCCACTGGCCCCGGCGATTTGTCGGCGAAGATTGGCCGTTTGCTCATCGAACTGGCGCAGCGCCGCCGGATCGAGATCGAGCCGGGCGGGAGTGAATCGAGGGGACTGAAACTGATGCGCTTTGTCAAGCGTTTGGAACCGGGGCGATTGCAGCGGCAAGAGGGGCGTAAGAAACGAGAACAGGGCGAGCGTGATGAGCAGCCCGAGCGAAATCATCGCCGCGATGTTCTTGCGCAGTCTGCGCCAGGCATCGCGCCACAGCGAAATGCCCCGAATTTGGGCCGCTTTGGCCAGGAGCGCGGCATAGTCGCTGGGGGGGTGGCCAGTGGCGGGAGTCGTCGAAGTTGGAGATGCGGCGGACACGTGGCCTTCTCGTGGGGCAGGCCTCTTGCCTGCCGTTGCGATACCGACTTGGCAGGCGAGACGCCTGCCCCACTTTTCCCGCGCTATTCCAGCTTCACGCGAGGATCGATGATGGCATACGACACATCGACGAAGAAATTGAACAGCGACAAGAGGAGCGTGTAAACCAAAACCACCCCCATCTCGAGCGCATAATCGCGTTGCAGAGCCGCCTCGATGAAGTGGCTTCCCATGCCGGGCAGGTTGAAAATTCGCTCGACCACCAGCGACCCGGTAATCAGCGCGGCCATGGCGGGAGCCAGATACGACACCACTGGCAGCATTGCCCCGCGGAGGGCGTGGCGGACAATCACCGTGCGCGGGGCCAGCCCCTTGGAATAGGCGGTGCGGATGTAGTCGAGGTTCAACACCTCCAGCATGCCGGCCCGCGTCAGCCGGGCGATATAGGCGGCATAGGGGAGGCCGAGGCAGAGGGCGGGCAGGACCAATTGCTGGACGGTTCCCCACCCGGAGGCAGGAAACAGCGGAATCCAGAATACGAACACGATGATGGCCAGCCCCGCCAGCACGAAGTTCGGACTCGCGATGCCCAGCGTCGCCAGCGCCATGAAGCCGACATCGTAAACCGAGTTGCGATTGACCGCCGCGATGACGCCGCTGGTGGTGCCGACCGTCAGTGCAAAGGCAAGGGCCATGATGCCGAGCGATGCCGAGACCGGAAAACCCTGAGCAATCACTTGATTGACGGTGTAGTCCTTCAGTCGCAAGCTGGGGCCGAAATCCCCCCAAACTGTTTGCCACAGGTCTTTGGGATACTGCAGGTGCCAGGGTTGATCGAGGCCATAGCGGGCGCGGAGATTGCGCTCGATCTCTGGGGGCATCTTGCGTTCGCTATCGAAGGGGCCGCCCGGCGCGAGACGCATCATCGTCCACGAAATCGTGAAGACGACCCACAGCGTCAGCGCCACCCAGCCGAGCCGCTTGAGCACGATGGCGATGATTTTGAGCATGGGGGGAACAGTCGAGCCGCGGCGCGGGCGGGAGCGGGGAGGAGCTACTTGCCCCCGACCGAATACAAATGGCTGAGCGTCCGGATGTACATCCGCCCGCCGGCAATAGCGGGGGTGCTGCGGCACTCTTCCTTCAGTTCGGTCCGGCCGAGTTCCTTGAACTCCGGCCCGGCCGAGAGGCAAACGACCATTCCCGCCTCATCGACGCAGAAGAGCTTATCGCCGGCCCGAACGGGGGAGCCGCTATAAGCCCCGCCCACCCTTTTTTGCCAGATTTGCTTGCCGTCGGTCGCGTTGATGCAGGTCACCACCCCCGATTTGTCGGCCCAGAGGAACATCAGCTCCCCTTTCGAGATCAAATTCGGCACATAGGGGGCCTGTTCCTTGATTTCGTAGGCCACGGTCGGCTGCGGACCTGGTTTGACGGCGACCACATAGTTCCCGCCGCCGCCAGAGCCGGTGGTGCCAAAGAGCAGCCCGCCGACGAGTTGCGGGCAGCTGATGGTCCGCATTGAAAACACGGAGAGCGACCAGTGTTCTTTGCCGGTTTTGGGATCGAGGGCGAACATCCCCTCGCCCGTGGTGCAGCAAACAAGCTCGTCTTGACCTGCCTCGTTCGTCCGGAGCATCGGCACTGAATACGAAGCGGTGTCGATCTTGCGATCCAGCCGCCAGCGAATTTTGCCAGTCGCTTGCTCGACGGCAACCATGAAGCTCTCTTTGGGCTCCGGCACGCCGGGCTGCTTCGAGGGCTCTTGGGAGCACGTGACGATCACCAGATCGCCATACAGCATTGGCGAGGTGCCAAAGCCGTGCTGGCTGACCCAGGGGCCAAGGTCGAGATTCCAAAGCTCGTTGCCGGAGTGATCGAACGCCAAGAGGCGGGTGTGGTCGGGGTCCGACCACGCGACGAAGACCCGCTTTTCATCGCAGGCGGGGGTGCAACTGGCGAAGCTGCTGCGGACGTGCAAATGGTGCGGCACGCCGGGATACTCGCGCCGCCAAAGTTCCTTGCCATCTTTCGCGTCCAGGCAAAGGACATATCGCGTCGCGGACTTCCCCTCAGCACTCAGCAGAAAGATTTTGTCCCCCCACAGCACCGGAGACGAATGGCCGATGCCCGGCAACTTCACTTTCCAGTTCAGGCCAGCCCCTTCCGCGAACGTGGCCGGGATCGTGCTGGTTTCGCTTTCGCCCGTGCCATTGGGGCCACGAAACCGGGTCCATTCCTGCGACTGTGCGGAACCAGCCAGCAGCCAGCCAACCAAAGACACGGAACAAAACAGCGTTCGGAGCATCGGCGGGCCCTCGCAAGGCGGGAAAGCAGGCGGAACGGAAGCGTTGATGTTACCCGGCCCGTCAGGGCGGAGCAACCATTTGCGCGCGGTTATCGCAACCAGTTGACCAGCTTGGATTTACGTTGTACCAAGCCGGCGGCCTCCCGCACCGAATCGTCTGGCATCCGATTTGCTCCTGTGTAGAGGCATCAAGGCTACCCCGCAAAACTGGCAGCCGGGAGGAGATTCTGTGTCGAATTTGACCAAGCTGACGCCGAAACTACACCAGCCGTGGCTCGTGGCGGTTTGGCCGGGGATGGGTCACGTCGCGATGGCGGCGGGCTTCTATCTGGTGGCCAAGCTGAAGATGGAGCAATTCGCCGAGATCTCCCCGCAGGGACTGTTCGAGGTCGATCATGCCGTCGTCGAAAAAGGGCTGATTCGCCTTGGCTCGCTTCCATCGAATCGGCTGTTCGCGTGGAAAGATCCGGCCGGTCAACACGATCTAGTGGTGTTTATTGGCGAGGCCCAGCCGCAGCGGGGCCGGCAGGCGTTTTGCCAGATGCTCGTTGGCTTGGCGAAGGAGTTGGGTGTCGAGCGGGTCTTCACGTTCGCCTCCCTGGCGACTCCGATGCGACCGGAAAATCCCTCCCGTATCTTTGGAGCGGCGACTGACGCCAACAGCTTGGCGACGCTGCAGCAATTCGGCGTCCAGCCGCTCGACGATGGGCAGGTGAGCGGACTCAATGGCGTGCTGCTCGGCGTGGCGGCCGAGAATCAGCTTCCCGGCAGTGCCCTCTTCGGCGAAATGCCCCACATCTTCCCCCAGGTGCCCTATCCTGCCGCGGCGCTCAAAGTGCTGGAAACGTTCACGCGGATGAGCGGCATCGCGCTCGACACGGCGGATTTGGCCGAGCAATCTGCCGACATGAACCGCCGCCTGAGCGAGTTCCTCGCGCAGCTGGAGCAAAATGCCGCCAGCCCGCCCGATGCCGACGACGAGGATGACGAAAGCTGGAAGCTGGGGCTTGAGAGTTCGTCCGACGACGTGCCCAGCGAGGAATTCACCCGCGAACGTCTGAGCGCTGCCGACCAAAGGCGCATCGAGCAGTTGTTTGACGACGCCCATGCGGACCGAGCCAAGGCGATTGTCCTCAAGCGTGAGCTTGACCGGCTCGATGCCTTTGCCGAGTACGAAGACCGGTTTCTCGACCTGTTCAAGACGGCCGGATAGAGGTCCACTACCAACCCGCGGCGTGAACAAGGGGATTCTGCTCTTCATCCTGACCCGCCGCGTCAGCCGGGGAAAATTTTCGCCGAACGTTTCTCGCTTCCGCTGCGGGTTGGTGTGCATCGTCGAACCTCGCCTCGACGAACTTGCCTTCGGCCCCGCCGACGGGTAGTCTGCGTACTTCTTGCCTGAACCATCGTTCGATGGATTTACGGGCGATGTTTCAGCCAATGCGAGGCCGCTCATGTTTCCCTGGCTGCGCTTGTTCATCGTGGTTTTCGCCCTGGCTGTGGTCGCTGCCCCCCTCTCGGCCCGTGCCGCCGAATACAAGGTGGGAGACCTGATCGAGGTGGCCTACCTGGGAGAGTGGCGCAAGGCGACGGTGGTGCAAACCAATCAGCGCGGAGAGGTGCTGGCCGAATATGAATTCGCCGGCCGGTCGCGGCGCGAAGTGTTCAATCCGATGAATGTCCGCTTTCAGTATGAAGGGACGGCCCTCTCCAAGGGGCGAATGTGGTCCGATGCTTCGGGGCAGTTCAAAATCAAGGCGGCGGCGGTGGCGATTGGCGATACGGAGATCACGCTCCGCAAGCCTGACATGACGGAAATCAAGGTTCCTATCGCCAGCCTGAGCGCTTCCGATCAGAAGTATATCGACACGCTCATTGCCAAAGGGGGACCGACCTCGACCATCGCCCCCGATCCACCCCCAACCGAAGATTTTCAAGACCCGGTCGCCGCCGGCTGGGTGACGATCGGCGCGGCCGAAGCAACCGGCCGCGTCGCCTTGCAGCCCGACCCGATTCCCGAATACATGCGGCTTAAGCAGGGTGGCGCGGCGTTTGTCATGGAGGATACGTTCGACCGGCTGGGGGCGGTGCTGCCGATCGGCGGCCCCGATGCGTGGGTGCTCGCGGCCGTCGAGAGCAACCACCCTGACGAGACCAAGCAATTGCCGACGCGCGTGCTCTGGGTCTCGCTCGCTAAGCAAAAAGTCGCCAGCCGCCACCTCTTGCCGCTGGGCGAAATCGTGCTCGATTATCACGCCGGCAGCCGGCGGCTTTTGACGTACAACCTGGAAAAATCAGCCAGTAGCCGCGACGCCAAATCGCTGCTCACGCTCTGGGAACTGACCCCCACCGCACGCGAAATCAAGCCGATTGTCCGCTGGAATGCGAACTCCGACGACCGCCACACCGCCCCCTGGGCCCGCGTGATCGATGCCAACACGGTGGTGCAGCGATGGAAGAAGCAGGAGTACGTCGGCTGGGACATTCCGGGCCGGCG
>JANRLS010000257.1:0-62167 GCA_033762315.1 Pirellulaceae bacterium
TGCAGTATCTGTTTCTGAATGGCCGGCACATTCGCGACCGGGCCTTGCAGCACGCCCTGGGTGAGGCTTATCGCGGCCTCTTGCTCCACGGCCGCTTTCCCATCGCCTTCCTGCGGCTGGAGGTGCCGGCGGAAGCGGTGGATGTCAATGTTCATCCGACCAAGCTGGAGGTGCGCTTCGCCGACAGCGGGCGAATCTACTCGCTGCTTTTGGGAACGATCCGCAAGAAGTTCCTGGCGACCGACCTGACCGCGAAGGTGCGCGTGCCGGTGGGCGAACCGACGACGGGTGCCGAGACGGCCGATAGCGCGGCCTTGGCCCAGCATCGCCGCGACCTCGTCGATTGGGCCAAGGGAGCGCTCGCCACGGGGGGGGGAAGCCCAGTCCTGGCCGAGGCGGACGAAGCGGCCCAAATCGCCCTCGACCTGCGGTTCGACCGGGCGAGCGGCCAAATCCTGCAGCTGAACAAGCTCGACCGCTCGTGGGAACCGGCCGAAGTTTCGGCGCGCCAGCAACAGGCGGGCGAAGCGGCCGGCCGGCTGTCGCATCCGCTCGTCGAGCATCCTGCCGGCGGGCATTCTCCCGCGGGCCACCCGCTGCCGCCCCGTCCCGCCGCGCCGCCAACGCGCCCCTCGCATTTGGGCTTCCAGATTCACAACCGCTATCTGGTAACGCAGAGCGACGAGGGGATGGTCGTCATCGATCAGCACGCCCTGCACGAGCGGATTCTGTATGAGCAGCTCCGCGAAAAGGTGCTCGGCGGCCAGCTCGAAACGCAGCGCCTGCTGGTGCCCGAACCGGTGCCGCTGCCAGCGAGCGACTGCGCCGCGGCGCTCGAAGCCCGCGACACGCTGGCGCAGCTGGGAATCGAGATCGAGCCGTTTGGCGGCGATACGGTGCTGGTGTCGAGCTATCCGGCCATGCTGGCGAATCTCAGCCCGGCCGAGGTGTTGCGGCAGCTGGTCGATGAGCTCGTTTCCAGCAGCCAGCGCCCTGACCGTCGCGATCTGGTGGACGAGCTCTTGCACATGATCGCCTGCAAAGCAGCCGTCAAGGCGGGCGATCACCTCGCCCCCGAGGAGATCACCGCCCTCCTCGAACAGCGGCACGCCTATCAAGACGCCCACCATTGCCCCCACGGCCGCCCCACCGCCCTCGTCTTCACCCGTGAGGAACTCGACCGGCGGTTCAAGCGGACGTGAGCGGGACGAACCTTAAGTTAACCGAGTGAGGATTGGAAGACTTTGCCGCCTGTATGGAGTGTGCGAACCCGTACGGACGAAAGCCCGTCCTTTAGGCTCGGAGATTTCCAATTGTTGCGTTCGGTGGTCGAAACACTATTGGAGAGCGCTGTTATCGCATCCACACGCCTTCATTTGTCCGCCGCTGCCGCAGAGGTACAATAAAGAGTCCAGCTTGACCCTCCCCAGCCAGTTCACTACCATGCGCTCCCGAAGCTGACGAAAACAGGGACCGCATTTCAGGCCATGTATATGAAGATTGTTGAGATCACGAAGAAGCAAGCCGCCCAATTGGCGATGGACATGCTGTACAAGCCGCAACCATCGATCAAGTCGCAAGTCCAGCCGACAAAAGGCTCGTCGGCCGATGGCCGGCAATCCAACGGTAGCGAAAAGTAGCGCCGGTCGCGGCGCTAACCGCGAAGAAAATGCACGCCGCCGAGCGTGAGAGTTGTCGTAGATTTGTCGTCCGAGCGGAAGTCGGCCGTGAACTGCTCGTCTTCCTCCAGACTGAGGCTAAGCACAATCCCCTCGGTGTCGGCGCTCGGCAGCGAAATCTCGTGGAGACCCGTGATCGGGTCTTTCCAAAGGACAACCGCGTCGGCTTTTGCCGCAGCGGTCCCACTGGGACGACTAAGGCGAGACATGCCGGCACTGGTCACCGTAAGCACGGAACTGCCCGGATCGTCGGCCAGGACCGAGGCATAGCGCCCCGGCCATCGGCCTGCCAGTTGCGGCCCATCGGCCAGCAGCGCGACAACCAGGTTCGGGCCAATCGCGCGAATCGCATCGCTGATCGGATCGGATTGCGCGAGATCCTCGCAAATCAAGACGGACATGGTCAAACACGGGCCGAGGGCGATGAATTCCACATTGCGGCGCGGAATGTCGATCCATTCCCACCACATGCGGCGCGGGTCGAGTACCGCTCCCAGGCCATATTGACGTATTTGGCGGCCATCGAGTCGCCACCGATGGTGTTTCGCCTGCGTGGTCAGGGTCATTTTCAGCTCTTGCGCCGATTCTCGCTCGGGCCAGGTGCGTTTGTCTGAAAGCTGCGTGTCGGTTGGCGAATAAGTGACAATCTTGGCATGATTCAAACCTCGCGGGAGAGTGCGCTTGCTGCTAGCGCCTATTCCCCCCACGACCCAGCTCACCCCATGCTGGGCCAGTCGTCCTGATATTTTGTCGAAGTCCGGTTCCGTCAGCGCGAGTTCCGGCCAAATGACGCCATCAATCCGCCCGCATTGCGCCGAAGCGGACAGGAATAGCCTCTCGAAGCGAGCGAAGTCTTCGGGCTGCAGGTCATGAGGTACGTAGTTGAAGTAGCCGAACTTCTCGCACCACTTGGCAGGCATCGTCTGCGGCGTAATGTCCGTGAATTGCGTGGGAAATATTTGACGCGGCCAGGGAAACACCAGAATTCGAGTGCTGCGCAGGGCGACGTGATAGCGCTTGTCTGCCACCGCCGTCCAACCGGTTCGAACTTCCCCCCCGCGCAGCAGCGCCAGGTGATGGGTGAGCGACCGAATATTGATTCCCGTCTGCGGCGTTCGCATTTTCGGGAACACCACAATCTTGTTCGTATCGATGGCACGACAGAGAGATTCGCCCCGGGCGGTTCTAAGTGGCTCGTCGGAGCCGGTCACATCCTGATTCGTGAGATATTTATAGGCCAACCTGAGCATCTTGAGCGCGCCCATCGGCAATTGCTCGAAGTTCTTGACTCCAACTCCGACGCCCGCCATCGCCTCGTCCGCAGCGGCACACAAATTCAACAGCGCAACCTGTAGGGTTCGTAGGCGCTCGGAAGAATCGTCGCCATTGGGCCCCAGCACCTCGAATAACTCCGGAAGCTGGGTTGCGCGGTGCTCGTAAAGCGTCTGCCACCACTTGCGCACCTGCGGCGGCGGTTGCGTTTTGTCGTCTATCGCCCATTGCTCGCCGATGGTGCGAATTTGGTCCGCATCGACTGGTCCCAGCCCATCGTTGTTGATCAGGCTTAAATAGGTGCTGGAGCGGCGCAAGATAAAGGCGACAATTCCAAACACATCCGGCGGCCAGCAGAGTAGTTCTTCCGTGAGCGAGTCGCTCCAGGCCGAGCGATTGGTGAGGTATAGCACGATTCGCTCGACCGTGGTCCCGTGGTTTTCCGCGTGCGCGTCAGCGCCTCCTAAGTCGGTGGCGGGCAAGGAATTCGTCCGCCCGTTTCGCCCCCCACGTGTGCGTTTGGCCATAGAGTATAAGGATTCGGAAGCGGTGGAAGAGGAAGGAGAATCGACAGGTCGTGTCTTGTCCGGAAACAGCATGAAGCTAATCCAAGCCGGCGTCAAGCATTCCCGATAAAGGGGGAATCAGCGATTCCTAGCGCAACACCCCCTCCCTTGATTCGCCGGCCATCGCACGGCATTCTGAGAAGATTGGCTAGTTTGCCCTTTGGCCTGCTCTCATGTCCGAACCTTCCATCCTCTGCGTCACCATCGGTCGGGGCCGGCATCGGCATCTGATTGCCGAGCATAAGCACCTGGCGGAGCAGGGGTGCAAGCTGGTGGAGCTGCGGCTTGACTATCTGCAAACGCCGCCGAATCTGAAGCGGCTGTTGCCGGAACGGCCGTGCCCGGTGATCGTCACTTGCCGCCGCGAGAAGGATGGCGGCCGCTGGACGAAAGACGAAGACACCCGGCAAATGCTCATCCGCCAGGCGATTGTGTCCGGCGTGGAGTACATCGACCTGGAAGACGACATCGCCGGCAGCATCCCCCGGTTTGGCAAAACCAAGCGGATCGTCAGCTATCACAACTTTCAGGAAACTCCTGAAGACCTGCAGGCGTTGCATACGCGCCTCGCCGGCCTGAATGCCGACATCGTCAAAATCGCCACGCTGGCCCACAGCCCGCACGATAACCTGCGGCTGCTGCGGCTCATCAAGACGGCCCGCGTGCCGACGGTGGCGATTTGCATGGGAGAATTCGGCCAGCCCTCGCGCATTTTGGCGGGCAAATTCGGGGCTCCGCTGACCTATGCCACGTTCAACGTCGAGCGGGCGATGGCCCCCGGCCAGCTCAGCTATCAGCAGATGAAGGAGATTTATCACTACGAGCAGCTCAATGCCGAGACCGAGGTGTATGGCGTGATTGCCGACCCGGTGGCGCATAGCCTGAGCCCGCTGATTCACAATGTCGCCTTCGCGCAGCTCAAGCTGAACAAGGTTTATGTGCCTTTGCGGGTGCGGCGCGAAGACCTCGCCCAATTCAGCAGCGACGCCAAGGAGCTGGGGATCAAGGGGCTTTCCGTCACGATTCCGCACAAAGAGGAGATGCTGCAATACTTGCAGCGCGAGGAGGCGGCGACCAAGGAGATCGGGGCGTGCAACACGGTGGTGTTTCGCGAGGAGGGGCTGTTTGGCTACAACACCGATTATCGGGCGGCGATGGGCGCGCTCGACCAGGTGTTTGGCGGCGAGGAGGAGAGCTCCGGTCTGCGCGACAAAACGGTGCTCCTGCTGGGCGCCGGCGGCGCGGCCCGGGCCATTGCGGTCGGTTTGGCCCGCCGCAAAGCGCGGATCGTCATCGCCTCGCGCACCAAGGCCCGCGCCGAAGAGCTGGCCAAGCGTGTCAATGCCGAGGCGGTCGAGTGGGAAATGCGGCACTCGGTATTGGCCAACCTGGTGGTAAACTGCACGCCGATCGGGATGCATCCGAATGTCGATGAATCGCCGGTGGCTTCCAGCTATTTGCGGCACGACATGGTGGTGTTTGATACGGTCTATAATCCTGAGCAAACGCTGCTGATCAAGCACGCCCGGGACGCCGGGAGCAAGCTGATTACGGGGGTCGAAATGTTCGTCGGGCAGGCGGCACTGCAGTTCAAGCTGTTTACCGGACAAGAGCCCCCCCTGGAAACGATGCGCGGCGTCGTCCGCCGAGCGATTAGCGCGGTGAAGGCGTGACCGATTCTCGTGGGGCAGGCGTCTCGCCTGCCAAAACTGCCACGGCAGGCGGGACGCCTGCCCCAGGTTGCATGAACCTCTTCCTCATCGGCTATCGCGGCAGCGGCAAATCGACGGTGGCGGCGCGGCTGGCCGAAATCGTCGGCTGGCCGTGGCTCGATGCCGATGCGGTGCTCGAAGAGCGCGCGGGCCGCACGATCAAGCAGATTTTCGCCGACGGGGGGGAGGCGGCCTTTCGCGATCTGGAAGCGGCCGTGCTCGCCGATCTGGCCGCCGGTGACCGGCGGATACTGGCGTTAGGGGGCGGGGCGATCCTGCGCGAGGCGAACCGCCGCATTCTGGCCCAGCGGGGATTCACCGTTTGGTTGCGGGCAGCGCCCGAGGTGCTCCACGAGCGAATTCATGCCGACCCGCTGACCGGCGAGCGGCGGCCGAACTTGACAGGGATGGGGGGCCTCGACGAAATTCGGACGCTGCTGGCTCAGCGAACGCCGCTCTATGAGGCGTGCGCCCAATGGTCGGTGGCCGCCGATACCGCGTCGGCCGAAGAAATTGCCCACCGGATCGCCGCCGCTCTACGAGAACGGAAACTCGCGTGAATGCCTGGCTGAGCCTTCCCCCGGCGGTACAAATCGGGCTGGTGGCGCTCGCGGGGCTCGCGGCCGGCAGCGCGGTCAATTGGGCAATCTATTCGCTCGCCTGGTTTCCGCGGCCGATTAGCCCCTGGAGCCGGCCGCATTCCGAGGCACCCTCCCGGCCGTGGATTTGCCGCTTGCCGGTGGTGGGTTGGCTGTGGCTCGCCCGCGAGGAGAAATTGCATGGCCGCTGGTTTTGGGTGCGGCCGCTGTTGCTCGAATTGGCTCTGGCGGTGGGATTGGCGGGGCTGTATGCCTTCGAGATGCGCGGCGGACTTTGGCCCCGCCTGCCGGGGCTCGTCGGTCCGGCGGCGAGCATTGTCGTCTGGCAGTTTATCAGCCATGCCCTGCTGATTTTGCTGATGACTGCCGCGACGTTCATCGATTTCGACGAAAAGACGATTCCCGATTCGATTACGATTCCGGGAACGCTGCTGGGGCTCGCGCTCGCCGCGCTCGTTCCCGATTCGCTGCTGCCGGACGTGGCGGCGGTTCCCGGCGGCATGGGAACACTGGTGGCCGCGCCGCTGCAAGTGGCCGCGCCCTATCCGTTTCCGGCCTGGCTGCACACCGGCCGGGGATTGGCGCTCGGGTGCTTGATCTTCGTGCTGTGGTGCGCGGCGATGATTCAGGCCACTTGTACGCTCCGCCGCGGCTGGAGCAAGGGGGTGCGCTACTACTTCGTCAGCATCAGCCGGGGCAACTCGTGGCGATTTCTGGCGGCGCTGGCGGCCCTCGGCTGCGGGCTGATCGCGTGGGTCTGGAGTCGCGGCGGGCAATCGTGGGCCATGCTGCTGACCGCGCTGGTGGGGCTCGCCTTCAGCGGCGGGCTGATTTGGGCCGTGCGGATCGTCGGCTGGATCGCCCTGCGGCGCGAGGCGATGGGCTTTGGCGACGTCACGCTGATGGCGATGATCGGGGCCTTTCTCGGCTGGCAAACATCGCTGCTGGTGTTCTTCTTCTCGCCCCTATCGGCGGTGATCGTCGCCCTCGCGCAGTGGGCGGTTACTCGCCGGCATGACCTCGCATTCGGGCCGTATCTCTGCCTCTCGGCCCTGTACTTGATCGTTGCCTGGCGGCGCGTCTGGTTTGGCTGGGCCGACGAAATCTTCACGCTCGGCTGGCTGCTCGTCGGCCTCGTGGGGGCGTGCCTCTTGCTCATGCTGGGGCTGTTGATGTCGTTTCGCCTGGTGCGAGAAGCGCTGAGCGGGACCGACTCGGGTTCGTCACACTAGAGTGAGGACTTCCCTTGAGCGCTATCCTTCGCCCTCCAGGTCCGCGCGACGGCTTCTTCGGGCTGCGACTGGTGGGGCAAATTCAACGCGATTTGCTGCCGTTCTATGCCCGGCTGCACCGCGAGTATGGCGATATCGCCTACATGCGGCTGGGTCCGTATCACGACTACACGCTCTTCCACCCGGATCAGTTTCGCGAGGTGCTGGTAGAGAAAGGGCGCTCGTTCATTCGCTTTCCCTGGCCGATTCAGGTGCTCAGGCAATGGAATGGGGACGGCCTGTTGATCACCGAGGGGGAAACCTGGCTGCGGCATCGGCGGATCATTCAGCCGGCATTCAGCCCCAAGCGGTTTGCCCCCTATGCCGAGCAGATGACGGCAGCCATGGAAGAGACGCTGGCCGGTTTCGCCGGCCAGGCGGATCCCATCGAGTTCGAGCAGGCGATGAACGAACTGACCCTGGCGGTAATCTGCCGGACGATGTTCGGAACCGACCTGGGCGACGAGCGGCGCGAGTTGCGGCGGGCCGTGCAAATCCTCTCGGATACCGCGCTCTACGAGATGTTTCACGCCTTGGACTTGCCCGACTGGGTTCCCTTGCCGCGCAAACGCCGCAAACGGTGGGCCATGCACAAGCTGGACGGCACCGTGCGGCGGATCATTCGCGAGCGGCGGGCCGAAGGGCGCGATCATGGCGACTTGCTTTCGATGCTGCTCTTGGCGGTGGATGACGAGGGAGACGGCCAGGGGCTGACCGACGAGCAGGTGCGCGACCACTGCGTGACGATCTTCCTCGCCGGGCACGACACCACCGCCGCCGGGCTCACCTGGCTGGGGTGGGCGCTTGCCTCGCAGCCGGAAATTGCCGAGCGCGGGGCCGAGCAAGTGGCCGCGGCCATCGGCAATCGTGTCCCCACCTTCGCCGATCTGCCGCAACTGGGCTTTGTCGAGCGGATCGTCAAAGAGACGCTCCGCCGGTGGCCGCCGGCGATTGCCCTGTTCGCCCGCCAGCCGAAGGAGGACGTGCAAATCGGCGGGTGGCAAGTTCCGCGGGGGAGTGTCGTACGGGTGATGTCGTACGTCACGCACCACGACGAGCGCTGGTTTCCCGACCCGCACAAGTTCGACCCCGACCGCTTTGCCCCCTGCCGCGTCGAGAGCATTCCGCACTGCGCCTACTTGCCATTCGGTGCCGGGCCGCGGGTTTGCATCGGCAACTCGTTCGCGATGCTCGAAATGACCCTCTTTGCCGCCCTGTTGCTGCAACGCTTCCGGCTCGCGCCGGCGCCAGGCCAGACCGAGCCGGAGTTGGTGGTCGGGATGTCGTCGCGGCCGCAGGGTGGGCTGAAACTGCTGGCGAGGCCACGCTAGGAACGCGGGGCGGAGCCTTCGGCAGCGGCGGCGGCACCTTCGCCGGCTTCGGCCTTGTATTCCTGGGCGACCAGATACGACTTGAGGCTGGCCAGCAGGCGCTGGGCGCGGTCGAGCACGTCGCGGCGGCGGCGGTCGCGGCTCCGCTGGGGGCGAATGGTGACGTGAATCACCGTCCGCACCAATCGCGCGGCGGCGGCGGCAGCGGCAGCGGCGGCGGGAGTGACGCGTGTGTCGTCGAACTTGAGCTCGATCACGAACGGTACCGGCCGGTCGGAGTCGCGCCGCGTGAGGGGGGAATTTTGTCCGTCAATTTTCAGGGCGACGTGATTATCGTCGATCGCATCGATTTGGGCATGATGATCGGCGACGAAACCGCGCATCTTCTCGACCACCACGTTGAACGGCATGCTGGTGCCGAGCGTGCGCTGCAGCACCTGGTCGGGTGTTTCGCCGCGGAGCCAGGCAAACCAGCCGGTGGGCTTGGCGGGAGCTTCCTCTCCGCCGATGCCCGAGCCGAGTTGCACGACCATGTTGCGGCCGTTTTCCTTGGCTTGATAAAGCGCGCGGTCGGCGCGGCGGAGCATGGTTTCAGGCGTATCTCCCGATTGCAATTCGGTCACGCCGAAGCTGGAGGTAATGCTTTTGCCTTCGAGCGCCGGGAGCGGGAATTCGCTCACCTCGGCCCGAATTTCCTCGGCCCGGCGGGTGGCGGTGGCGTTGTCGCAATCGACGCATAGCAGCACGAACTCTTCGCCGCCGTAGCGGGCCACGAGGTCGCCGGCCCGGCAATGACGGCGGAGGAGCGAGGCGAACGAGATCAGCACCTCGTCGCCGGCCTGGTGGCCGAAGGTGTCGTTGATTCGTTTGAAATGATCGATGTCGCACATGATCAGGCTGAACGGCAAACGGCGTTCGAGGTGCGACTGGACGGCACTCGTGTGGAAGCGGTCGAACTCGGCCCGGTTGGCGACTTGCGTCAGCGGGTCGCGGGTCGCCTTTTCGTGCAGCGAATGGACTCGCTGTTCGAGCGTCACTTGCGACGAGGCATCGTGCAACAACACCGCCACGCCGTGGGTCACGCCGTTTTTACCATGGATCGGCAGCAGGTGGGCATCAACATCGACCTGCTGGCCGCCGCGACCGGTGACACTGAGCCGCCGCTGCGACTGTCCGCCCCCGCGTAGCGCCTGAGTGACGGGACATTCGTCGTCGCTGATCGAGCGACTACGGTCGTCGCGCAGCGCGACCAGTGTTGGCGACCAGTGCTTGTGTTCGATGCTGGACGAGGGAATGCCGGTGAGGCGTTCGGCGGCCCGGTTCCAGTGCATGATCCGGAGCGAGCTATCGACGAAGATCACCGCGTCGGGCATTCCCTCCAGCAGCTTTTGGCTGAAGAGGCTGTCCGACAGGCCGCTGCCTGTGCTGAGGGTGCCGGTGGTCAAGCGCCATTGGCTGGCGGTCGCGTCGGGCTGCAGTTGCTTGAGCCAGCGGCGACAGACGACCGATTGCAGCTTCACCTGGTCGGCACTGATGAACCCGCAAAACTCTTGCACCAGGCGCGGATCGAATTGCGTGCCAGCGAATTCAAAAAGTTCGGCCAGGGCCCGCTCGCGGGACATCGCCCGGCGATACACCTGGTCGCTGGTCATCGCGTCGAAGGCGTCGGCGATGGCCACCATTCGCGCGCCGATAGGCAATTGCTCGCTGCGCAGGTCGTAGCCGTCGCGAGCGCCGTCGAACCAGGCCCCGGCATATTTGACGATCCGCAGCACTTCGCCCGAGGCGGTGCAGGCGCGGAGAATATCGCAGCCAATTTGCCGATGCCGCTCGACGCACAGAAACTCTTCGGGCGAGAGCTTGGTCGGCTTGAGGAGGATGTGGTCGGGAACGCCGACTTTGCCGATGTCGTGCAGCAGGGCGGCGATTTCGAGCTCGTCGCGGTCTTTCTCGGTTTGGCCGAGCGCCGCCCCCCAGGCCGAGCAATTGAGCGCGACTCGCAAGCTGTGCGCGGCGGTGGGGGCGTGCTTGGCCCGCAGCGCGGCGAACAGGCTGCTGCCGATGCCGAGGCGCACCTGCACCAATTGGTTTTCAAAGGCGAGGATGTCGGACGAGTCGTGCAGAGGGGTAGGAGCCGTATCGAGCTTGTCGATGAGCGACGATACCGCCCCGAGCCGACTTTCGGCGGTGCGCGCGGGATCACTTCCCGGACGGGAGGCTCCCGCTCTTTCAAAGCTCGACGGTTCGGTGGGCATGTACCTGGAACGTAGGAGGCCGCGCGGCGCACGGATGCTGGTGGAGGGCGAGCCCCGCGCTCTGTCGGTCGGGCGGCAAGGTCGCTTCCTACCGAAAACGTAGAACGCATCCGCGAATGCGGCAAACCTGTGCGGCCCCGGAACGCGCGCTACCGCACGATGCCTCAACGGTCTGGGCGAATTGATTGGCCCCTGCGGATTGTGCCCAGGATGCCGGCCGCACGGCCTGAATCAGCGACCAAAGTCCGAAAGATGCCGCGGGGGAATCGCGACCCGCACGGCATTCAGCACGGCGATGACATCGATCACTTCCTGCAACAACGCGCCCCCTACGGGCGGCAAAATCCCGACAGCCGCCAAGATCATCCCGCCCAAGCTCAGCGCCATGCCGCCGATGGCGCTTTGCAGAGCAATCCGTCGCAACCGGGCGCTAATGTGCAGCAGCTCGTCCACTTTTTCGAGCGAGCTGTCCATCACCACCGCTCCGGCCGCTTCGCTGGTGATGTCGCTGCCGGTGCCAAAGGCGAGGCCGACCGTAGCCATTGCCAGGGCCGGAGCGTCGTTGATGCCGTCGCCGATGAACATGGTTTTGGCGGTCTTGGTTTCACGCTGGACGATCGCCAGCTTTTGCTCCGGCGATTGCTCGGCGAACACCTCCGAAATGCCGACGCTGTCGGCGAGGTAGCGCACTTCCGATTCGCGGTCTCCCGACACGATCAGCACCCGCTGCACTTGGTGGCGGGGCCGTAAATGGCGAATGAAGGTGCGGCCCCCCTCGCGCGGGGCATCGCGAAAGCGGAAGGTTCCGGCGTAGGCTTCGTCCACCAGAAAGACACACTCCAGACCGCCGGCGGCGGGAGGCAACTGCGCCACAAACTGCGGATGCGAATTCGCCAGTTTGCGGCGACTGGTGACTTGAATCCGGCGGCCGCTGACGACGCCGGTCAGCCCTTGACCGGGCCGCTCGCTGATTTCCGTCGCCGGCACCAGAGCAATTCCCTCTTGCTCAGCTTGTTCAAGGATGGCGCTGGCCAGCGGGTGCTTGGAATAACGCTCCAAGCTGGCGGCCAGGCCGAGCAGCTCGCGGGAGTCGATGTTCGTGGCTGGCAGCTGCTCGACGAGCTTCGGTTGGCCATAGGTGAGGGTGCCGGTTTTGTCGAAGATGATGGTCGTACACTGATCGATTTGCTCCAGCACGGCGGGCTTTTTGATGAGGATGCCGCGACGGGCGGCGAGCGAGATCGCGCCGATGAGGGCGACGGGAATCGCGATGAGGAGGGGGCAGGGAGTGGCGGTGACGAGCACGGCGAGAAAGCGGGTCGAATCGCCGCTGGCCAGCCAGGCCGCCGCCGCCACGGCGATCGCCACGGGGGTGTAGATCGCGCCGAGCTGATCGCCGAGGCGACGAATGCGCGGCCGATCCACTTGCGAAGCGCGCATCACCTGCATGATCTGGGCGTAGCGCGAATCGCTGGCCCGCCGCGTGGCCCGGATGGTTAGCGCCGATTCGCCATTGAGCGCCCCGGAAATCACCTCCGAGCCGGGAGTTTTCGACATCTGATAGGGCTCGCCGGTGAGAAAGGCCTCGTTCATCGTGCCGTGGCCGGCGGTGACGAGGCCATCCACCGGCGCGATTTCGTGCGGAAAAATCGCGAGCAGATCGCCAATGGCGATGCTTTCGATAGGGACGTCAGCCAGCTCGTTGCCCGACTTGCGATGGGCGACCGTGGGCATCCGGCGGGCAAGGGCGGCGAGCACCGAGGAGGCCCGCTGCACCGCCAGGCGTTCGATGGTTTCGCCGCCGGAGACCATCAGCACGACGATCGCTCCGGCCAGATACTCGCCCAGCAAGGCGGCGGTGATGATCGAAATCGCGGCCAAGAGGTCCGAACCGAACTCCAGCCGCACCAGCTTGATCGCCAGCTCCCACACCACGGGGCCGCCCCCAATGACGAGCGCGACGAACAGCGGCCAATTGGCATACGCCTTGCCGGTAGTCGTTCCATAAGCCAGCAGCAAGTGAGTGGCGATAGCCACGGCCGAGATGACCGCGATCGCCAAATACATGATCCGGCCAGCGGGGGATTCGTGCTCGTCGGCAGTTGGTTTGGTCATGGGATTTCTCAACGGGGATTCGTCGTTCTACCGGGCGGCGGCGTGAACCAACAGGGCAGGCTCCCCTGTCCGCGACATCGGGGCCGCGCTAAAATGCAGCCGCCCACATTTCACCCAAGCTCTTGCCACGGATGCACTTATGGCGAAGACAGCCATCACTCCCACACGGGCCGACGACTATCCCGAATGGTATCAGCAGGTCATCAAGGCGGCCGATCTGGCCGAGAACTCCGACGTTCGCGGCTGCATGGTGATCAAGCCTTGGGGCTACAGCATCTGGGAGAACATCCAGCACGTGCTGGACGGCATGTTCAAGGCGACGGGGCACGAAAACGCCTACTTCCCGCTCTTCATTCCGATGAGCTTTTTGCAAAAGGAAGCGGATCATGTCGAGGGGTTCGCCAAGGAGTGCGCGGTGGTCACGCATCATCGCCTGGCCCCCGGTCCCGACGGCAAGCTGGTGCCGGCCAGTCCGCTCGAAGAGCCGCTGATTGTCCGGCCGACGAGCGAGACGATCATCGGCTCGACCTATGCCCGCTGGGTCGAGTCGTATCGCGACTTGCCGATTCTCATTAACCAATGGGCGAATGTCGTGCGGTGGGAGATGCGGACGCGGCTGTTTTTGCGGACCGCCGAGTTTCTCTGGCAAGAGGGGCACACCGCCCATGCCACCGCCGAGGAAGCGGTGGAAGAGACAATGAAGATGCTCGGCGTCTATGCCGACTTCGCCGAGAACTGGATGGCGATGCCGGTGATCAAGGGAGAGAAAACGGCCGGCGAGCGATTCCCCGGCGCGGTGAATACGTATGCCATCGAAGGGATGATGCAAGACCGCAAGGCGTTGCAGGCGGGCACTTCGCACTTCCTGGGTCAGAACTTCAGCAAGGCGCAGCAGATCAAGTTTCAAGATCAGGCCGGCCAACAGCAATTTGCTTGGACCACTTCGTGGGGCGTTTCGACGCGCCTGGTCGGCGCGCTCATCATGACCCATTCCGACGACGACGGCCTCGTCTTGCCGCCGCGCCTGGCGCCGAAGCACATTGTCCTCTTGCCGATTTATCGCAGCCCGGAAGAGCGCGCGCAGGTGCTACCCTATGTCGAGAGCTTGAAGAAGGAACTGGAAGCTCAGGACTTTGCCGGCGGGAAGGTGCGGGCGATGATCGACGACCGGGACATTCGCGGCGGCGAGAAGAACTGGTATCACGTGAAGCGCGGCGTGCCGCTGCGGGCCGAGATCGGGCCGAAAGACATCGCCAAGAATGGGGTGTTCCTGGCCCGCCGCGACACGGGCGAGAAAGCCGGCGTCGAGCGGTCGGCACTTGTCGCCACGATCGCCCAGCGGCTCGACGAGATTCAGAACAACCTGTTTCAGCGGGCGCTGCAACTGCGCGAGGAGAACACGCGAACCATCGACACGCTTGACGACTTCCTCGCCTATTTCACCCCCCAAGATGCCGACAAGCCCGAGATTCACGGCGGTTTCGCCCTTTGTCACTTCAGCGAAGGGGCAGAACTCGATGCCCTGCTGAAGGAGCACAAAGTCACCATCCGCTGCATCCCGCTCGCGGGAAACGACGAAGCTGGCCGTTGCTTCCTGACAGGACGCGAAAGCAAGAAGCGGGCGGTGTTCGCCAAAGCGTACTGATCGTGGGGCAGGCGTCTCGCCTGCCACGAAAGGCAAGGCAGGCGGGACGCCTGCCCCACGTCGTTATGTCATTAGCCCAACCTCACCCCCCGGTCCTCCTTCTGCTGGCGGCGTTTAGTCGCTATTCGGAAGCGCTCGACTGGGCAAAGCAAAGAGCCGAAGAGGCGTGGGGACCGGTGGCGCTTGCCAGCGACCGCTTCGAGCATCGCGAGACGGCCTACTACGAGCCGACCATGGGGCCAGACCTCGTCAAGACCTTCTTCGCCTTCGAGCAACTCATCGACCCGGCCGCGCTGGTCGATCGCAAGCTCGCCAGCAACCAGTGGGAAGCCGACTATCAACATCTGCGCCGCCATCCGGAAGCGCGGCCGCTGAACCTCGATCCGGGCTACCTCACCGATGCCAAGCTGGTGCTCGCCACGACCAAGGACCGCGACCATCGACTTTATCTCGATCGGGGGATTTACGCCGAGGTCACTTTGCACTTTCAACGCGGTGCCTGGCAATGCCGACCGTGGACCTATCCCGACTATCAGCGGGCCGACTATCACGCCTTCTTCACCCGCTGCCGGGAGTATTTGCGGCAGCGAGGAAGCTGACGGATGTCGCGGCCCGCGTTGGCGGCGACGAACATGGGCCGAGCGCCGTCACGGCTCGCCGACAGCCGGCAGCAAGGAGGGATCAAAGCCCGCGTCGGCTTGGACGGCGCTATCCAGGGCAAAATCGGCGGTCGTTTGCGCGTGGGCCGGCCGGTCGAACGTGGGGGGGACGCGCCAGGCAACACCGGGCAAGCGGCGGCGCTCCATCGACCAGGCGGAGCTTTCTTCGAGGTCGAACACGCTCGGCCGCTCGCTGGCGGTGGCGGGGCGAATGCGCAGGAAGGTGACGCTCGCCCGCGGATAGCGGTTAAACTCCCCCTCGCAGCGCAAGTCGTTTTCGGAGACCGAGCTGACGCCGATGAATTCGTAGAGCGGCGATTCCTCGTCGGTCATCAGGATGCAGCGATTGGCGGTCACATCGAGGCCAAACTGATAGGCCGCCCCCGCCCGCCGCCGCATGAGGAACAGCCCTTGCCGGCAACTGGCGGTGACGTTGTCGAGCGTGAGGTTGATCCGCTCGAACCACTTGGGATTGAGCGAACTGCCCGTCGTTTCGAGCAGGCGGCGGGGAGTGACGAGCAGACCCTGGTTCCAGCGGACGCTGAGGGGAACATCCTCGGCCAGGGAAAGGAAGGTTGCTTCGCCGCGGGCGAGGCAACGTTCGAGCGAGATCGTCGCCCCGGCAGCCATAGCGGGAGACATGTCCATCGTCATCGTGTCGCTGGCCCGCCGCGGATGAACGGCGATCATCGCGACTTGATCGTGCATCGGCGGAGTCGTGGCGCTGCCGTCTTGCACGGTGAGGGCACAATCGGAAAGCTCCAAGGTTTGCCCCGTCGCCAGGGAAAACAGCGACCAGCCAAACGACGGATCGGCCGGCAACTCCAGCCGCAGCTCGATCCCTTGCACGCTGAGCCGACTGGTGGGGCCGCCGGCAAGGCGAATCATTGGCCGGTCGCCGGCGAGACCCGCGAGTTGCGGTCGGAAGACGAGAATCGGCCGGTGCCCACCGTCGGCTCGCAGAGTGAGGCGATTGGTGGCGATTTCGAGCGGCCCCTCGACGAGCGGGCCATTCCAGGCGAGTTCGACTTCCGGCAAGCTCAACTCGGCGGCCCGCTGGCAAGCGGCAGCGAGCGAAACGTGATACTCGGTCTCGGCCGGCAGAGTGGCCGGAGCTTGCGGAGCGACGACCAGCCGGCGAATACGGGCTGATGGTTCGGCAATCGCAGCCGGCGGCGGGCCAAGGACAATCGAAGCGGCTGCGTCGGCCGGCGGAATCCCCAGGCCCGCGCTCGCGGCAGGAGGACCGATTCCGCCAGCGGCAGGACCGGCAAGGGGCATTGGCACCGGGGAAACCAGCGGATTGGTCGAACCGGGAGCCGTCAGCGTGGGGACAATCTCGGCGGGGGGCTCAGCGGGCTCGACCACCGGCGGAGTGACTGCCGGCGCGGGATCGTTGCCGCTACCGCTGCCCGCGTTTTCCAACGGCGGATCGGGAATCGCCGGCACGGGCAGCGGGCCGACGAGCGGCGCGGGCGTGGGAGCGAACTTCGGACGGAGCGAAACATCGGCCGCGGCGGGAGTGCGCGGAGCGTAGGCATCGAGCACGGCAATGGCCGCCACGAGCACCACGACGGCCAGGACGATTTGCGCCGCCTGCGCTAAAAACTGCGGCCGCGGCGCGGGTCCGGCAATGACGACGTGATTGCGGCGGACCGCCTCTTGCAGCCCCAGTTGATTGGCCAGCACGATGATTTCGGCGATCAGGTCGTCGGGCGTTTGCGGCCTTTGCGCGGGACGCTTGGCGAGCATCTTGTTGATGAGCGCGCCGACCTTCGGATGCAAATCAGGGCGAAACTGCCGCACATCCGGCGGCTCGTCCTGCGAATGCTGGAGCAGCTTTTGCAGCGCGGTTCCCTCCGAAAATGGGGGCCGGCCGACGAGCAGGTAATAGAGCGTGCAGCCCAGCGAGTAGATATCGCTCCGCACATCGGCCGAGCGCGGGTCGCGAGCCTGCTCGGGCGAGATGTAGTCGAACGTGCCGAGCGTGACGCCGCTGGCGGTGAGATCGTCGGACGAAGATTCGACCTGATGCAATCGGGCCAGCCCCATATCGACCAGCTTGACCTTGCCGCCGGCGGTCAGCAGCACGTTGCTCGGTTTGATGTCGCGATGAACGACATC
Source organism: Pirellulaceae bacterium (assembly GCA_033762315.1). GTDB lineage: Bacteria > Planctomycetota > Planctomycetia > Pirellulales > Pirellulaceae > CAYLLN01. The sequence goes on from JANRLS010000257.1 coordinate 17,229, forward strand.
GCGGCTGGAGGAATGGGCGAGGGCCTCGGCCACTTGCAGGGTGTAGCTTAAGGCGTCGGCCAGGGGGAGCGGGCCGCTTTGATCGACCACGTCGCGGAGGTTCGTCCCCTCGATGAACTCGAAGACGATGAAGTTCCAGCCGCTCGCCTCGCCGACGTAGTGGACGCGGGCGATGTTTGGATGGTCGAGCCGGGCGGCACTTTGGGCCTCGTTGCGAAAGCGGCGGATCGTTTCTTCGTCGGTATGATCGCGCGAAAGCACCTTGACGGCCACCGTGCGGCCGAGGCGGGTGTCGCTGGCCCGAAACACGGCCCCCATGCCACCGCCACCGACGAACTCGACCAGGTCGTAGTGCTCCAGCCGCTTGCCGACGAGCGATTCCCCCAGTTGCTGCGATGAGGGAAGCGTGGGAGGGGGCGCATCGCCAACCGGGGGACGCTGCGAGATGACCGTTTTGTCGTCCGGCAAAGCGGGGGGATGCGAATCGGTGCCTAGAGCCAGCACCACCGGCGTGGGGGAGCCGGTGCTTCCCACCGACCCCACCACCGGCCCTTTGCCCGCGGACGACCCTGCCTGCCGACCGGATCCGCTGTCGGCAGGCGCGGGGAGGCCCAAATCGGCCAGCATCGCCGCCGTCTTGGTACTGCCGGTCGAGGGTGATTCGTCCGGAATCATGCAAACTTCAGGGGAAAACGCGAGTCAACTCGGGCCAGCTGCTCGGGGTCTGGCCACCCGATTGCTTCCGGCCGCGCAGGGCGAACGGGAGTTTCAAACGTCAATTAGAATTCGGTGGACGAGAAAATCTGCGGAGAAGTTTCCTAAGTTTAGTTGTCGCTGTCAGCAGGGTCAACGCTTTAACTAACGACGCTGCTTGGATTTAGGTGTTTTGGAGAAACTGCAAAGTTGCCGTTGCTTGGAGAATTCTCGTTGTTGGATTCGATTTGGGTTGCAGTAACTATTGCTATCACGGAATTTGCCAAATTCTTGCCGCGACCACGGGTACATTCGCACTCCGCAAGCGCTTAAGACTTTGGCCCACCCCGCTTCGTCAACGGATGGCGAATCGGACCCACCACGTTACATCAATTTTGATTGATGTTGCCCACCCTTCGCTGGATGCGCCATGACCAACTTCGATGATCTGCCGGAGCCGATCTATTGCCGGCCCGAGGCGTTTCGCTCCTTTGTCGAGCAGTTGCCGACCTTGTGGACCACCGAGGGGCTATTGCGGGGGGCGACTGCCGTTTCGATGCACGCCCTCGACGATGTCTCGCCCCAAGCCATCGAGCAGCAACTGGCCGAGTGGGCTCGGCGGGTGCGCGACCTCGCCGACGGTGGCCCGCCATCGGAGGTGCTCGCGGCTTTGCGGCAGGTGCTGTTCGTCGAGGAAAACTTCGGCGGCGAGACCTACAAGTACTACCACGCCCTCAATAGCTACGTCCCCGCGGTGATGAAATCGCGCCGCGGCCTGCCGATCTTGCTGTCGCTCCTGTTCAAGGTTGTCGGCGAATGGGCCGGGTTGTCGATTGCCGGCGTCAATGCTCCGGGGCATTTCATGGTCCGCGTGCGCACCGAATCGGGCTGGCAAATCGTCGATCCGTTCTACGGTGGCGAACTGCTGACGCGCGACGACGTATTCGAGCGGCTGGACCGCATCGCCCAGCGCATGCTGCCCCGCAGCGACGACCTGCTCGCCGCGCCGACCCACATGCAGTGGCTCTATCGCATCATTGGCAACCTGCGGCAACTCTTCCTCACCGAGGGGCGCAACGACGACCTCGGCGCGATGAACGAACTGCTCTTCGCCCTGCGGCAAAGCCAAATGAACCTGGCGGGTTAGCGGCCGCTCATGGATGCCCGCACCGAGATCGAATGCGCCTGCGTCCATTGCGACTGGAGCGAGCGCGCGGGCGCGTCGCAATTGGCGGCCCGGCTGCGCGGGGTGGGCCTGCTCAAACGCGACGACGAGCGCGATCCTGCCGTGCTGCTCGAACTGGCTCGCGCGGCGCGAACACGGCTCGTTTGCCCCGACTGCGGCTCCGCGGGGCTCGCGGTCAGTCCGTGCGAACGCGACGAGTGGGAGACTCCCGCCAAGGCGTGCGCGGCGTGCGGCTGGGCGATTCCACCCGAGCGGGTCGAACTGTTTCCCGACGCGGACCTCTGTGCCGCGTGTCAAAAGCAAGTCGATAGCGGTGATGGGCCAAATGCCCATGATGATTTTTGCCCCCATTGCGGCGAGCGGATGGTCGTTCGGCAACAGCGCGGTAGCGGCCTGTCGCGTTACCGGCAAGTTTGCCCCGCTTGCCGGCGGTAGGGCCTCAAGCCGACGGGTCTCTTGTCAACATTCTGCGCCATAGCGCGCGCAGCGGATCGAGTGCGGCGGGAACGGTCGCGCTGGGGGCATAGGCAAGCTGCGAATAGAGTTCGGCCAGCCAGCGTGCTTCGCGGGCTAGGAGCGGGTCGGCCATTGCCGCCGCGGCGGCGAATTCGTGCGGCGTTTGCTCCGCGCCGCGCGGACAACCATGCGCGCGCCCCCAGGCTTCGAGCGCGGCAAAGCTATAACCCGCCAGTTCGGCGGCACTCCACCGCGCCGCCGCGCCGCTGGCGAACGGATCGGCGAAGCTCGCGAGTGCGGGCGGCGTGGGCGCGGCGGGCATTGCTTCCGCGACGGTCGGCGTAGCGGGCGATTTGCCGAACCAGCGCGACCACAGCTCGCGCAGCTCGGCCAGCAGCTTGCGCCAGGCCGCCCGGAGTTGCTCGCGATAAATCCAGGCCAGAATCGCCGCGACAATTGCCACTCCCAAGTAAACAATCACCTTGATGAGCGAACCGATGGCCGCCAGCGTTTGGGCAACCGAAGGGGGGCTCGATTCGACAGGCGGTTCGGCCGGGGTGTCGGTTGGTTTGGCCGCAGCTTGGTCGCCGTTTGGTTTGGGCTGCGCATCGCCCGCCGACTTTGTCGCCGATTCTTCCTCGCCTCCATTATCGCCTGATTTGGCCGCTTTGCCCTGGCCCGACTCCGACTTGTCCGACTTCCCTTGGCTCGCCGCCGACTTGCCCGAGTCCGAGTTGCCGCTGCCGCCGGATTGCTCCGCCTGGCCCGATTTTCCCGCCGCTTGGCCTCCCGGTTCGCCGCTCGGTTGCGTGCCGTTGTTACCGGCCGTGGCCGCGGGTTGCTCGCCGGTTCCGGGGCCGGCCGTTTTGTCAGTGGACCTTACTCCCTCCGGTCCCCAGCCCAGTTTCGATGCTGCCCGCTCCAGCGATTGCACATCCATCAACTGCACCACCGAATGCTCGGGAGCGGGCCGGGGCACTAGCGCCGCCGCCACCAGCGTCCCGACGATCAGCACGCCACCGACCGCGACCCACGTCGCCGCCATTTCGGCCGGCATGGCCAAGCCTCGCTGCCGCAGGTATTTTCGCAAGCCGAGCAGACTCGTCGCCAAGAGCAAGGCCAGAGCGCTGGCGACATAAACGACCAACAGCCAAAAGCAGCGGCGGCGCGTCGCCACATCGGCCACCGGCACCAGCCATCCCAACACGCCAAACATGGGCAGCGCCGCCAGCGAGAAATAGACGACCCATAGCCCTGGCGCGTGCGGACGGTCGTCGGGCTTGGTCCAGCGCTCCCACCAGAGGGGGGATTTCGCCGGTTCATTTTCGGTCGGCGCGGGGGCCGGCGCTCCTTGTTTCGCCAGCACTTGGAGCAGCCCTTCGCCCGAGGCATCGCGGTCGTTATCGATCAGCGTGCAGTCCCAGGTCAGCTTGTGGGCCGACCACCAGACGAGCGCCATCAGCCCCAGATTGATCAGCCCGCTCGCCTCCGCCAGCGGACCCTCGAATTGGACGAACCGCAGCAACGCAATCGCCACCAGCACCGCCAGCGGCAACCCGAATAGGGCCGCGTAGCTCGCCCCCTCGACCATCGCGATGCGGGCGACGCAGACGATCGCCAGGACGAACATCGCCAGCACGAAGAGTAGCCGCCCCTGATATTGCCCTTGGTAGCAAACCTCGACCAGGAAAAAGACCAGGCTCCCGACCAACAGCATGATGAGCGCCGGCGAAATCGCCACCACCAAGAGATCCGCCAACGTTTCGGGAGTGCGCCGCCGCATGGCGCTATTCTAGCGTTCCGTCGAACCAGAAAATCCGGCCCGATCGAGCACGATATGTGTACAGAAAATGCGATAGCATCTGGAAACGAATTACGACCGTTAAGAAACTACGCGCTCCTGATCGCCCTAGGGCGCATCCACCACGACCCACTCCGAATGCGTTACGAGCGAGCCGTTTTCGGCATAAGTGATGCTCGACATGCTCCGCAGCGACTTGACGAATTCGAGCAGGGCGCGCGTGCCGTCCTTCGTCTCCTGAGGGGTCAGGTCAATTTCGGCGGGCGCGATGAGCCCCTGGGCCTCAGCGTGATCGACGCTGAAATCGAGCCACGGAGTGACGGCATCAATCATCCCCGCCACATTCACGTAGCTGGCCGCGGCCAGCGGCCGATCCTTGGCGGCGGCCACCGGGCCATCGATCGCCAGCGGCGTCGGCTTGACCAGGCGCAGGCCGGTCTTGGGCATTAGCGACAGGGCGAGCGTCTTGTCGGAGAGGGCGGCATTGGGGGCGATTTGCGGATCGGCTCCCCAGTCGGTGGGCAGGGAGTAGTAATAGACGGTCCCTTCCGGGAATTGGCGCGATGCCGGCAGCGGGAAGTCGTAGTCCGGCACCACCTCGGGCAGCAGCAGATGCAGTCGCTTGATCGCGCTTTGCGTGAGTTGCAGATAGTCAGCGCTCGCGCTCTGCAGGAGCTTCGCGTCGCTCACGCCATAGACCAGGCCCACCTCCAGCATCGGCAACAGATTCGGGCTGGCGGGGAGGCTCTTGTGCCACTGTTTGCTGCCGACCTTGGCGTCAATCACGAGAGCGCTCTGCCCGTCCTTGAAGGCGGGAATCCATTTGGCGCGCGTCACGTCGTCAAGGCGCTCGGCCAGCGGCACCAGTTCGACGCGGATCTTGTCGTATATCTCACGCTGCTCGGGCTCGAATTGGTCGAGGCCGATCTGCTCGAAGTAGTAGAACCCCCGCCGGAGCCACTTGACCGCGACTTCGTAATCCTCCGGGGCGTATTTCTGGCGGCCAGCGGCGAAGAGCAGCGGATTGCCGCCGACGTGGTCGAGGATCGTCAGCTTCTGCGTGGCATCGCTCGCTAAATCCTGCGACCAGTCGTAACTGTAGCCCTCGCGGCCGCGCGGCGTGAGAAAGGCGAACGAAGTGTACGCCCCCGCCTTGGGCTGGTAGCGCTGGATGTCGGCGGAGAGGGCTTTCAGATCGGCGAGCAGCTCGCTCTTGAGACTATCGTCGATTCCCACCACGGCGGCCAATTGCTCGACCGCGCTCGACAGGCTCTTCACCTGCGAATCGAGGTAGCTGTTGCCCTCGCGAATTCGCTGGCTGGCGAAGGCGAGCGACGTGAGGGGCTTGTCGGCATGTTTGGCGAGGGGAGCCAACTCTGGCCGGTCCACGAGCAGCTTCGCCGTGCCGAGCGATTTCAGGTGGTCGTTGGTCTCGCCGATCGCGAGCAGCAGATACCCGTGGCGAACACCGAGGCTGACGACGAGGGGCAACTTTTTCAGGGCCTCGACGACCTGGGCAAACCGTTGCGGATTGTCCGCCGGGCCGATCATCTCCCAGGGAAGGAGCGAACCATCGAGGCGGAGCGTGAGAAACTGGCCGCCGCCAATCGTTTCCTTGGCAAGCCGCCCCTGCCAGCCGGGCTGCATTTGGGTGAATTCCGTGAGCATTCCCTCGAGCTGGGCCAACTGGGGATCGGCCAGTTTCGGATCGCTGAGCTTGCAGCCAAGCATCAGTTTGGGAACGCGCATCTTGCCGATGTGGGCCACCAGCAGGTCGCTCATTTTCCGGTCGGTCGATTCGTCGTCGTCCGCCAGCCCCTGCCGACTCGCCTCGAGACGAATCGCTTCGAGCTGGCTCTGAATTTCGTTGACGTGCTGAAACAAATCGCTGAAGCCCGTGTCGCCATAGATGAAGATCTCGTGCGAGCCGGCATCGATCAGCAAATCGACCAGGGGTTTGAAATCGGGGCTGTCCATGAGCCCCTTGACGGTGTCGAGGTCCGGCGCGCCCGCCTGCGCGGGCAACTCCTTCGCCTGATCCTGGGCCTTCTTGGCCAACGACGAGCTCATCAGCTTCGCCAGGGCTTTGCTGTTCTTGATCGCGTCGATCTGCTCGCGCACGCGGAGGAGCGACCAATAAAATGCGGCGTCTTCCGGCACGAACTTGAGGGAGGTCGTTTGCCGGGCAGACTGGGCCCGGGCCGGCGGACAGAGTGCCGCTCCGGTGCCCATCACCAAGGCGACGAACAGGCTCGCCACCACCCACGACCGTCGCGCAAATGTCGATCGACTCATGACCATCCCCCAGTGCTACTGAGCCACGATTCGCCCACCCAGACCCCGCTTTTGTACTACTTGTGTGGTCTGATCGGTAGTACCCGCCGACAAAATGGGTAATCTCTTGCGCTCGCGTTGGCCGCGGACTGCCGGATCGCTGTGCTACCGGTCGGTTTGCCGGGGCTACTTTCCGTAGTCGCCGCCCTCTTGCCGGATGAACTCCAAGATTCGCTTGGCGACTGCGTCGTCCCGTTCGGGCAATTGGCTGGCGATCGTGCCGTGGTCGCGGCCGGCGATTTCGAGGTAGGTGGCGTTCTTATGGCCGGCCGCTTTCAGGGCGGCGACGAAGTAGCGATTTTCCTCGGCCCGCGTGGGCAAATCTTCGCTGCCGGCGAAAACGAGCCACGGGGGCGAATCGGCCCGGACGTGAAACGCCGGTGCCGCTTCGTCAATGAGCGGCCTCGTTTTGGGAATTCCCCGCTCGGCCCGCACGGTCGAGTGGGTCACCATCTGCCCGGAAACAGGAATCAGCCCCGCCAGGTCGCTCGGCTGGAGCTGGTATTTGGCCAGGTATCGCGAATCGAGGCCGATCATGGCCGTTAGATAGCCACCGGCGGAATGCCCCGCGACAAACACCCGCTCGGCCGCGCCGCCATGCTTGGCGATTTCGCCCCGCACGAACGCCACCGCGGCCGCCCCGTCGTCCACATAGGCGGGATATTTCACTCGCGGCGAGAGGCGATAATTCACCGATGCCATCGCGATTCCCTCGCCGGCAAACCGCCGCCCTAGCGCCGGGGCATAGCCGGCCGCCTTATCGCCGCCGGTCAGTCCGCCGCCATGAAACCAAACCAGCGTTGGGAAGCTCTTGCCGGCCGCCGGCAGATACAGATCGAGCCGGCACCGCTCGGGTTCGTCATCGGATTCCGCGGCGGGTTTATACGCCACGTCGCGGAGCACGCGGGCCGGTTCGGCCGCGACCAGCGCGGCCGCGGCGGGCAAAACCCACGCCAAAGCGAAGGCGATGAACAGCCCTGGTCTTCGCGACGGCATCGTCGCACCTCGCTCGCGAAAAACGGCGATTCCATCCGCGACGCCCCCGCGCCAGCGCGCGGGGTTGAGGAAGGAACCAAGAATCGTGGCGGCGAACCTACTTCTTCTTCACGCCGAGCTCGCCCAGCCTCTTGGCGACGTCTTCGCCGTGCGATTCGGTCTTCACCATCTTGTCGATGGCCAGAATCTTGCCGTCCTCGCCGATGTAAAACGTCCAACGGAAAGCGGCTTTGCGTTCGGGATTGAGCACCCCGTAGGCCGTGGCGACGCTGCTGTCGGGATCGCTAAGAATCGGATAATCGACGCTGAGCGACTTGGCGAACTCGGTGTTCTTTTCGACCGGGTCGTTGCTGGCGGTGAAATAGGCGACGTTGTAGGCCCGGATGGAGCTCCCTTGTTCCTTGAACGCCTTGCACTCTTTGGTGCAGCCGCCGGTGAAGGCCCGCGGATACCAGGCGATGACGACGGCCGACTTCCCCTTGAAATCGGACAGCTTGTAGGTCTTGCCGTCGCTGCCGACCATGCTGAACTCGGGGGCCTGATCGCCGACTTTGAGTTCTGCGGCATTGGCGACAACGCCAGCCAGGACGAAGATCGCGCCGAGCGCGAGGGATGCGAAACGTTTCATGGAAAATTCTCCGGGAAGGGGAAGGAAGGTGGGGTGGGAGGATACGAATCCGCCGCGCAAACGAGGGACATAGAAGCCCGAAGCGCGAGCGAGGGTCCAACCGACTTGGCGGATTTTCCTTGCTTGCGCTGCGGGCTTGTGGGTTGAAACCCTCCGTGCGCACCGCAGGCTAGCAGATCGACAAGCGAGAATCCATCACGCGGCCGGGGATTTAGCGCATTGTTCACGCTGCCGAACGACAGCGACAATCAGGCAGACCCAGCCAATGATGAGGAGTGTGCCGCCGATGGGAACGACGTGGACTAGCCACTTCGGTCCGCCGAGCACCCAGGCATAGAGGCAGCCGGAAAAGAGTAGCGTGCCGAGCGTCATTGCGTGACCGGCGAGGTTCGCGCAGATCGACGGGCCGCGGGCCGCGAGCATTCCCACCGCGAGCAGAGCCAGGGCGTGATACATCTGATAGCGGGCGGCTGTTTCCCAGTTGGTCAGGTACTTCGTCAGGTCATCCGCCGGCAGGCCGCGGGCTTCGAGGGCGCCTTTCAGGCCATGCGCGCCCATCGCGCCGAGCGCGACCGAGAGACAGCCGAAGATTGAGCCGAGGAGGAGCCAGAGCTTGGAGGATGTCATTGCCCCAGCATGGCATGCCGGGAAGGGAATTCCAACCCGGTCAGGACGAGCGACAGACCCTCACCCCGACCCTCTCCCAAAGGGAGAGGGAGGAGGATCATGGTGCCGGCCCCACGGACTTGGCAGGCGAGACGCCTGCCCCACGACTATTCGGGCGTTCCTTCGCGGTAGGTGCCGGGTTCGTCGGTGCCATCGCCGTTCCAGTCGCCGACGATGGGCTTGTCGGCGGCGGAACCCATCTCGATTTCGCGGTCGCCGGCATCGATTTGGCGGTTGCCGTTGGAATCGATGATCCAGCGGCCGGCGCGGTAAATGCCGATCTCCTCGACGCCGTCGCCGTCGAAATCGCCGACCACGGGCAAGTCGCCGGCCTGGCCGAAGTGGGCCACCTGGTCGCCGCTCGACCAGCGGCCGTCGCCGTCGAGGTCGAAGTGCCACTTGCCATTGCGGAACACGCCGACCGAGCGGATGCCGTCGCCGTTCCAATCGCCGGCGATGGGAATATCCGCGGGGCCGCCGAACTGGAAGACGTGGTCGATGAGATCGGCCCGTTCCTTGCCGGTGGCGGTCAAGCGCAACAGTCGCTCGCCATCGGTCGCCTGTTCAGGATTCGGCGGCGGGTTTTTGGCCCGGTTGATCACGCGGGTGTTGTCGGCATCGGGGAGGCCCGGCTCGTGTTCGAGATGCCGCGGGTCGCCGGGCCATTCGGGGCCGAAGATGCCGATGTCGTCTTTGCCATCGCCGTCCCAGTCGCCGGTGACGGGGCGGTCGGCTTCGGTGCCGAGCTTGGCCCAAAGGTCGCCCTGGTCCCACTGGCCGTTGCCGTTGAGATCGAGAAACCACTCCCCTTTATAGAAGATGCCGATTTCGGTTTTGCCGTCGCCGTTCCAGTCGCCGGTGACGGGAATCGAATCGGGAATGCCGAAGACGAGGTGGGGCTGCGGAACGCCGCGGGTGGCGACGTCGTCCTCGGCCGAGTGAATCGTCCAAATGCCTTGGCGAAGGCGGTCGGCGCGCCATTCGGCCCGCTCGACATAGAGCGCGGGCCGCCAGGCGACATCGCCGACGCGCGTGCTGCGGCGGCTGGCCCGCGGCAGGCCGGCATCGACGACCGACAGGTGCCATGTCCAGCCGCTGCCGCCGCCGGTGACAATTTCGGGCGGGGTCGGCAGCAGGTTGAGAATTCGCGGCGGAAGTGGGGGCGGAGGTGGTTCGGGCAGGAACGGATTCGGCGGCGGCAGTGGCGGGACTTCGGGGGGCGGAGGAGGGGGCGGAATCGTCGTCCGTACCACCTGCACTTCGCTGAAGTTGTTCACCTGCGAGTGCTGGCCCGCCGCGAGCGGTATCCGCAAAATCGCGTCGTTATTGAGACTCACCCCGGCCGCCGCGAAGGTCTGAATCGTCAGCGGGCTGACCACCGAGTTCAGGTTCACCGCCAGGCCGGTCGTGGTGCCGGGAGTATCGCGGCTGTCGAAATATCCGTCGGGCTGGGCTTCCAGCACGGTGTAGTTCCCGGCGGGGAGGCCGTCGAACTCGTAGTAGCCGTTGGCGTCGGTCGTGGTTCGCAGCGGTCCGGGGGGATAGTGCCCCGGGAGCACGTCGTCGGCCGTGACGAGCTCGCCGGTGAGCGTGAAGCGCAGCTCCAGCACCACGCCGGCCAGGCGTTTGTCGTCGGGTGTGAGCAGGCCGTCTTTCAGATCGTAGAAGTTGACCGGCAGGTTGCCATCGGTGGTCGAAATCGGCGCGCCATCGCGGAAGACAAAGCCGCTGATTTTGGCGGGGGGAATTTCGGCGAAGTTGTAGTTGGTGCCATGCTGGCCCGAATGGAGCTCGATATTCGAAACCCGGTCGTCGGTGACATCGCCGCCGTGCGAGCCGGCATGTTCGCAGCCATCGAAATAGCCGCTGGGCTGCAGCTCATGCACGCTATAGGTGCCCGGCGGGAGATTGTCGAACTTGTAGCGGCCGTTGGCATCGGTCGTGGTGGTGGCGATGACGGTGCCATTGGCGTCGAGCAGCTGAATGACCACGCCGGGAATCGGCGATTCGCCGGAGTCGAAGGTGCAGTTGACGGTCGAATCGAGCCAGACAAGCCCCGCGATGCTGACCGGCAGCTCTTCGCAGAAGTTGTATTCGACGAGGTGCTCGTCCGAGCCGATGGGAATGGCGGTGATGAGATCGAGCACGCTGTCGTCCCCACCCTTGGAGCCCGCCATCGTCTCGCCTTGCAAATAGCCGGTGGGCTGCAGTTCGCGGACGGCATAAGTGCCGGGGAGGAGGTTTTCGAACTTGTAAGCGCCGTTGGCGTCGGTCGTGGTGGTGGCGATGAGGTTGCCGTTGGCGTCGAGCAACTGAATGACGACCCCTGCAATCGCTGGCTCATCGGGATCGAAGATGCAGTTTTCGTTCGGATCGACCCAAACGTGGCCGGCGATGCTGCTGGGCTTGAGCTCGCCGAAGTTGTAGTTGATGCCGCTATCGCCATAGAGCAGGGCGATGTCGTTCTGCTTGTCGTTGGTGGCCACACCGACCACCACGCCCGCGATGGTTCCGGCGGTGTCCTTGCCGTCGAGATAACCGGTCGGCTGCACCTCGCGAATGTAGTAGGTTCCCGCGGTCAGCCCGGTGAATTTGTAGAAACCGGTGGCGTCGGTCGTGGTTTGCGCAAGCTGCGTGCCGCTGGCATCGAGCAGAATGATCGTGGTGCCGGGGATTGGGGCTTCGCCCGCTTCCTTGAGGCCGTTGTCGTTGGGATCGTAATAGACGTATCCCGAGACCATCGCGGGCTCTTTTTCGCAGAAATCGTAGTTCACCCCCTGGTCGCCGCCGGCCAGCACGATGTTGCTGATCGTGTCGTTGGCCGGCTTCTCGCCCACTTTGATGCCGGCGATGGTGCCAATGTGGTCGCCGCCGTCGAGCAGGCCGGCGGGAGTTTCTTCGACGATCGTGTAAGTGCCCGGAATCAAGTCGAGAAACTGGTACTCGCCGTTTTGATTGGTGAACGTGGTGCCGACGATGTTGCCATTGGCATCTTTGAGCGTGATCTTCACCCCTTCCAGCGGACGGGCGAGCGCCTCGGCCGAGAAGCAGTTTCCTTCGCGGTCGGTCAGGTGAACGCGGCCGCTGATCGAGGCGGGGAGAGCTTCGGCGAAGTCGTACTTGACGCCGTTTTGCCCACCGAGCGGAATGTTGATTTCGGTCAGCACATCGGGATTTCCCGCCACGGTGCTGCCGGTATTGGTGCCGCTCACGTTGCCCGGAATCGCGCCGACGCTTTTGTACGGCGCGGGCTGCGTTTCGCGCACCTCAAAGATGCCGGGGGTCAGGCCGAGGTCGGCACCGAAGAGATAGTTCCCCTGGGAGTCGGTCACTTTGGTATGGCCGGTGTTCGTCCAGGTGCCGTTCACCTTCTTCCACAGGGTGAGGGTGACGCCGGGGAGGTTGGGGTCCCCCGCTTCCTGAACCAGGTTGCGGTTGTGATCGACAAACACTTTGCCGCCGATGGTGATCGGCAAAGGCTGCTGTTGCAGGGGGAACATCACGCCGGTCGAGCGGTCGCGCTGGCCATTGAAATCGTCGTGCGGCAGGCCGCCGGCATTGCCCTGCGAGATGAGCAGGCCGCTGCCGACGAAGAGCGGATCGTACTTATTCTTGAAAAGGCCGGTCCCTTGGGCGTCGTAGAAGCCGGGGGCGGCGAACTTGCCAGTGGCTTTGCTGTCCTGAAACTCGACCCCCGAGGCAATCGGGTCGATCCCGTCGTTGATGGTGGCGAGGTCGGTTTCGGCCGGGTCGAAGTCTTGCACTTCATCGACATCGACGCTGAAAACCAGCTTTTCGCCGGCATTGAACCCGGTGAACTGGAAGGTCAGCTTCGTGCCGCCGTCGCTCACTTGCCAGCTCACGCTGCCAATGCCGGTGCTGGAGACGATTTGCAGCGGAAAGGCTTCGTCGGCCCCCAGCCCCCCTTTGACGGTGTCGAAGATCATGTCGCCAAACGACAACCCTTGCTCGAAGTGGTCGCCATCGATGGTGAGTTCGGTCAGTTCGGTGCCGGCCGCCCCCCCTTCAAACAGCACCTCGAACGTATCGCCATGTTGGTCGGAGCCGCTATCCGCTTCGTGATAGGTGACGCCGAGTTTGATCGGATCGGCATCCATGAGCCGCCGATCTTCCATCGACTCGAACAGGCAACGGCGCGAACGCTCGGTGCGGCGGCGGTCCTGGGCGAGGCGAACCTCGGCGGTTTTCGCGCCCCGTTTCTTGCCGGTCAGAAGGCTCCACAATCCCACAAGGCACCTCCGTGTGCGCGTCGTCCGTTGTTCTACGTTTAGTCGCGGGGCGAAATCACAATCACCAAGAACCAAATCACGAACAAATTCCAAATGAGAATTCTCTAAGGAGGCCATGAACCCAACGCATCATCCGTTTTGTTCATTTCTGCCGTTTGGTAATTCGTGTTTGATTGTCGTTTGATGCTTGGGATTTGATGCTTCCCCTTATCTGGCTCGCGGCACGCTCTCAATCGCGCGTCCCACCTGCGGAACGACCGGCTCGGCACCGGCGACCCGGTCGGCGATGCTCCAGACCCGGACGGTGGTGTCGTAGCCGGCCGAAATCAGCACTTTGTCGTGGCATTCGAGGGCGGCGATGCTGCCGGTGTGGCCGCTCAAGAGGCCGATCTCTTGCTGCTGGGCGACATCCCACAGCCGGACGAAGTTGTCGCTGCCGGCGGCCGCCAGGTGATTGGGCCCAAAAAACTTGAGGGCCATGATCTTGCTCTGCCGGTCGGGCAGCGTGAACCCCGTCGCCCCATCGGCCAGCGGCAAGACATGGACATGCCGGTCTTCGCCCGAGCTGGCGACATACGAGCCGTCGGACGAAAACTCGATTCCTCGAATGCGGAGCTTATGCGCCGCGACATCGCGCAGCATTTGCCCGCTGCTGACGGCGATCAGCCGGAGCGAGCCGCAGCGGCCGCCGACGGCGAGGATGCTATCGTCGGGCGAAAAGGCGAGGGCCCGCATGTCTTGGCACGGCGCGGCCGGTTCCGACAGAACCTGCCGCTGGGCAAAGTCATAGATTTTGATCGTCCCCGCGAATCCGACCGTCGCGAGCTTGCTGCCATCGTGGCTAAAGCGAATCGCGGCAATCGCCTGCTCGTGCTTGGCGAATTCGCCCGCGAGCTCGCCGGTGGCGGCATCCCACAGCAAGATGCGGCGGTCGTTGCCCGCCGAGGCGAGCAGCTTGCCCGCGGGGGAATAGTCGATGGTCCGCACCCAGTCGGCATGTTGGTTCAGCTTGCGAATCAGCTTGCCGTCGGCCAGGCTCCAAACGCGGACGATGTGGTCGTCTCCCGCCGTGGCCAGTTGCTGGCCGTCTCGGTGCAGGCGCACGGCCGTGACCACCGGCGGCTTTTGGTCGTCGTCGTCGGGGGGCAATTGCACCACGCGCGACGGCCAGCCGATGGCGGTCGCCTCGGCGGCCAGCGCTTGGGTGGCGAGCCAGCCCGACGCGCAAGCGCCGGCCAGATGTTGCAAAAACTGTCGGCGAGTGGGGCGAGACATGGGAGGCACGTCGAGGCGGGAAGGTTCGCGAGCGCCATCCGTGGCGAATCGCGGGGCGAGCCACGCGCAAGCGCAACCGGCCTTAGCGGTTCTATCGGTCCCCCAGCCATCGGCCGTGCAATGCGCGCGGGAAACCCGGCACAGTCGCATCAACCCAGAGAAGCTGGCGAAAGATTGCGGCCGCCAGCAGCGCGCCGCTGGGGCGAATCAGCTCCAGAACTGCCACCAAGGACGGGCTTCTTTCTTCTTGAAGACCTGCGCACCGACCCTGCGGCCACCCCCCATGAGGGCCCCTTCGAGGCGGGCGTTGGCGATGTCGGCACCGGCGAGCTTTGCGTCCTGCAGATTGGCCCCCAGCAGCACGGCCCCATCCAGCACCGCGCCAGCCAGATTCGAGCCGCGGAGATCGGCTTTGGTCAGGTTCGCGCCGCAGAAATCGCAGGCGAGCTCGGCCATGCTCAGGTCGGCATGGGTCAGGTTGGCCTGCGAAAAGTCGGCCTCGGAAAGCTTCGCATAGCGGAGCACGGCGGAGACGAGATTCGCCCCATGAAAGCCGACGCCGACGGCGAACGTATCGGTGAGGTCGGCCCGGGCGAGGTTCGCGCCGTCGCATATCGCGCCGGTGAGCAAGGCCCCCGCCAGCAGCGCGCCTTGCAGATTGGCACCCGTCAGGTCGGCATCGCGGAGGTCGGCCCGCTGCAAGTCGGCATTGGAAAGATCGAGCTTCGCGAGATTCGCGCCGGCCAATTTTGCGCCCGAAAGATATTGCCCGGCGAGCGTATCGGCCGGAACTTGCCGGAGAATGTCGCGCGTGGTTTTGTGGCGGATGTCGATCATCGGCCCGCGTGTGCCGGGCGGCACGCCGCGCGGCGAGAAACCTACGAATCGGGCGAGAAAAGGGAGAGGCCGCGACCGCGAGCAAGTCGCTATCGCCAGCCCAGCGAACGCCGGTAGTATAGACCCGCGCCCGGGCTGCCGCAAACACGAACCGGCGACTAGCGCGTGGTTTTTGGCCGCTTGGCAGGGGTTTTCGCGGAGACAACGCCGCGTCCCGCCGGCCGCTGACGAACCGGCGATTCCCTGGTAGGCTCAGAGAATCCCATCCCTCGGAGGGCGACATTTCGTCCGCAGCCATGCAAATCGCTCAGCTCAATCACGTCGCCATTCACGTGGCCGATGTCGAAAAATCGGTCGCCTTCTATCGCGAGGTGCTCCGCCTCGCGCCGATTCCGCGGCCGGCATTCAGCTTTCCCGGCGCGTGGTTTCGGTTGGGAGGCGATCAAGAGCTGCACCTCATCGGCGGACGAACGCGCGAGGTGATCTCGAACTATCGCGGCAATCACTACGCTTTGCTGGTCGATGATTTCGATGCCTGGGAGCGTCACCTGCAAGCGAGCGGGGCGAAGTTCGAGCCGCGGCGCATTCGGCCCGACGGGGCTTATCAGATTTTCGTCGTCGATCCGGACGGGCACTATGTCGAGCTTTGCACGCGGCCCGGCGCGGCGAGCGGAGAGTGATCCGCCGTGAACTACCAGCGGCTCCACTGTGAATACATCCGGTTGACGCCGAAATGCCGCGACCAGTGGCTGCGTGGTTGCACGCCGAAATAGCCATAGGCATAGCCGTGGGTGCGGGCGTCGTAGAAATCGGCGGCGGGTTGGCCTGGCGCGCCGTGCGGACCGGGAGCATCCATGCGCCGCAGCAAGAGATACGACGGCGGCCCGGCCCGCGCGGTGCTCGCCGCGAAGCCACCAACCAGCACAACGACTCCCAGTAGCAGCGTTCGCATGACAGCACCTTGGCCGATCCGAGCGACAGGTTCTCTCTGTTGGCCATCGGCCCTCCCGCACCGCTCCCCCCAGCGAAAAAGGTTGCCTACTCGAAAAAGTCGGCCGCGGGCCGTGGCGCGGGCAAGGATGGCAAACGGGGGGAATTTCGGCAACCTGGCGGCCGGCAGAGTTGGCCCCCGACACCGTTGGGGCGGGGGTGGAGAGTGGTCGTTGGGGATCAGCGGGATTTGGCGGGAGTTGTGCTCCTTGGCGACGCAAGCCCTCGCGGAGCGAGGGGCCTACTTTGGGGCTCGGCAGGCGGGACGCCTACCCCACGCCAAAAATCTGGAACAAAATGGCGCAGCCGGCAATTTTTTGGAACCTTTTGGGGGTCCAGAGCGTTCTATATATGGACGAATATGCAGTGCTGTTTAGCACGGGCATTCAGTCAGCGATCTTTGACAATTCGGCAACAGAAAAAGCACTTCGGAGACCCCTCGTGAGGGGAAGATAACCACCAGGTTTCCAGAAACCCCCATGTGTGGCCCTGGCGGAAACCGTTGGCCCGCTCGAATCGCGATTTTCCCGAGGATTTTGCGTGCCCGCGGCCGCGCAGGTTTCCATGAGGGGCAAATTCGTGGAAACCAAGTCTAAGTCGATAGGGGATAAGGACTTAGATCGCAAACTCAAGTTCAAACGTGCGGCGGGGGGGTGGAAACCAGCGGGGATTGAATGGTGGGTGTTCCGCAGTCCAGGGCGATTGGTCATTGGGACTTCGTCATTGGTGATTCCGGAACGGGCATGGGGAGTCGCGCGGAATTCGCTTGGCGGGGGCCTACTTTGCGGGTTTGCTTCGGCCTTATCGAAAGCCTTGTAACTATAGTAAGCCGCTCGAGAATCGACCGCCAATAAGCCCACCGAAGTGCTTGCCAGATCAGCAGTTAGGTGGTAGTCGGCCGCGGCGCGAGTTGGCGGTAAGCCATAAATCAGCGAAGGAGCGGGAGAGGCATTGGGGACAGCCCGTTTCCAACTCGTCGGCAGCGGGCGTTGAGCGCGGAAGGGGTGACTCGCTGGCGCTCCGGGCGCGAGTCAGCCGCGGTTGGATTACCAACCCCAGCCACCCTTGGCAATCCTCCCTTCAAGACCGCGCCGATGAGTACCTTTCGCCGCGCCGGTCGTTTACACTAGCGAACGCGGGTCGCGGTGCGCTTATCCGCAAGGAAGCAATTCCGCAAGGATCGCGCAATTGCAAAGATACGCGACCGCAGCGGTTGCCGCGGGGCGGTTTCGGGAATGGCGGCCAGTCCGCCGAGGAGCTTTGTCATGTCGCTGGTCCGATTGCTATGCGTGGCTGGTTTGTTGCTGACGTTCGGATCGCTCGCCCTCGCCGCGCCGACGGCCGAGCAGCGGGCCGAAATCGCCGCCATCAACACCCTGATGACCAAGGCCGGCAACCTGTTCAAAGACGGCAAGTTCAAGGAATGTGCCGACGTTATCAAAGATGCCCAGCCGCGGCTCGAAAAGCTGGCCGAGAAGGCGGACGAGCAAACCCTGCTGCAGCTGCTGCCCATTCACAAGAAGCTGGTCAATGCCCATGCCCTGCTGGAGCTGGAAGGGGTCACCCTGCCGGAGCTCAAGCCCCTGGCCACCAAGCCGGCCGATAAGCCCGCCGAGCCCGGTGCTCCCGGCGCGGCTGGCGGCATTAGTTTCGTTAAGCAGGTCGCCCCGATTTTGAACAGCCGCTGCGGCAACTGCCATGTTCGCGGCAGTCGCGGCATGTTCTCGATGTCGAGCTACGAAGTGCTGATGAAGGGCCCCGCCGCCGGCAAGGTGGTGTTCGCGGGGAACGTGCCCGGCAGCGACCTGGTGGTGAAGGTCGAAGATAAGGAAATGCCCCCCAACGGCGCGGGCATTCCCGACGCCGAGCTCGCCACGCTGAAGAAGTGGATCGAAGAAGGGGCCAAGTTCGATGGCCCCGATCCGGCAGCACTGCTCACCGCCCTGACCGCCGGCCAGCCCGGTGCCGCCCCGATGCCGGTCGCCACCGTGGTGCAAGCCACCGGCAAAGAGACGATCAGCTTCTCGCGCGATATTGCCCCGGTGCTGGTCAAGTCGTGCGTGGGCTGCCACGGGCAAAACCGGCCGAGCAACGACTTCACCGTCTTCACGTTCGAGAATCTGCTTAAAGGGGGCGAGCGCGGCGAGCCGATTCTGCCCGGCAAACCGGCCGATAGCCTGCTCATCAAAAAGTTGAAGGGAACGGCCGATGGAGACCGGATGCCGCGCCGCCAGCCGCCGCTCGATGACGCGACCATCGCCAAGTTCGAAAAGTGGATCGAAGAAGGGGCCAAGTTCGACGCCCCCAATGCCAAGCAATCGACCATCGAAGTGGCCGCCATCGCCAAGGCCAAAAGCCAAACGCACGACCAGCTTTCCGCCGACCGGGCCATTCTGGCCGAGGAAAACTGGCGGCTCGGCATGCCGGGCATCACGGCCAATCGGGCGGAATCGACGAATTTCATCGTGCTGGGAGACGTGGGGGAAAACACGCTGAAGGAAATCGCCGAGCGGGCCGAGGCCCAAGCGCCCAAGGTGGGGACGATCCTGAAATCGCCCCCCGATCAGGCGCTGGTGAAGGGGCGCGTCACGCTATTCGTTTTCCGCGAGCGATACGACTACGGCGAGTTCGGCAAGATGGTCGAAAAGCGCGATCTGCCCACCGCTTGGCGCGGGCACTACAAGTTCAGCATCGTCGATGCCTATGGGGCGGTGCTCACTCCCAAGGCGGGCGAGTATTCGCTCGACGCCCTGATTGCCCAGCAACTGGCGGCGGTCGCCGTCGCCTCGCGCGGCAAGGGGGTGCCCCACTGGTTTGCCGAAGGGACCGGCCGCGTCGTCGCCTCACGCACAGCAACCGGAGCCGATTCGCGAGTCGATCGTTGGGACGAAGAACTTCCCCGCGTCCTCTCCGAAATGAAAGCGGCCGACGACTTCCTCACCAATAAGCTGCCGCCGGAAGATGCCGACATCGCCGCCTATAGCTTCGTCAAGTTCCTGATGGCCGACGCCAAGCGCTACCAGGCCTTGCTCGACGCCTTGCGCAAAGATGCCGCGTTCGACGCCGCCTTTGCCTCGACCTACGGCGGCACCCCCGCCCAAGCCGCCACCGCCTGGGCCCGCAACCCGCCCAAGGCCAGCACGAAAAAGGGTGTGAAGGCGAAGTCGTAGGGCGGATTGGTTGGTGGGAAGGTCGCCATCAGCGAGGTTGGGCCAGTCCCGTTTTCAGTCGCGCAGCGACGCCGATCCTCTAGCCCGGCAATTCATTGCCGGGTTGTGGGTGTTAGCGCTACCAATTGTCCCAGTGTGAGTGGATTTAGGAGCATGGTAGGGTTTACCCGGGTTGGGGGGCACAAGATTCAGCCGCCCAGCCGTATCCCCAAAGAACTAGACAAAGTTTCCCACCGCTCGCACCATCGCTGCCAATGTCTTCTGCTGCCGATCGCAACCTGCTGTTTGGAATCCTGGCGCTGCAACTCGATTTCATCACTCGCGAACAACTGATTATCGGAATGCAGGCATGGGTGCTTGCCAAGGAAAGAACATTGGCCGACCTGCTGCAAGAGGCCGGTAGCCTATTGCCCGAAAACAGAGCGGCACTCGAAGTCCTGGTGGCTGCCCATGTCAAAAAACATCAAAACGATCCGCAGCAAAGTCTGGCGGCGATCAGTTCGGCGTCAGACATTCACGACGAACTCTCCCAAATTGCTGACCCACAGCTCGATGCCAGCCTGCCGCACATTGCCGCTGCCGCGCGCAAATATCGGTCCTTGGGGGATGTACCCACGCAGTCGGTCGGCGAATCGACCAGTGCGGGAATGCGGTTCCGCATTGTGCGACCTCACGCTCAAGGGGGGTTGGGCAAAGTCTCCGTCGCGCGCGATGCGGAACTGAATCGCGAAGTCGCCTTGAAGGAAATCCGCCCGCAGTATGCCGATGATCCCGGTTCCCGTTCCCGCTTCATGCTCGAAGCGGAAGTAACCGGCGGACTGGAACATCCCGGCATTGTTCCCGTGTACGGTTTGGGAACCTATCCCAACGGACGCCCTTTCTATGCGATGCGATTCATCCGCGGCGATAGTTTGAAGGAGGCGATCGCGCGTTTTCACGACCCGGAGCACATCAAGAAGCAATCCGCCGGTGAGCGGGCGGTCGAGTTGCGGCAACTGCTGGGCCGTCTGATCGACGTCTGTCAGGCGATTCAATACGCACACGACCGGGGCGTCCTCCATCGCGACTTGAAGCCGGGCAACATCATGTTGGGAAAATATGGCGAAACGCTCGTTGTCGATTGGGGACTTGCCAAGGCGCAGGGCAAAGCGGAACCGGTCAAATCGCTGGAGCAGGAAGCAAAGTTGGCGGTGACTTCGGGCAGTTCCAGCGAACCAACCCAAATGGGCTCGGTCGTCGGCACGCTGCAATACATGAGTCCCGAACAGGCGGCCGGGCGCCTCGATTTGCTTGGCCCCGCGACGGATGTATTCGCCCTGGGGGCGACGCTCTATCATATCCTGGTCGGCCAGGCTCCGTATCAGCAGACAACGCGGGAAACGCTGCTTGCCGCGGTGCAGAAAGGGGAGTTTCCGCCCCCCCGTCGCATCAACCCCCGCGTGCCCAAAACACTGGCAGCCATTTGCATGAAAGCCATGGCGCGGGAACCTGGGGATCGATATATTTCCTGCTCCGCGCTCGTTGCCGACCTTGAACATTGGCTTGCCGACGAACCTACTTCCGCCTATCGCGAGAGTCTTCGGGAGCGATTCTTACGCTGGCGACGGAAACATCCCCGCATTGTTGCTGGATTCGCCGCAACCCTGTTGATCGGCGTAGTCGCGTCAACCGTGACATCGCTCATCTTGGCGGAAAAAAACCGAGCGGTGGAGGCGGAATCGCGGCGGACCTTCAAGGCTGTAGCTTTTTTTTCCGCAACTCTATCGCTCTCCACTCCGTCGGAGACAGGCCTGGACATCCTTCGCCGAGCCGCTCAAAACGCTCTAAACAATTCGTTCGACGGCGATCTCGAACTGCAGATTCGAGTACTGGAACGCTTGAGCTATTCCATGGAAAATGTCTATCTTCACGAGGAGAATCTAGCCGTTCGAGAGAAAATTTTAACGCTCGCTTCGGCGATACAAAAGGCGGATCAATCCAACGTTCGTTATGCTCGAGAGAGATTGGCCGTCGCCTATCAGCAGGCTGGGCGTCCGGAAGCGGCGATCTCGTTGTTAGAGCCATTTCTCGATCGCGATGTTTGGACCACCATGCCGGAATTGTCGCGGGCCTACGTCAAAGCCGGTCGATTCAAAGAAGGGGTGGCACTCTACGAACGAATGTTGACCTTAAAGAAGCAGTTTTATGGGAATAACGAAACAAGGTGCGCCGACCTGTATTGTGAACTCGGAAACGTCTATCTGAAGGTAGGTCGGACGGCGGACGCAGTCGCAATGCATGAATCCGCGGTGCGCGGCGTCAATGCGAAGGGGGCCAATGGTTTTGAAAAGCGGGAATACTTGGCGGACGCGTATCGTGCCGCGGGTCGCTTCTCTGACGTCATCAAGACCTATCAAGAGCTCAAATCCGATCAGGCGGAGGTGTATGGCCCTGTGAACGTCAATGTATCATCTACTTGCCAAAAGCTTGGCATGACTTTCTTGGCGATCAAAGACTTCGAAAATGCTGAACTTGAACTGATGTTGGCTCACCGCCTTCTTTGTGATCCGTCACATGTTTACATGCGGGCGGAAATGGTACCGCCCTGCATGGAAGGGTTGATTGCCTTGTATGATCAATGGGGCAAACAGGACGAGAAGGCAAAATGGCAACAGAAACTGGCCGCTTGGATCGAGCGAATGGAATTGGTGCCCGTGTCCACAACCAAAACGGAGGAGCCTTAACATGCGGGGTGTGTGGCTGGCGTCTTTTGCTCTTAACCTGGCCAAGGCCGCGAGTGATGGCCGCAAGTGTGAGTGACGGGGCGAGTGCTCTGGGACAAATCCAGTCTTCAATTTCCAAGGAACCATTGCATGTTCGCGAGAATGACGATTCCCGTGGTGCTGGTGATGGTGCTCGGGGCACAGGCCAGGGCTGAGGAAGCGGCCAAGGTCAAGCCGGATTTTTCGACGCCGAAAGCGGCCATTCAAACATTCATTGCGGCGGCCCTGGCCCGCGATACCGATTTATTGAGCACCTGCTTTCACAGCAAAGCGCCGGCCGAGTTTGCGCCCTTCGTGAAAAAGACGGCGAGCAAGAAACAACTTGACGGGTTCGCGGAGTTCTTCCAAGGGGCGGAAATCACGAGCGTGGAAGACCAAGGAGAACGAGCCGTCGTGAAGGTCAAGCTGAAAACCCGCGACGAAAGCATCTCCCTCGGCAAGGCGGCCACCGGCTGGAAGGTGATTGATTTTTAGGGGTTGGGGGGACCAGCGGGTGGTGGCTGGGTTTCGCAACCAAAACCCGGCCGGCCCCGGACGTGGCGACGCGTGGCACATTCGGACAACAATCGTGCGGCGATCCTGCGGGCGGGAACGGGCGGATGCTTGCTTCGCATCGGGCACGGCTCTACAGTAGCCCGAATTGAGATTCCCACCTTTCGTTTTTGGAGCCAAACCATGCCCGCTCGCAGCCTGGCTGAACTCGACGGCAAATTCTGGAAAACCCTGAAAAAACAGGCCGGCATCAAGTCGAGCGGCTGGTTCAAAAAGGCGGACGCCAGCGTCGGCAAGCAGATCGAAACGCTGAACAAGGCCCGCGAGAAATTCGAACTGAGCGACCTGACCGAGGATCTGCTGAGCTACCAGAAGGCGCTCGATAAGCTGGCGGAAACGTTCGACAAATTCGTCAACAAGAAGGGACTCGACGAGGTGGAAGAGGGGGACCTTAAAAAGAAGGAAAAGGAGGAGCTGGCCGCGGACATTAAATCTTGGAGCGAGGAAATCGCCGCCGCCAAGGTCGATCTCGACCAGAAGATCAAGAAGCTGCTGCTAGCGGTGGGGGGCGACCTGAAGAAGCTCGACAAGCTCGAAAAGGCCAAGAAGAAGGAAGTGTGGAAACAGGTCGGATTCAACGACACGTTCAATATTTAGGCGCGAATCTTCGTCTCCGTCCCTCAATACCCCGCCTCCAGCAACTTCGCCAGTCCGCGCACCAGCCGGTCGATTTGCATGGTGTCGTTATAGAGGTGGCACGATACGCGGATGTATCGCTGGCCGCGGAACTCGACAATCGGCACCTCGATCCCTAGCTCGCGGAAGATGATGTTGGGGAGCGGATTGCCGATGGCGCACGAGGTGTCGGAGGGGACCTTGGCGTTTCGCGGCGGCGGCAGGGGAACGTGGGCCATGCTGGTGTACCAGGCGGGGTCGTCGGGCAGAATCGGCTCCGTGCCAAACGCTTCGACCAGCCGGGCGCGGGCATATCGGGCGAGCCAGTGCGTGCGCGCGCGAAACGCGTCGAGGCCAATTTCCTCCATGAATTCAATCGCCGCGGGAATGGCGAAATAGGGGGCGGGATCGCGCGTGCCGGCCCAGATGAATTCGTCGGCCCAGGTGGCGATTCGGGTCGGCGGAATGCGGCCCCAACTGAGCACCGGCGGCCGCACGAGCGCCTGATGGAGCGGCGCGACATAGAGGAAACCGGAGCCGAACGGCGCGCTCAGCCATTTGTGGCAACTCGCCGTATAGTAGTCGCATCCCAGCGCGTCGATCGCGAGCGGCAGTTGGGCGATGGCATGGGGGCCATCGAGGCAAACCGGAATTCCGCGCCGAGCCGCGCGCTCGCAAATTTGCCTCACCGGCATGGTCACGGCTGTGGGCGAGGTGATGTGGCTTGTCACGATGAGCCTCGTCCGTTCGGTCACTGGAGCGAAAATGGCGCTGACCGTCTCCTCGGCTGTCCGAAACGGCAGCGGCAGCTCGACGATTTTCGCGATAGCCCCCGCCTTTTGGCAGGCTCGCTGCCAGATGCGGATCACTGCCCCATATTCGTGGTCGTTCAGCAGCACTTCGTCTCCCGGAGCGAGCGGAAACGAATCGGCCACGATGTTCATCCCGCTGGTGGCGTTCTCGACGAAAATCAAGTTCTCGCTCGCCGTACCAACGAAGCGGGCCAGCTTGTCGCGAGCCGCGAGCCAAGCGGGCTCCAGCTTGCGGACGAAAAAGTCCATCGGCTGGGATTCGAGCTCTTCCTGCCACTGGCGGCGGGAAGCCCGGACAACGTCCGGCTGCGGGCCGAACGAGCCGTGGTTGAGATACGTCGTATCCGGGCGAATTTGCCACCGCTTTTTCAGCGGAGCCCAGGCGGCATCATCGTCGGGAGGGAACATGGAGGTTTTGACGAGGTTGTGGTGCGTGGATGCCCGGGCGGTCTCATTCGGGCCGCCGCCAAAAAGGATGCAGAACGGCCCCGCGAATGCTGCCCACGGGAACACCCACCGCGGGCCACTGCCGGCTGTCGATGGAAACCGGGGTGTTGTCGCCGAGCAGGGCGAGGTGCCAGTCGGGGAGGGTTCGCTCGGCCCGCCACGGCCGGGGAAGGCCAACGGGATCGAGGTAGTAAACGTCGCGCCAGATGCGCAGTTCGGTCACTTCGGCGCTCCCGCCGCGCACGCCAATCGCCAGCGGATAAGGGAGCTCCGTTGGCGGGGTCGCCGCGCGCGGCGGCGATTCATACGACTGGGCGATCACCGTCCGGCCGTCGATCGCGAGCAGCACCTGCCGGTCGCACAGGCCGAAATCGATTTGCGATCTGCCGATCAAAAGCAGGGGGAGAGGCTGGCGCAGCACTTCGCGGCCGTCGTCGGTCAGGGTCAGCTCGATGGCGTCGAAATCGAAAATCACCTCGAAGCGCCGCTCGCCATCCAGCGCCGCCAGGGCGATTTGCCCGCCGGGATGTGCCAAGAGCCGCAGCGAAAGCTGCACGTCGCGCACTTCGTTCAGCTCGCGCGAGGGGGCCTGGTTGTAACTGTCGTTGTCGAGAATCGGCGACCGCTTGGCTCGCGGCGTCGGCCCGGCGGTGCAGCGCCAGTGATCGTAGCGCAGCCAGGCAAAGCCGGCCTCCGGGGGCGCGGCGGAGTGCCGATAGCCACCGGCAATCGGCTGCCAGCGGGCGTGGCCCGCCGCCAGTCGCTCCCAGCGCTCGGGCAAATCCCTGGTTTGGGGCTGGTATTGATGGTCATGCACCAGCAGCCGAACCTGTCGCAACTGCCCGAACGTCTTGCGCAAGATTCGCCCATTCACATGCAGGTCTCCCGCGCGAATCTCCAGTCGCTCCCCCGGCAAGGCGGCGATGCGCTTAATGACGAGCCCCTGGGGATCGAGCGGGTCTTGGGCGGCGACGATTCTGTTGCGCACCGTGCCGCTCGCCACGGGGGGCCAGCGGTCGATCAGCACGGTTTGTCCGGGGCGGAGCGAAGATTCGTCGAGCGCATTGTGCAAGTAGCCACAATTTGGGCAGACCGCCTCCCTACTGGCGGGAGGATCGTCGGCGTCGCAGGCAAACGGAAATTGGCAGTCTTCGCAGATGAGGCGGTAGTGAGCTCCCAAAAAGCCCGGTGCCATCGAGGGCCCCTCGATCCGCACGCCGCCGAACAGTCCTTGCACGAACCAGACCCGCACGGCGGCAAAGATGAGCAGCCCCGCCATGACGCCGGCGACGAGCCACTTCAGTTGCGCGTGGCGGGCAGCACGACGCTCGGTCGATTGGCCCTCCAACGCGGCCGCGGCTGCCGGTGCGGACACCGGGCCGGCGGGAGCGACTTCCAGCGTGCGAGTGGGGGATTCATCCGGTTTCACGGCAATATCCTACTTCGGGCCGGGCTGTTCGGCGGCGCTCGCCGCCGGGGGATCCGCCGCGGGCCGGACCAGATCGTCGCGAAACACGAAATAGACCGCCCCCAAGAGACAGAGCCCCGCCCACAAAAAATCGAGCTTGATCGGCTCGCGCAGGTACCAGATGGAGAAGGGTACAAAGACGCCGAGCGTAATCACCTCCTGCAAAATCTTGAGCTGACCCACCGGAATTCCACCGGCATGGCCGATCCGGTTCGCCGGCACCTGCAAGAGATACTCGAACAGGGCGATGCCCCAACTGATCATCGCCGCGACCAGCCACGGATAGTGGTTCAGGCTCTTTAAATGTCCATACCAGGCGAAGGTCATGAACACATTCGACGCGATGAGCAGTAGCGTCGTTTGCGATAGGGCGGGAAAATTCACGGGGCAGCTCGCGGGGGTTGAATGTGCGACGCGGGTATTTTAGCGGGGAAGTCGCCGCCGGGCAGGCAGATTCAGGCCGTGGCATAGCAAGCCGGCTACAATACGGGAATGCGAGAATGGCGTATTTTTATTGTCGTCGTCTCAGTCCAACTAACGCTCGTCGGCGGCGGACTCGCGTACTGGCTCTCGCGGTCCCCTTCCGCACCGAATGCAGCGCGTCGGGCCATTCGTGAAGCGAATCGAATAACGCTGTATGAGGGTCTACCGCATCCGGTTTACGAGCAAGCCTTGTACCAAGGCGAGAAGAAGTCTCAATCGATTCAAATCCTCAGCGGCTACGATTTCTACCAGTCGTCGCGGAAAGTTACTCAACTGGAAGCGGAAGGGCTATTCAAAACACTAGCGGCCGCTGAAACCTATGCTGCTTGGCGAGGACCGAAAGCATGCGGCGGATTTCATCCCGATTTCGGCGTCGAGGTGCAGTCGGGTTCCGAAAAGTATCTGCTCTTGCTTTGCTTTGGCTGCCGCGAAGTGGAGGTTAGAAGCAAGCGGTCCCGCACGGTCTTCGATCTGACCAATTTTGGCCACGGAAAACTGCGGGAATCGCTGCAGAACTATCGCGATCAGCGGCCGACTGGCAGCATTCCTTCGGCATTGGACCGCGAGTAGCCGATAGGTGCATTTCGCGGCGCTGATGCACCCGACGCCTACAGCCGCTTGCGCATCGCGCGGCCGATGTCCCGCTTGGCGTCGGCTTTCTTCAGCGTTTCGCGCTTGTCGTGTAGCTTCTTCCCTTTGCACAGCCCGAGCAACACCTTGGCCACGCCGCGCCCGGTAAAATAGACCCGCAGCGGCACCATCGTCAGCCCCTTTTCGTGGGCCTGGCCGGCGAATTTCCGCACCTCGTCGCGCTTCATCAGCAGCTTGCGGGGCCGCTTGGGGGGATGATTCCAAATGCTGGCCTGCGGATATTCGGCGATGTCAGCCCCGACGAGCCAAACCTCCCCTTCTTTCACGCGGGCATACGCCTCCTCGAGCGACAGTTTCCCATCGCGCAGGCTTTTTACCTCGCTCCCCCACAGCGCGATGCCGCATTCGAGGGTGTCGAGAATTTCAAACCGGAATTTGGCCTTGCGATTTTCGCTGACGAGGCGCACCTCGGCCTCTTTGGGAGCGGCGGCCTTCCCCTTTTTGACCGGTTCGGACGAGGTTTTGGTCGGTTTTTTGGCCATGCGAATGCGCCGTGCGCGGCGCAGTCCTTTAGCTTGCTCAAGCGCGGCCCATTCCGCCAGGGGACCAAAGGCCGGCTACCCGTCTCCCCGCCGCCCCCCGGTCGCCGTAAACTTGAGGGTTTGCCATTCTCCTTCGCCCCTTTTGAGGCGTTCATGACGACCGACGCATATCAGCCGTGCCCCTGCGGCATCGATAAGAAGATCAAATTCTGCTGCGGCAGCGAAGTGCTGGGGGATCTGGCCAAGGTGGAAGAGGCGCTGCAAGGGGAGCAGCGGCTGGGGGCGCTCGACCTGGTGAATCGCCTGCTGGCGGCCGATGGCAACCGCCCCTGCCTACATATGTATAAGGCGATGGTGCAGTTTTTTCTGAAGGAGCCCGCGGCGGCTCGGCAAACGGTGGACGAGCTGATGCGGCTGGCACCGGGCAATCCGGCGGGGCTGGCGCTATCGGCCATGCTGGAATGTTTTGAAGACCGGGTGGAAGACGCGGTCGAGCTGCTCCAAGGAGCGCTCGAGGCGCAGCAAGGGAAGCTCGTCAACGCAGTGTATGAGGGGCTCGGTGTCGTCGGCCGCGCGCTCTTGATTGCCGGCGAGCCGATTGCCGCCCAGGCCCACCTGATTTTGCAAACCACCGCCAGCCAGGGAAAAGATCGCACCGCCCTCATGTCGCTGCTGGAACTGGAAGGAAGCGGGCAGATTCCGCTGTCGGTGCATGGCATGCTCGATCTGCTGCCACTCGACGCGACCAGCCCACTGCCCGCCTCGGACGTGCCGGAGTTCAACGCGGCGCTGCGGATGTCCTACACCGGGGCCTGGTTGGCGGCGGCGAATCGGCTGGAAAAGCTGGCCGAAAAATGGCCGCTGGAGCCAGCCATTTGGCGGAATATCGGCGTCTTGCGGGCCCGGCTCATCAACAACGGTGCCGCGGTGGATGCCCTGCGAAAATACTCGCTGCTCCCTGGCGTCCCGCGCGACATCGCCGTCGAAGCCGAAAGCCTCGCGCAATTTCTCAACGAACCGGGCGAGGTCGATTTTGTAGCGGAGTTGACCGCGACGTTCAACGTGACCGATGCCGCGGCGCTCAAGGAAAACCTGACCACCAATAAACGGATTCAGGTGGTGCCGTTCGATCCGCAGCAATTTCAGGAAGAGAACGAGCCCCCGCCGCAGGCGGTGTTCTTCGTGCTCGACCGCGAAGTTCCCGCCACCGCCGCCGGCCTGACGCGCGACAACATCCCCCATGTCGTGGGCGAGGCACTGCTCTATGGCAAACAAACCGACCGCGATGCGCGGATCGAATTCAGCTCGGCAAAGACGGCCGATTACGAAGCCAAGCTCAAGGCGCTGCGCGAGGCGGTGGGAAGCTTTCTCGGCGACAAGGTGAGCGACGAAGTTTCGGGCAAGTTGCTGGCCGCTTCCGTCGCGCTGACGATCAACTGGCGCTTTCCCGACGAAACGCCCGATGAATTGCGGCAGAAGATGATTCAGGAGCATCGCACGCAGTCGCTGCTCAGCGTGTGGCCCAACTTGCCGATGAGCGCGCTCGATGGCAAAACGCCGCGCGTCGCCGTCATTGACCCAGCGGGGCAAATCCGGGTGCAAGCCCTCATCCTGGGAATGGACCTGGCCGACAACGAAGAAAATCCCGATTTCAACCGCCTCCGCCGCTCCCTCGGCCTTCCCACGCTGGAGCCGATCGAGCCGGTCGCCGGCCAGGTCGCCAATCTCACCCCGGCGCAGCAAACGCGCCTGGTGATGAGCAAGCTGACCGACGACGACCTCGTCGCGCTCTATCGCCGGGCGGTGATGCTCGGCGCGCCGCGCCTCGTTCGCAAGCTCGCGCTCGAAGTGGTCGCGCGGCCCAGCCTCGATAAGCGGCCCGAAATCAGCCGCGCCGAAACCTACGACATCCTCTCGCGAATGGCCAGCACGCCCGAAGAGGCGATCGCAATGCTGCTCAAAGCCCAAGAGGCGGTGAAGGCCCAGGGCCAATCTCCCGCCCGCTTCTTGCTCGCCGAGTTCCCCCTGCGGCTGCGGCTGCGGCAAGAGGCCGAGGCGCAGCGCGTGCTCAATACGCTGATGACCAAGCACATCCGCGAGCCGGGGGTCGGCCAGGCCCTCACGCAGCTGCTGACGCAGCTCGGCCTGTTGCAGGTCGATCCCGCCACCGGTCAGCCCGTGATGCCCAAACGGGCAGCCGTCGGGCCGATCGCCGCTCCCGCCACCCCGTCGAGCGGCCTTTGGACCCCCGATCAGGCCGCGCCGCCGCCACCGGCAGGAAAGTCCAAGCTCTGGGTGCCTGGGATGGAATAGGTTCGCGTCGCAAGTCGTTTCCAGCCAGCGACTTGCGGCGAATCCACTGCGGGCGGGAGCCAGTCCCTCCGGCGTTGACCACCAGCCCAACCGCCGATAAATTGGGAGATTCGCTCGATCCCGGCAGGGCTTTCTTGCCGGGCGAGTCCCTTTTATGTGCCGGTTGGTGGGCGAAGGCTTTGACCTGTGACGCTTGGCGTCATGGCCCGTGCCGGAGAGGAGTTTGATTGTGGCTGAGCAGATCGTGCAGGAATTGATCGAGGCGGGGGTGCATTTTGGTCACCGGGCGAGCCGGTGGAATCCCAAGATGGCCCCGTACATTTATGCCCGCAAAAACGGGATTCACATCATTGACATCCGCGAGACGGTCCGCGGTCTGTTGCGGGCCAAGAAGTATCTCGCCCAGGTGGCCGCCCAGGGGAGCCTCGTCCTCTTTGTCGGCACCAAAAAGCAAGCGGGCCCGGCGATCGAGCGTGAAGCGAGCCGCTGCCACATGCCGTTCGTCGCCGAGCGTTGGCTGGGTGGCTGCCTGACGAACTTCCGCACGATTCGCGGCCGTTTGGGCCGGCTCGAAGAAGTCGAAAAGATCCGGGGGGGGGCGGAAATCGCCACCTACTCGAAGAAGATGCAGTCGGCCCTGGCCCGCGAATATCGCAAAATGTATCGCAACCTGAACGGCATCCGCACGCTCAACCGCATGCCGGAATGCCTGGTGATCATCGACCCACTGAAGGAAAAGAACGCGATCAAGGAGGCCCGGGCCCTCGGCATCACGACGCTGGCCCTGATCGATACCGATTGCGATCCCGACACGGTCGATCTGCCGATTCCCGGCAACGATGACGGCATCCGCTCGATCGAGCTGATCGCCCGCCACCTGGCCGAGGCGATCCTGGTCGGTTCGCAAAGCGCTGCCGCCATGAAAGGCAAGGACAAGGGGGAAAAGCCCGAGCCCGTCGCCGCCGGTGCCGCCGCCGCAAAGGATGGGAACGTCTAAGCAGAGGGCGGGGCTGGGGACTAGGGCTGGAGCAGAACTTTCTCCGGCCGCTAGTGTCCCTGTACAGATGCCCCAGCCCTACTACCTAGTCCTAGCCCTCCGAAGCATCTAGCACACTTAACTGGAGATTTGAACATGCCCGAAATCACTGCCGCTCTGGTTCGCCAGTTGCGCGAAGAAACCGGCTTGCCGATGATGGACTGCAAGCAAGCCCTGACCGAAACGAGCGGCGACAAGGAAGCCGCCAAGGACGCACTCCGCAAGAAGGGGCTGAAGCTAATGGAAAGCCGCGGCGGGCGCGAAACCACGTTCGGCCGCTTCGGCATCTACAGCGGCGTCGCCGAGAAGCGTGGCGGCATCGTCGAACTGAAGTGCGAAAGCGCCCCGGTCGCAGGCAGTGCCGAGTTTATCCAGCTCGCCAACGACCTGGCCAAGCAATTGGCTTTGGGCCCTGGTGCAAATACCGCCGACGAGCTGCTCGATCAGCCTTGTCCCAGCCAGCCCGGCAAGACGCTCCGCGCGGTGAAGGACGACATGTTCAACCGCATCCGCGAGGTGTTCAATATTGGCCGCTTCGCCCGCATCGATGGCGGCACCGGCGGCTATAGCCACAATTCGGGCACAGTGAGTGGCGTGCTGGTCGGCATCGAAGGGGGGACCGACGAAGTCGCCAAGGATGTCAGCATGCACATCGCCGCCATGCGTCCCAAGGCGGTCAGCAAGGAAGAGATCGACCCGGCCCTGGTCGCCAAGGAGCGCGAAATTCTCCGTGGAGCCGCCCTGGCCGAAGGAAAGCCCGAAAACATCGTCGATAAGATGGTTGAGGGCCGCCTCAAGAACTTCTACGCCGAGGTTGTCCTGCTCGAGCAGCCCTTCGTCAAAGAGAACAGCGTCTCCGTCGGCAAGCATGCCGAGAGCAAGGGAATGAAGGTGAAGAAGTTTGTGCACTGGGAGTTGGGGAAGGAATAACCCAGACTTGCGCCCAGCCGGGACCAAACCTGGTCCCGGTGTCCCGTGGCTACGCGGTCCCTGCCGAGAGCGCCCGAACCGGGAGCAAGTTTGTTCCCGGCCATTCCGTATCAATAGCGAAACTCGCCCCGCCATGTCAGCCGATCCCGCCCGTCCCCAATTCAAACGCATCGTTCTGAAGCTCTCGGGCGAGAGCCTCAGCCACGAGGGAGAGCGCGGCATCGGCATGGACGAAGTCGTCCATATCGCCCGTCAGATCAAGCAGGCTCAGGATGTCGGCTGCCAGATCGCCCTGGTGGTCGGCGGCGGCAATATCCTTCGCGGGGCGCAATTCAAAAGCGTTCATTCGAGCATTCAGGAAGCGACCGCCCACTACATGGGAATGCTGGCCACGGTGATCAACGCCCTGGCCTTGCAGGATGGCCTGGAATCGCTCGATTGCCAGACTCGCGTGATGACCGCCATTCACATGCACGGCGTCGCCGAGCCGTACATCCGCCGGCGGGCCAAGCGACATTTGGAAAAGGGGCGGATCGTGATCCTCGCCGCCGGCACCGGCAGCCCGTTCGTGACGACCGACACCGCCGCCGCCCAGCGGGCCCTGGAACTGGAATGCGACATCCTGATGAAGGCCACCAGTGTCGATGGCGTCTATAGCGACGACCCCAAGAAGAACCCGCATGCCGTGCTCTATAGCGAGCTCGACTACAACGCCGTCCGCGCCCAAAACCTGCGCGTGATGGACAGCACCGCCATCGCCCACTGCATGGAGCATGACATGCCGATTTTGGTGTTCAACTTCCGCAAGGACGGAAACATCCTGCGGGCGGTGCGCGGCGAGAAGGTTGGCACGCTGATCAGCAGCAAGGCAGGTTAACCCACAAAGTGGGAATGACCAAGCATTCAATCAGCAGCGCCAAGGCAGGATGCTGAAGACGAAATCTCGATCATTGAGTATTGGCGTTTGGAGTTTGTTTGGTTCTTGGAGCTTGGTTCTTAGTCATTCCCCAGCACCGTTGCCTCCCGCCGCACGCCGCCACTACGATACAAATTGATTTCAGCACACAGGAAGACCAGCCATGGCCGCCGACGATATTCTTCTCGACGCTGAAGACCGCATGGACAAGGCGATCCAGCACCTCAAGCAGCAGCTGGCCGGCATTCGGACCGGCCGGGCCAATCCGGGCCTCGTCGATTCGCTCAAGGTCGAGGTGTATGGCTCGCTGACCCCCATGAAACAACTCGCCAGCGTCGGTGCTCCCGAGCCGCAGCAAATCCTGATTCGGCCGTACGATCCGGGCACGATCAAGGACATTGAAAAGGCGATCATCGGCAGCGGGCTGGGCTTCGCCCCGCAAAGCGACGGCCGCGTGATCCGCATCAATGTGCCACCGCTGACGACCGACACGCGGAAAAAGTACGTCGCCCGGATCAAGGAACTGACCGAAGAGGCCAAGGTGAGCATCCGCAATGTTCGCCGCGACGCCAACAAGGCGGCCGATGTCGGCGAAAAAGATGGCGAAATGACCGAGGACGAGCGGGACAAGGCCAAGGAAGACATTCAGGAACTGACCAAGAAGTACGAGACTCTCGCCGGCGATATGGCAAAGAAGCGCGAAGACGAGGTGATGGAAGGATAGGAGGGAGGGGCTGGGGCTTGGGGGCCAAGTCTGGGGAGCGTAGGGAACCACGAAATTACTCGAACGACACCAAAAAACGAGTCTGGAGTGGGCAATCGGGCCTGGTATTCATGTTGAAATGATCTTTCGCTTCCGCATTTCGTGTACTTGGTGTCTTTCGTGGTTCTTCGTCGCCGTGCTTCCCGCCCTTGCCACCGAACCGAACCCCGCTCAGAAGCTGATTCGCTCGGCGGGGGTGAAGATCATCGCCCACCGGGGCAATAGCAGCGTCGCGCCGGAGAACACGCTTCCTGCATTCAAGTCGGCGATTGCGGCCGGGTCGGACCTGGTCGAACTCGACTATCACCACTCGGCCGACGGGGTGCCGGTCGTCATTCACGACGAAATCTTGGACCGCACGACCAATGCCGAGCATCTCTTTGGCAAGGCGGGCCTCTTGGTTGGCGATTTAACCGCCGCCAGGTTGCAAACGCTCGACGCGGGTCGCTGGTTCGCCGAGAAATTCGCGGGGACGAAGCTCCCCACGCTCGCTCAGTCGCTCGCGGTCATTCAAGCCGGCTCGGTGACGCTGATCGAGCGCAAAGGAGGGGACGCGGCCACGCTCGTGAAGCTGCTGGACGAAGCGAAGCTGACCGATCAAGTCGTCGTGCAAGCCTTTAACTGGAAATTCATCATCGATTGCCGCCAGCTCAGCCCGACGCTCGTGCTTGGCACCCTCAGCGGCAAGCCCCCCAGCGACGAGCAAATCGATGCCGCCGCCGCCACGGGAGCCGATCTGATCGTTTGGAATCACGAAAAGCTCGGCCCCGCCCAGATCGAGCGGATTCATGGGCACGGCAAGAAAGCCTGGGTCTATACCGTCGATCAGCCCTCCCGCGCCCGCGCCCTCCTCGCCGCCGGCATTGACGGCATCATCACCAATCGTCCGGCGGAGATAATTAGGGTTCGCAGTGCCAGCAAGTGAGTGTGTGCGCAGGTTGCGCTGAGATTTAACCTCCTGCGGGGGTACCTATTTCCTTGCACGTGGGGCACGGAAGAGGCAACGTGACGCGCATGGCGCGGGAGAACCGGATTGCTTGAAAACCAGGCCAGCAGGTGGCAATGCTAAGGGTGACTCGCCGGCGGCAATCGGTTGCCACCTCAAACGCTCCGGTTCTACTTGACTCGCATCCCCCCTCCACCGCCGACCTGCAAGCAACGAAGGCCTCGCGGTTGACGCAACTTGCCTCCTTCGCTCCGTACGCGAAGCCACCCACGACCGCGACCAAAGGTCCGCTGGCACGATCTATCACCGAGGCCATTTGGTCGCGACTTCGCGATCCTTCCGTACTCCGAAGTTCGCCTATGGAAGGCGAACCACTATGCCGCTAAGCTCAAGTCAGGGAGCAACGCGAGTACACCGACCAATGCGACTGGCCAAACGATCTCACGGCAACAAGCTCGACGTCAATATGACGCCGATGATCGACGTCACGTTCTTGCTCCTCATCTTTTTCATGACGGTCAACCAGGTTTCCAACGTCAACAAGACGCAGGTCAGCCTGCCGCAGCTAAAGGGTTCGCAGGATCAGTCCGAAGGGAACCTCACGATCAACGTCAACCAGGCCGGCGAGATTATCGTCTCGGCGAATACGGTCACGCTGCCGCAACTCATCAGCTTGCTGAATGGCGAGCTCAACAAGGTCCAGCGCGACGCGGGCCGACTGTTGGTCGTGGTGCGAGCCGACCAGCGGGGGACATGCCGCACGGTCAACGAAGTGATTTCGACGCTCGTCAAGCTCGACATTACTCGGGTCCGCATCGCAGTGGAGAGCGCGCCATGAAGCTCACCAGCCGCAGCGGCCGGCATTCGTCGAAGATCGAACTGCAAATGACCAGCATGATCGACTGCGTCTTTCTGCTGCTTATTTTCTTTATGGTCACGTCGAGCTTTCAAAAAGCGGAACGCGAGCTCGATCCGGCAGTGAAGGTCGAGCGGCCAAGCTTGGCCCAAGGGCCCAAAGACCTCGCACCGGCAATTGTCGAAGTCGTGCGCGGAGCCGCGGGCTTCGTTTATAAGCTTGGCGGGCGGGAGTTCGTCTCGACCGACGAGTTGACGACGGTCCTGTCGCAATTCGACAATAAACTCGACGGGGCGATTGTCCGAGCCGCAGACGACGCCCCGTTCAGCATGGCCGCGGCGGCGATTCAGGCCTGCAAAACGGCCCGCTTCGCGAATGTGTCGTATGTGCCGCCGGGAGCCAAATGATTGCGGGCCGGTAGATTGCGGATGGCGAGCTACAGAGGCAACGGATAGTTCCCTCTTCCTGGGGAAGATGGTTAACGCGAGGGTGTAATGCGCTGCCGAGCCTGGTTGCCCCTCCTCCTTTGCTTGGCGATCGGTCTTGGCCACGTTGCCTTTGCGCCTGCCGCTGAAGCTCCTCCGCTGGACCAGTTTCTCACCCGGCTGGGTCTATCCGAGTTGCGGCTGCATTATCTCGAACGTTCGCTAGCGAAAGCCAAACCCGGCCCGGAGCAGGACGACCAGGCCCGGAAGCTGGCCGACGCCTTCGCCGAACAGATGCTGGCCGCGGCCGACGATGCGGAGCGCTTTGCCAGGCTCAAAACGCGGGTTGAGGCGCTGCTGCTGACCCATCCGGCCGCCAATACGCCGGCGATTCAGGTGGTGCTGCTGCAGGCCGATTATCAGCGGGCCGAGGCCCTGATGATCGCCTGGCTCGACGATCCGGCCAACAAGACCCCGCTTATGGAAGCAGCCGTGGCCCTGGAGCGGCTTGCGGCACAACTGACGACGCATCACAAAGACCTTGCCGCGGCCGCCGAGGCGAAAATCGCCGAAATCGAGTCGCTGAAAACCGAAGCCGCCAAGACGGCTGCCGAGCAGGAAGCGGCCCGCTTATCGGCGATCAGCTCGCGGGCCGCCTATTTCGCTGGCTGGTCGAGCTACTACCTGGGCGTGACGAAGCAAAATCCCACCGCCGCCCAGCCGCTGTTTCAGGCCGCGAAGGAGATGTTCCTGGCCGTGCTCGACCTCAGCGACGAGATGAACTATGAGCCCATCGAAGCCGAGGGGCTGGGGCTCGAATCGGTCTGGCGCACGCGGGCCGTGATTGGCCTCGCCCTGGCGGAGATCAGCCTGAATCATCCCCGCGCCGCCGGTAATTGCCTCGCCTGGCTGGAGCACGCGAGCGTCCCCCCCGTGCTGCGCGATCAGGCCGGCTACTGGCACGTGCAGGGGCTGCTGAACGTCGGCAAGTACGACGAAGCGGTCGCCGCCACCGATCTGCTCGTCAGCCG
Organism: Pirellulaceae bacterium; assembly: GCA_033762315.1. Taxonomy (GTDB): domain Bacteria; phylum Planctomycetota; class Planctomycetia; order Pirellulales; family Pirellulaceae; genus CAYLLN01. The sequence continues at coordinate 53,999 of JANRLS010000257.1, forward strand.
CTTTTCGGGCACCCCCTCGCCCGGCAAGAATAGCCTCTGCATCGCTCTGATTCGGGCCGGCGCGGCGCTGCCGGCAGAGCGCCAGGCTGAACGGCGGAAGCTGATCGAACCGGGCATTCGGGGTCTGGCCCGGATGCGACAGTTCGATTCGCTTGGCCAGTTGCTCGCTAAATACAAGCTCGATCAGGTCGCCGACGAGGGGAGCTTTTATCTCACCTGGCTCCGGGGCCGGCAGCAGTTTCTGGCCGCCGAAAAGACCAAGGCCGAAGCCGACTACCGCGCTGCGCTGGCAACGCTCGCCGCGGCGCTTGCCCACACCCAGGCCAAAACCGAGCTGACCGATGCCGGCCAGGCCCGCTATTACTGGGCCTGGTGCCACTATCGCCTGGGCGAGCTTGAGACCGCGGCCAAGGCCTTTCAAGAGGCGACCAGCCCGCTGCGGGGGGCCCTGCCTGAGTTGGCGGTGCAGTCGGCCTGGATGCAATGCGTGGCCCTGCAGCAACTGGCCGCGAAGGATAAAAAGTACGTCCCCCCCGCGATGACCGCCCTGCAAACCTTGCGACAGGATTTTCCCGCTTCCGAACAGGCCGCCAAAGCTGAGTTTGCCCTCGCCCGGCTGCGGCAGTCGGGGGCGTCTCTCGACGAGGCCATCGCGGGGCTGGCTGCCATTAGGCCGGACGATGCGAATTACGCCGCCGCGCTCTACGAACTTTGCCAGCTGCGCCATCAGCTGTGGACCAAGGCCAAGGCCGATCCGGCCAAAGCGGCCCCCCTGGCCGACGAACTACTGAAGGTGGTCGATCGCTTTCTCGCCGCCACCGCCAAGGAAGGCGATGCCGACCGCAAACTCCGGGCGACGCTGCTGGCGGTCGATGCGTTGCTGGCGGTGGCGGAGCCCGACCTGGCCCGTGTCGCCTCCTATCTGCGCGGCGCGGCGACCGCGGCCGAGCAAGCCGGCACCGCGAGCAATTCGGCGGCGGAATATCATTATCGCCGCCTGCAGCTGGCGCAGCGAACCAACGACGCCGACACTCAGGCCGACGCGGCGCGGTGGATCGTCGCCAATGCCCGCGGCTCGACCTTCGAGCTTCCCGCCCTCGTCGCCAGTGCCCGCGCCGCCGATCAGGCTGTCGATGCCGCGACCGCCGCCGAGCGTCGCCAGCGCGTCGAAGCGGCCCGCGCGATCTACGCTCGACTGGTCGAGCTGCTGGGTGAAACGCCCGCGGCGCTTGCCGGCGGGAAGAACGCCCTTGCCGCCGCCTCGAAGCTGGCCCACTACGACGAGCTCGCCGGGAACTGGCGCGAAGCCGCTCCGCGTCTCGCCCGGCTTGTGGCGGCCTTGCCGAGCGACAAGCGCTATTTGCGCCGCGCGGGCGTTGCCCATTATCACGCCGAAGATTTTCCCGCCGCCCTCGACTGCTGGCGCAAGCTGCTCGGCGGGCTCGACAGCGGCTCGGACGACTGGCTCGAAGCGAAGTATTATCAGTTATCGTGCCTCGTCAAAACCGATCCCCCCGCCGCCGAGAAGGTCTGGAAGCAATTCAAGCTGCTGTTTCCGGAGGTAAAATCAGCCGCGTGGCAAAGCAAGTTCGCGGAGCTCGGAAAACAGTTCCACTGATGGCCGCCGAAACCCCACCCGCGTCTCCGCTCGATCCGGCTCTGCTGGCCACCTTTCGCCAGCAGGCGGGGCCGATCCTCGCCGCCGAGCGGGGCCTTTCGGCCGGCTGCCGGGTGAAATTGGCTAGTTTGGCCCGGCAGCTCGGCATGGCCGAGGAACGCATCGACGGCGCGATTCGGGCGCTGAACGAAAGCGCCGCACCGGCCGCTCCTCCCGATCCCTTCGTCGAAAAATTCCGCGCGCGGCTGCGAAAAGACCTGGCGGGCAAAAACCAGGCGATTCTGGGCCCGACGATCGAGACGCAGATCGTCGCCGTCGCCTGCAAAAAATTTGGCCTCCCCGAAGCGATCGCCCGGCAGATCATTGGCGAAGTGGCGGCCGAGCTGGGGCTGCGGCGCATCTCGGCCAGCGAAGCGGTCCGCAATCTCGCCGCGCAAATCGATCAGGCCGCCGGCGACGCCACCTGGCTTGCCAAGGAAGTCTGGGATCGCCTTCGCGTGATCGGCGGCAAGTGGGGGATCGAGCTGGAAGTCATCGACCAGCTGATCGACGAAAAGCTCGGCGACAACCGACTCATCAAGATGCGGCGGCGGCGCATCGCCAAAATCACGCTGCTCGGCGTCGGCGGCGCGGTCGTGGCGGCGGTGGTCGTGTTGCTAGTGGTCGCGGTGATTCGGGGGAAGTCGCAACCTCCGACCATTGGGCCCGGCTCGCTACCTGGCGAAGCCGGGCCGGGCGTGGCGTCAGTCCCCTCGCCTCCCATCAAGACTTCGCCCGACTGGTGGGATGTCGATCTGTCGGTCGCCATCGCCGGCGCGCAGACTAGATTCAGCGCCGTCCGCCCCGCGTACGATCTCGTCATCGCTGAGTCCCCCGCCGAACGAAGCGCCGGATATCGAAAGCTGATCGAACTAGCCGCGGTCCCGGCTCCGCCCGCCGGGCTGCGCGAGGCAGTGGCGGAGATCTTGTCCGGCCTTGCGGCCCTGGAGCCCGATGAATCGGCGGCCAGCGAGCTAGTCGCCGCGCTCTTGGCCTTGGTGCCCGCTCCCGACGCGCCCCTTCCCAAGCAACGCGGCCAGTACGACGCGGCCTATTGGGCCGGCGCGACCGCCGTGCGGATGTATCACCGCCCTGGTTTGCCGGCCGAACGCGCGCGGCTGATCGCCAATGCGGTGCAGCGTGGCACGCGGGTCGTGCTCGCCGACCTTGCCGACCGCCCGGCCCGCGAGAAGGCTGTTCGCGGCGGCATCACGGAGCGATTCTTCGAGCAATTGACCGTCGCCGCCCCCCGGCAGCCGGCGGAGGTCGCGGCGCTCTTCGCGTATGTCTCGGACCTCGCGGTGGACCTTGCGGACGAGCCATTTGCCCGCCTGGAAGCGACGTTTTTAGCCGCCGCGTTGCCCGCCGCCGGCAACAACTGGCGCCCCTTTCAAGAGGCCGCCGTCCGGGCCAGCACTTCCCCCGATTCGCTGAACGTCCTGAAAATGCTCGATGCTTACCAGCGGGCCACCGACCCGGAGCTGAAGCAATTCCTCGCGGAACTTCTGGTCGTCCGCTCCGGGGCCAAGCCCAAGTCGTGGGAGCCGGTCGAGGTCGTCGGTGCCGTCCGCAAGGGGCTCGGCATTGCCGGCACCGCCGCGCTGACCGAAAACGACCGCTGGCAACTGCTCAAACTGCGAGCCGAGGCGGCGCTCGGCCGTTCGGCTCCCGCCCGCACCAGCGATGCCGAGTGGCTTGCGCAGACCGTCGAGCTGGCGCACCTCACCACGCTGGCGATGGCCTTGGCCCAGGGTGAGGCGGGTCATGCCGTGTTCGACGCGCAAATCGAAACCCCGCCGCAACTCGGAGCGAGCACGCCGGATGGCGATAAGTCCGTGCCTCCCGCGCCCAAGCGGATGTCGCCTCCCCCCACGCCGCAAACCCTGCGCGAGGTCGAGCGGCTGGTTGATCTGTTGGCGGCTCATGCTCGCCAGCAGCCGATTCAGCGGGAATCGGCGATTCGCGCTCTGGCCATTGCCGCCGACCGAGTGCCGGACTTATCCCCCCAGCAGGCGAGCCGAGTGGCGGCGTATGTCGTGGCCCCCAAAGAAGATGGCGAAAACAGCACCGTGGCGACCGCCCTGGGAACGCTCCGTGGCTGGCATCGCCTGCGGCTGGCGGTGGCTGATGCGCTCCCTACCGCGAAGCTGACCTCGGGGCAGCGCGAGTCCATTGTCGCGGCGCTCGCCGGCGACGAGCATGCCGATCCCGCCCAGTCCGACGCGCAACGCCGAGCCATCGTGCGGAGCGTCCTACGCGACCTGGAATCGATGGCCGGCGGTACAACCGGCGAAGCCGCGGGTCTTATCTTCGATCAGGCGGCCGATTTGCTGGCCGAAACTTATCGCGCACGCGGCCGGCTGCTGGGCGTGGCGGCGGGGGAAATCTCCGCGGCCGAATCACCGAGCCAGGCGTTACAACTGGCGATCGGTCCCTTGGCCAAGTCGCTCGCCCCCATCGCCGAGGCGGAAGACGAGCAGTATCTGGCCCGCTTGCCGCACGAGCTGGCCGCCTGGAATGCCATGACCCGCGACGACCCGCGGCGAACCGTCGCCATACAGCGCATTTTCGCGCAACTGGCGGCGCGGCGGGCCGCGCTCTTGCGGCCGGCGCAAGCCGCTTTGGCCAGCAAGATCAGCCAGGAACTAGCCGCCGCCGACCTATCCGCCGCGACCCTTGTCGCGCAGCTGCACGCCCACGAAGCCGCCGTCCTCCGCCTGTGGATGCTGTATGCCCCGCAATCGTAGCCTGCTGATGACGCCGCTTATCGCGCTGCTTATCGGGCTTACGCCTATTGCGCCGGCGTGGGGCATCGTCGTGCTCAGAAAGGGAGCCCCGAAGCCCTTGATGGGGTACCTGACGCGCGAGGACGCGGGCAGCGTGTCGCTCCGTGAGCCGCTCCCTAGCGGCGGCTTTCGGGAGCATACGATTCCGCGCGCCGAAATCGAGGAGCTCGTCGTCACGGTCGATCCGCTGCGCCTTGCGGCACTCGATCCCGTGCGCCCCGCGACTTATCGCGAATATGCCGAGGAATTGGCCGAAAAGCAGCGCGATCCGGAAGCTCGCGAGATGGCGGTGCGGCTGTTTCACATTGCCGCCTGGCTGGAGGAAGGGCCTTCCCGGCAAAGCGCGCTCTTGGGGCTGATTGCCCTGGCCCGCGACGATGCCGAGCGGCGGCGCTGGCGCGCGGCCGCCTATCTGACCGATCCGAGCCACGACCGCGAGCTATTGGCCGGTGCGGGTGATGTCCCCGCGGCGGCCACGATGGCCACGCGGCCGTCGCTGGAGGGGGTGCTCGCGGGCATCCGCGCGCTGCGGCGAGGCATGTTTGGCGAGGCGAAGGGGATTTTCGAGCGCCCCGCCGCCCGCGAGGGATTGGAAACCATCGCCCGCCACCTGAGTCGCGAGGAGCTATTGCTGCTGTGTACCGCCCGCCCCTTATCGGACGATCAGCTGCGCAAGCTCTTGCTAGCTGAAATCGATCTGGAGCGATCGCTGGCGGATGAGCCCGCGACTAACATCGAGAGCGCGGCCGCGCGGCCGGCTCCCTGGAGCCAAGCCGTTCGTGGCGGAGGAATGGCCCCGCTGCCAACGCTCGATCTCTTGCATCTGACGGAGTTCGATCCCCGCGCCTCGGTCTATCGCGGCGGAACCTGGGTCAAGCCGTAGCACGCTGCTCGGGCGCGCCATCCGGCCGCACGTTAAAGAAAATCGTATAGAGCACGGGCATCACGATCAGGGTCAGCACGCAGGCAAACGACAGCCCGAACATGATGCAAGCCGCCATCGCCGCGAAGAAAGGATCCTTCGTGAGCGGAATCATCCCCAGCACGGTGGTAATCGCGACCATCATCACCGGCCGCACCTTGGAGATGCAGCCAGTCAGAATCGCCTCGTAAGCGGGGGTTCCTGCCTCTTGCTCGGTCCGAATCTTGCTTAGCACCACGATCGAGTTCTTGATCTGCTCGCCGCACAGCGCTAGCACGCCGAGCAACGCCATGAACCCGAACGGCTGGCCGGTGATGAGCAGGCCGGCCGTGACGCCGATAATGGCCAGCGGCACGATCAGCCAGACGAGCAGCGTCGAGCGGATCGAATTGAACAGGCAGACGACGATAAACACCATCAGCGTCATGGCCAGCGGCAGCGGGCGGACCAGCGCGGCCTGGGCGTTGCTGGAGTCTTCGTATTCGCCTCCCCATTCAAGCGAATAGCCCGGCGGCAGCTCGATCGCTTCGATTTTGGACCGCACCCGGCCAAAAAGCTGGCTCGGCAGGCCGGAGCGCGGATCGGCATGAACGGTGGCGGTGGCGGTGCGATTGCGGCGGGCGACGATCGGGTCTTCCCAGTCGATCTTGGCGCTCGCGGCAACCTGGCTGAGCGGAATCATCCGCCCCGCGACGGGGCTCCAAATCTGCATGCTGCGGATCACGTCCGCGTCGCTCCGCTCGGCCAGCGGCGGCCGGGCGACAATCGGCAGCAGGCGCGATTCTTGCGGAAAGACGCCGGTCGCCGCGCTCCCCGGTTCGCGATAGAAACCGACAACGCGCCCTTCGAGGCCGACTTGCAGCGCCTCGGCCACTTCAACGCGCGTGATGCCACTGCGGCGGGCCTGCATCTCCAAAAGGTCCGGCCGAATCATCTTCTCGCGCTGCCGCCAATCGCTGCGGATACACAGCGCATTGCCGTCGTCTTCGAGGATGCGAATCGCCTGGCTCGCCAGGTCGCGCAGCGTGGCGGGATCGGCCCCGCGAAACCGGGCCTGAATTCGTCCCCCGCTGCCGGGGCCGAGCAAGAACTTTTTGGCCACGGTGTTGGCGCTCGGGTGCTGGGTGTCGAGATGCTGCTGGATGGTGGCAATCAGGCCGTCGATCTTGCGGGCATCGTCCACATCGACCAAAAACTGCACGAAGGCCCGGTTTTCGCGCTCCGGCGAATAAACGAGCAAAAACCGCAAGCCGCCGCCGCCGATGAAGGCCGTCGTGTGCGTTACCCCCGACTGCGACTGGATGTATTTGCCGACCGTCTCAGCGAAGGCCTCGGAATCGCGGATGTGCGTCCCCGAGGGGAGGAAGCAATCGACCATGAATTGCGGCCGCGTGGCGGGGGGAAAAAAGCTCTGATCGACTTGCCGAAAGCCCCACAGGGCCGCCACGAACAGCACCGCCGAGAGCCCCAGCACTACCCAGCGATGGCGAATCGACAGCTCCAGCAGACGGCGATAGCTCTGAAAGACGACTCCCCCATACGGATCGGCCGCTTTCCCCCCCGCGCCGGTGACGGGCGAGAACGACAGATAGCTGAGCAGCGGCGTGATCGTGATCGACGACACCCAACTCAGACTGAGCGAAATGAGAATGACCCAAAAGAGCGAGTTGCAATACTCGCCGGTCCGGTCTTCCGACAGGCCAATCGCCGCGAACGCGATGATGCCGATGGCGGTCGCGCCAAAGAGGGGCCATTGATTCTGGGCCACCACCTCGCGGACCACGGTCAGCTTGTCCTCCCCCGCTTCGATGCGAACCTTAATCCCCTCGATCACGATGATCGCGTTGTCGGTCAGCATGCACAGCGCGATGATGAGCGCGCCGAGCGAAATCCGCTCCATCAAGAGGCCCCCCAGGAGATACATGACGAGGAAGGTCGCCATGATCGTCAGGAAGAGCACCGCGCCGATGATGAGGCCCGTTTTGCGCCCCATCGCAAAGAGGAGCACCACGAACACGATCGCGACCGCCTTGCCCAGGTTCCAAATGAAGTCGTTGGTGGCGATGGTCACGGCGTCGGGCTGGAAGTTGATCTCGCCGATTTCGATTCCCAAGGGTTGTTGCGGCTGGAGCTCTTCCAGCTTACGGCGAATCCCCGCCCCCATCGTGACGACGTTTCCTCCTTGAACGGTCGAAATTCCCAGGCCAATCGCCGCTTGGCCGTCGTACCGCAGCAGGCGGCGCGGCGGGTCTTCGGACCCCCGCTCGATCGTCGCCACGTCGCGTAGCAAGAGCTGCCGGCCGGAGCTATCCGAGCCGATGACGAGGTCGAGCATTTCATCGGCCGAGGCGAAATCTCCCTGCGGTGCCAGGGCGATGTGCTGATCGCCGACGCGCACCCGGCCGCCGTCGGCGGCGACGTTTTTCGCCTGCAACAGGGCATAAATCTGCTGCTCGGGAATTCCAAGCCGGGCCAGCCTTTGCCGCGAGATTTCGAGAAACACCACCTCTTGCTGTTCGCTAAAGAGATCGACCTTCTTGACATCCTGCACCACGAGCAGCTCGCGGCGCAGATACTCGGCATAGCGGCGGAGCTCGCTGTCGGTGAATCCCTGGCCGTGGATCGCCAGAAAAATGCCATACACATCGCCAAAGTCGTCGATCACCAGCGTTTTGCCGCGCACGGAGGGGGGCAGGCGGCTTTGGACGTCGCTAATCTTGCGGCGGAGCTCGTCCCAAACTTGGGGGATCGTGTCTTTGTCGTAGCGATCTTGAATGACGGCGGTCACCACCGAGCGGCCGCGG
>JANRLS010000258.1:0-14572 GCA_033762315.1 Pirellulaceae bacterium
CCTCGGCCTCGCCACCGCTGCCGGCAGCTTTGCCGATGCCGGCGTCGCCCGCACGGTGGTGTATATGGGAGACGGCATGAGCAAAGCCGCCCTTCTGAACGACGCCTCGTTCGAGAAACTGGTCGATAACCTGACGAAAAGCCGCGTCACCGTTTCGAGCCTCGCCATTGGCCGCGAACGAAACGTGCAAATGCTGGCCGCCCTCGCCAACCACACCGGTGGCGTCGTCACGCTCGATACCGATGCCGCCAATGCCTCGGCCGTGAATGGCGCGTCCCTGGCCGCCGCGGTGCATGGCAGCGTCATCTGGCCCACCAGCACCACGCTCCCCAAGTCAGTCGCCTCGGCCTTGCCGCTGGCGATGCCGCCGCTGCGGACCGATCGCGATAGCGTCCTTATCGGCAAGCTCGCCAACACGAACGCGGGCGAGCTCAAGATCGCCGGCGAAATGAACAGCCAGCCGGTCGAGGTGGTCGCGAGCTTCACTCCCGACAAATCGAGCGAAGACTTCGCCTTTTTGCCCAAGCTCGTCGGCCTGGCGGAGGCGGATGATGGCCTCTCACTTCCCACTGTCGGCTCGGCCGGCCTGCGCGAAGCGGCCCTGGTCACCATGACCAGCGCCGAACAACTCGCCAAGCTGGCCCACGAAGCGCTGAGCAGCGGCAACTATGCCGGTGCTCGCCAGGCGGCCGAAGCCGCTTTGGCCCGCGACCCGAAAAATCCCGAAGCGAAGGCGATTGTCGCCGCCGCCAAGAAGGGCCCCGCTGCCGCGGCTGAATTGCTCGCCAAACCGGCCGAAACCGATTTGCGGCTGGTCGCCTCCGGTCCGCCCGCCGCCAGCAGCCTGCTGGCCGAAGTGCTGGCCGAGCCGAGCTTCATCAGTGATGTCGAGAAGGAAAAGCAGGTCAAGGAAGGTCTGGTGAAGGCGCAGGTTGAAAACGGCCTGAACGAAGCCCGCAACCTGATGCGTTCGGCTCCCGATCAGGCCGAGCAGGATCTGAAAGTGCTGCTCGAAAATGTCGAGCGGTCGGTCGATCTCGATGCTTCGGTCCGCAGCCAGCTGCGCGAGCAAATCGAGACGGCGATTCGCGAAGCCCGCCGCAATCGGGTGCTCGTCGATAACCAAAAGGCGACCGCCGAAGAGCAAAAGGCCGCCGCCATCGAAATGCAGCGGATCAACGATCAGCTGTTGCTCGATCAGCAGCGTCTCAAGCAGATCATGGATCGGTTCGATTCGCTGATGGACGAAGGCCGCTACGACGTGGCGGTGAACGAAGTCGCCCCCGAAGTCGTGAAGATGGCTGGCCCCGATGCGCCGATCTCGGTCTCGGTGACCGAGGGTGCGCAGCTCCAGCAGAATAGTCGCCGGAACCGCGAGGTCTGGCTCGCGAAGGCCAAGGGCTTCGTCGATACGCTCTACCAAGTCGAGCTATCGCAAGTTCCCTTCCCCGATGAACCTCCAATCGTTTATCCCTCGGCGGAGAAGTGGGAGGACCTGACGATCCGCCGCAAGAAGTACGCCGCGGTCGATCTGGCCCGCCAGGGTGGCTCCGAAGAGCGGATCTTTAACGAACTGAACCGCAACACGGTGATGGAATTCGTCGAAACTCCCCTGAAGGACGCCATCGACTTCCTCGCCACCAGCCACAACATTCCCATCGTGCTCAACGCCAAGAAGCTCGAAGAGGCGGGGGTGGGCATCGATACTCCCATCACCAAAAATCTCAAGGGTATTTCGCTCCGCTCGGCCCTGCGGCTGCTCTTGAACGAACTGGAGCTGACTTACGTCGTTCGTGACGAAGTGCTGCAGATCACCACGCCGGAAGATGCCGAAAGCCAGCTCATCACCAAGGTTTATCCAGTCGGCGACCTCGTGCTTCCCATTGGCATCAACACCAACCTGTTCGGCCTGGGTGGCCTGGGTGGCATGAACGGCGGCAACGGCATGGGTGGTGGTTTTGGCGGCGGCATGGGTGGCGGCATGGGTGGCATGGGTGGCATGGGTGGCGGCATGGGTGGCATGGGTGGCGGCATGGGTGGCGGGTTCTTCGCCGTCGAAGACGACCTCTCGCTAGGCGCCAAAAAGCCTCAGCCTGCGACATCCGCCCCCGCTGCGAATGCATCCGCCCCAAGCGACTCGACACCGCTGCCGCAAGTGCAGCGTCCGGCCGAAGTGAAGAAGGGAACCCGAATTCGCGTCCAGGCCGCCGAAGGGGAATCGCTTTCCGATGCCTACGACCGCTATTTCGGCTCGCACAAGGCTCGCCAAGCGGGCCTCGACGATCCCTCGGCTGCCCGGGCGGAGTTGCTGGCCTCGATTCGCGAGACCGTTCGCCAATTGATGCACGAGAAGAAATACGGCGAGGTCGCCACGCTCCTGCAATCGTCGCTTCGTAATGGCCACTTGGAGCCGTGGATGTACGAAGCGATGGGTCTGGCCATGCAAGCCGGCAAAGCCAGCCCCGAAGACCTGGAGCGGGCCCTCCTCTCGGCGGTCGATTTCGCGGAAAGCCCCGACGAAGTGATGTTTATCGCCCTCTACATGGCGCATTGCAATCTGACCTCGCGGGCGCTCAGCCTCTGCCGGCAACTCGGTGATGCCGACCCCTCGCGCCCCGAACCCTTTTTGCAGGGCCTGTCCCTCGCTCAAAAGCTGAACGACATCGATGGCATCCAGTGGGCTTGCGTGGGCATCTTGCGACAGGCCTGGACTGGCGATCAGCGCAAGATCGTCGACAATGCCTATCGCGTTGGCCAGGCTACCTACGAGAACCTCCTCAAGGAAGGTCGCAAAAGCGAGGCCGATGCGTTTGACAAGGCGGTTCGCACCGCCCGGCAGCGCGACTGCGTCGTCGTCGTCACTTGGACCGGCGATGCCGACATCGACATCGCCATCGTTGAACCCTCGGGCACCCTCTGCTCGGCTCGGCAGATTCGCACCACCAGTGGCGGCGTCCACCTGGGGGACATGGCGGCCGGCGGCGAAGCGGCCAAGACCAAGGGATATGTCGAAGCGTATGTTTGCCCCGAGGCCTTCAGCGGCGAATATCGCCTGCAACTGAAAACCGTGTGGGGTCGCCCCACCAGCGGCAAGGTGACGGTGGATGTCTATACGGACTTCGCCACCGACAAGCAAAAGCTGGTCCACGACCAGATTCCGCTGGGTGAAAAGAACGCCGAGGTGATCTTCGCGGTCGAAAATGGCCGGCGTAAAGACGCTCTGCCCGAAGCGCAGGTCGCCAACGTCGCCAAAGTTCAGAACGCGATGAACCGGGCCGTGCTGGCTCAGCAATTGGCCGGACTCAACGGCACCAACCCCGCCGGCCAAAACTTTGCTAACTCGCTCGCGGCGCTCCGCGGGTTCTGGGGCCGAGGCGCGGTTGGCTATCGCCCGGTGATCACGACGTTGCCCGAAGGGGCCAACTTCAGCTCGAACGCGGTCATTTCGGCCGATCGCCGGTATGTTCGCGTCGCGCCCGCTCCCACCTTCTCGCAAGTGACCGAAGTCTCCACCTTCAACTTCGTCACCGGCCAAGGCAACACTCAGCAGCAAGGCATGGGTGGCGTCGGAGGTGGCGGTGGCTTCGGCGGCGGTGCTGGTGGCGGCGGCGGCTTCGGCGGCGGCGGCATGTTCTAGTCGGCCTGCGATAGCGCGACCCGCGCGCTCCGCTTGCTCGACCTCGGCCCGCGCATCAGGCATAATCGGGCAATTGCCCCGATCTTTCGCGCTGGCCGAGGTCTCGCATGTCGTCGTCATCCACAGGTTCCCTTCTCCGCCGCGCGTTTCTCTCGCGCGCGGCTTGCGGCATCGGGTCGGCGGCCCTGGCCACCTTACTAGCGCGAGACTGGTCTCTGGCCGCCGCGGAGCCGGCCGCTCGCGGTGCTTTGAGCCCGCTGCATTTGCCGGCCCGGGCCAAGCGCATCATCTTCCTCACGATGGCCGGCGGCCCGTCGCACCTTGAAACGCTCGACTACAAACCCAAGCTGGCCGAAATGCACGGCCAGCCGATGCCCGAGTCGTTCACCAAGGGACAGCCCATCGCCCAGCTGCAAGGCAAGGAACTGAAGTGCTTTGGCCCGCAGCATCCCTTTGAAAAGTATGGCCAATCGGGCCAGGAAATCAGTACCCTCTTTCCGCATGTCGGCGGCGTGGCCGACGAAATCTGCATCATTCGCTCGCTCCGCACCGAAGCAATCAACCACGACCCGGCCCACACCTTCATGAATGCCGGCACCACCATCAGTGGCCGCCCCAGCATGGGCTCGTGGCTCACCTATGGCCTCGGCGCGGAGACCGACAATTTGCCAGGCTTCGTCGTGCTCACCTCCACCGGCAAGTTCGGCCAGGCCCAGCCCATCGCCAGCCGGCAGTGGAGCGCGGGCTTCCTTCCCAGCCGCTTCCAGGGAGTCGAATTGCGCTCGAAGGGAGACCCGGTGCTCTATGTCGGCCGCCCCGCCGGGACCACGCTCCCGCAAGAGCAGGAAATTGTTTCCGCGGTCGGCCGGCTGAATCGGCTGGAGGACGAAATCGTCCGCGATCCGGAAATCGCGACCCGCATTTCCCAGTACGAGCTGGCGTTCAAGATGCAATCGAGCGTGCCGGAACTGATGAACGTTTCCGACGAGCCGGCCAGCGTGCTGGAGTCCTATGGCACCCCCGGAGCCGACGGCACGTTCGCGGCCAATTGCCTGCTGGCCCGCCGCCTGGCCGAGCGCGGCGTGCGGTTCATTCAGCTCTATCATCGCGATTGGGACCACCACGGCGGCATCAAAGACCAGATCGCCGGCACCGCCAAGGAGGTCGATCAGCCGTGCGCCGCCCTGATTCGCGACCTGAAAGCCCGAGGCATGCTCAAGGACACGCTCATCGTGTGGACCGGCGAATTCGGCCGCACCCCGATGGCCCAAGGGAGCGGCCGCGATCACCACATGAAAGGCTTTTCTATCTGGCTCTGCGGCGGCGGCATCCGCGGGGGTATGTCGTATGGAGCAACCGATGAGCTGGGCTACAACGCCGCCGAAAACATCGTCGAAGTCCACGACCTGCACGCCACGCTCTTGCACCTTCTCGGCATCGACCACCAGCGCTTCACCTATCGCTGGCAAGGGCGCGACTTCCGCCTGACCGACGTCAAAGGGCACGTCGTCAATGCCGTGCTGGCCTAGACTTACGGGCCAATCCTCCCCTATCTATTCTGCACCGCCAGCAACAGCACGCCTGCCGCAACCAAGCCGATGCCCAGCCATTCCGCGAGCGAGGGACGCTCGCCAAGAAAGGCAAAGGCAAACACGGCGACGAGGACGAGGCTGAACTTATCGACCGGGGCGACTTTGGCCGCGTCGCCGACTTGCAGCGCCCGAAAGTAGCAAACCCACGACGCGCCGGTGGCGAGAGCCGAAAGGGCCAGAAAGATCAGCGTCTTCGCGGGCAACGTCCGCGGATCGACCCACTTGCCCGCGAGCGCCACAAAGACCGCCAGAACCAGCCCGATCAGCAGGGTTCGCAGCAAGGTCGCGAAGTCGGCATCGACCCCCTGGACGCCCACTTTGGCGAAGATCGCCGTCAGCGCCGCGAAACCAGCCGACAATGCGGCCCACGTGAACCAACCGCCCGGAGTCGGAGGCATGGCTACTCCAATGGTTCAGGATGTCTTGCGGCCAATCGCGCCGCTAATCGCCCCGTTTGCCGCGAAGCACGCTACCGAGAGTCGCCGCACTCGCGGCTAGCTCCTGCTCGAACGCGGCGACCGCGACGCTGCAACTCGCCGGCATCGACGGCGAATAACGGCCATCGTGCCGCTCCGATGTCCAGCTTGCAAGCGTGCTGGGACATCCACCACAAGACGATTCCGCAGCCGACCGGAACCTCGGTCGATTTTCCACGACTTTCACCCCCGAGGAAACCTGCGTTCGCCGCGGGCACCCTTTCGTTCACAGCCAGCCACACCACCCTGCTCTCCACAACCTGTTTTCCAGCAACGCTTTGCGACAATTCCCCGGCCGACTTCCCGCCCCCCTCTTTTAGGGAAAAAGCGGTCGATTGATTTCCACCAGGGCCACCCACGGGGTTTCTGGCAACCCAGTAGCAAGACCGCCCGAAAGAGTTGTGTGCGACGCGGATAACGGAACCTGTTAGGACAGGCGATTGGCGGCAGCGGCGTATCGAGTCCTGACGGATTCCCTCAATTGCGGGTCGCGCTTGCAAGCCTGGTAGGTGCGTGAGCGCTGCGAGATCCACCAGACGCACGCCCATCGACATGCGTGGTGTATTTCGCTCCGCTTCTACACCCTACGAATCCTGTCCCGTTCGAATGCCGGCGGGGTCAGAGACCCGCGCCGAGCGAGACATGCGTGGTGTATTTCGCTCCGCTTCTCCACCCTACGGCTACGGTTCCACGGGGGGCAAGAGTTTCGCGGGCGTTGCGGGCTGCACGGCCGCGGGCTGCGTGGCGGCGGGCTTGTTCAGCGCCTTATCGATTTCTCCCTTCAGCAAGATGCCGGCGGTGAACAGCATCGCGAGGGACGAGAGCCAGAGGAAAAAATCCCACACCTTGCCCGGCGCGATCCGCGGATCGCACTTGAAATAGCGAAAATAAAGCGCTGCCGCCGCCAGCATCGGCAGCATCAGGGCTTGCATCATGCCGCTGAGCAGCACCAGTTGCTCCGGGCCGACCTTGTACCGCTCGGGCAGGTTCTCGGTCGTCAGGTAGATGGCCAGGCACAAAAGCGGCAAAAAGCCGCTGAGCGCCCGAACCCGCCGCCGGCTTGCTTCGGGCGAATGGGCGGCCAAGCCCATGACGCGGAGGGCGTCGGAAAAGACCCGCGCGTTACCGGCACTCGCGACGAAATACGTCGAATAGAGCACCGCGAACGCTCCGACGAGAAACAGCAGCTGCGCCCAGGCCCCGAACACCGGCTCGTACATCACCGCCAGCGTTCGCACCAGTTCGTTCCCCTTGGGAATGAGGCCCGTCCGGCCCAGAATGGCGGCCCCCAGCAGGTAGAACGCGAGCGTCGCCGTGGTATAGACGATCATCGAGCACCAGGCATCCCACCGCATGACCGTCATCCAGCCGCGGGCCCGCTCGGCCCAGCCGCCGCCGGCTTCGCGCGGGCCGGTGAAGCGGGCGTATCCCTTTTCCTGGCACCAATAGGGATATGCGACCAGCTCCGAAGCCCCCACGCCGATGATGCCGAAGGTTTTCAGGGCCGTCGCCAAGGCGGTGCCGCCCCCGTCTTGCGAGGCGGGGGGCAAGCGAAAGCTGAAGCCGTTCACGATGTCGGTCCAGGTGATCGCCCACGACTCGGTCGATTGCAGAGCCAGCACGTTGACGACGGTAACGAGCGTGAAGGCGGCCACCATGGTCGTCGTCACGATCTCAATCAGCCGGTAGCGGCCGACGATGAGCAGCGCCGAGGTGATGATCGCGATAAGAATCGCCCAGAGCTGGTCGTCGCGCGAGGGCGTGGGCCGTTCGCCCAATTCCGCCAGCCGGCTTGCCTTCGCAAGTACCTCCGCTTCGAGCCGCGCCGCCCGTTCGGCCTGCGCGGGCTTATCGGCGGGGGCTGCGGTTTTGACCCCCTCGCTGGCGAGACGCGATTCTGCCTTGACCACATCGAGCTCGGTCTTGGCGGTGACATAGCGATTGAAATCGCGCCCCTCCTGCGTCAGCGGCACGCTGATCGCCATCGCCTGACCCACCCCCCCCACGATGCCGCCGAGCTGCGCCATGCTCGCGGTAAACATGAGAAACCAGTACCACAGGAGCCAGTTTCCCCGTCCGCGAATCGCTGGACCCGGAACTTCCGACAGGGCGTCCATCGTCGTCTTGCCAGTGCTGACCGCATCGCGCCCCAGCTCAACCTGCACAAAGACTTTGATCACGCAGCCGATGACGATCAGCCACAAGAGCCAAAAGCCCGCCTCGGCCCCAGTGATCGTGGTGGCGATCAGCTCGCCCGAACCGACGATCGACCCGGCGATAATCAGTCCTGGCCCGAGGCAGGCCAGAATTCCCGCGATATGCAGCGGCGGCTCTTGGACCAGGTGCGCGGTGGGAGGATGTGCTTCGGCTTGGCTCATGAGGTGGCTGCGGGAGAGGCGGCGACGGGGAATGGGTGCCACCGTAGCGTAAGGCCGGGGAAATGAAAAGTCGCGCGGCGGAAATTCAGCCAGCGGGCAATTTTTCGCGGTCCATTCCGCCAGCCCGGCGGCGAGCGATTTTGTCGCTTGCCCCTCGAACTGGACAGCGCTACCATGACTCCCGGAAGCCCTGGTGCCCGTTTCTCTGGGCACTACCGCGCTAGGACGCGCGAGCGGACCAATCGCTGCCCTTGGCAGCCCTTGACCGGACCGCACAATCGCACTGGCAAGCCGTCAGTCGCAACGATTGTAAGGATTGACCGTCAAAGCACTTGCGCCGCTTTTTTTGACCACGGGCGGATCGTGTTCTATATTCCTACTGGTGGAAGCTGCGTCCCGCTGGCACTCCGCCCGCAACTGGCTCCCTGCTGGTCGCCAATCGGTGCTCCGAACACCCCTTGGCTCTCCGCTCCGGCAGGCGAAAAAGTTGTGGGGCTGGCTGACACGTCGCCCCGCCCCCGGTAGATTCGCATCCTGAAACGGATCGGCCTCCCCTTGCCGTCACCGTGCCGCGGGTTCAGCCCGCCGCGCGGCCGCTAGGGCGTTGCCGAGCCGCCCACCTCCGGCGAGTTTTGGCAGCATGTCGGCACCGACCCCCTCGCGGCTATTGTTGGCCATTTTGCTGGCCTGGGCCCTCGCGACCAGTTCCCTGGCGCGGGCGCAGGTCGTTACTCTGGCCGAACCGGTCGCCGTCGCCGACGATCTGGCGACGGTGTTCGAAAAAGGTTCGCGGCTCGAACGCGAGCGCCGCTGGGCCGAAGCCCTGACCCACTACGAAGACGCCCTGCGAGCCCACCCCGCGCGTGCCGATTTGCAGCAGCGCGTGCAAGTCGCCCGGGCGCACTACGATGTCGTCCGCCGCTATGGGGACGCCAGCTTCACCAAGGCGGTCGCCACCCTTGCAGAGCGCGATGCTCTCGCCATTCACGACGAAGTGCTGCTGAAAATTCACGGCAATTACGTCCACAATCCCCGCTGGCAGCAGCTGCTCTACAGCGGCCTGACGAACCTCGAAGTCGCCCTCACCGAGCCGGCTTTCCTCGAGAAGAATCTGCCCAACCTGCCGGCCGAGCGGCTCGTCGATTTGCAGCGCGACCTGCGGCAGATGGTGCAAGCCCGCCCCGCCGACGAGCGGCAGCAAGCGCTCAACCTCGTGCAATCGATCGCCCTGTCGTTGAAGCAAACCTATGGCCTGCCGCCGCAAGCGACGATTCTCGAATTCACCAGCGGCGCGACCGCCGCGCTCGACGAGTATTCCGGCTTTCTCACCGGCAGCCAGATGGACGAGGTCTTCTCGCAAATCGAGGGGAACTTTGTCGGCCTCGGCGTCGAGCTGAAAACCGAGCCGGCGGGGCTGCTGATTGTCAGCGTCATCACCGGCGGCCCGGCCTATATGGGAGGCTTGCGGGCGGGCGAGCGAATTCTGGCGGTCGATGGCAAAACGACCGCCGAGGTTTCACCCGACACGCTGGCCGACATGCTCCGCGGCAACGAAAACACGCAGGTCGAAGTGCTCGCCCAAAATTCCGCCGGCGAGCGCCGCCAAATGCGTCTTACCCGCCGCCGCGTCGAGGTGCCCAGCGTCGAAGACGTGAAAATGCTCGACCGCGAAATCGGTGTCGCCTATTTCAAGCTCACCAGCTTTCAGAAATCGACCAGCCGCGATGTCGATGCCGCCCTGTGGAAGTTGCACGAGCAAGGGATGCGGCACTTGGTGATTGACCTGCGGGGAAATCCGGGGGGGCTGCTCAAGGCGTCCGTCGATGTGGCGGACAAGTTCGTGATGGACGGGCTGCTTGTCGCGACACGCGGCCGCAGCCCCCGTGAAGATTTCGACCACCGAGGTCAGGTCGCCGGAACCTGGCGCGTGCCGCTGGTGGTGCTGATCGACCACGATTCGGCGAGCGCCAGCGAAATCTTCGCCGGAGCGATTCGCGACCATCGCCGCGGCACGGTGGTGGGCGAGAAGAGCTACGGCAAGGGGTCGGTGCAGGGAATCTTTCCGCTCGCCGCGGCGAATGTGGGCATCCGGTTGACGACCGCCAAGTGGTACACCCCCAGCGGCCAGGCGATCAGCGGCGCGGGAGTCAATCCCGATATCGTGGTGCAAGTGACCAATAAGCCGGTCGATGGCGCTCGCCACCTGCCTGCCACCGAAGACGATCCCTTCATTCGCGCCGGCCTCGCCGCCGCCCGCAATCAGCAAACCGCCCGGCGGCCTTAGTCAGGCTCAAGCCTGCGAGTGCAAACTCCTGGTTGAACGGCAAGCCGAAGGCGACGTGGTTGGCGAGGGAAAGAACACTGTCGCCTTCGGCTTGCCATTAAGCGAATCAGCCGAATACCTCGACTAGCCTTCAGGCATCTCGCCTACTTCAGCCGCCACTTATAGATGGGCAAGTGGCGGTAATACACTTCGAGCATGTAGATCGATAGGCACGTTACATAGAGACGGCCGCCGTGCGGACCCCAGCGGTCGCCGGACGAAGCCCAACTTCCCTTGTCGGCGCCCGTCTTAATTTGGGCCGTGGGAATTTCCTGCCGCATGACGGCATTCCACTTGTTCCAGTCGGGGCCATCCATGTGGTGGCAGGCCTGCGTGGCGTAATACCAGTAATAGACGTTTTGGTCGCCGTAGTTCACCGGATTGGCGAGGACCATGTCGATGCCCCGCCGCATCCGTTCATCATCGTGCTTCCAGCCCAGATATTGCCGGCAAAGCAGCCCCTCGGCCGTCATCGTCAGGGTCGATTCCATCCCCGGCTTATAGGCATAGCGGGCCCCGTTCTCTTGCGAGCAACGGTCGAGAAACTGGCTGATGAGGTCGAGGCTCGGGCTTTGCACCTCCAGCCCCGCCATCATGCCGCTTTGCAAGGCCATGACATACCACCCCGTGACCGAAGTATCGGCATCGATCCGTGGTTCGTAGCGCCAGCCCCCTTCGGGCGATTGCGATTTGTGAACAAAGTCAAGCGCCTTTTGGGCCGGCTTTTTGAACTGCTCGTCCTTCGTCATGCCATAGAGTTCGACAATGGCGATGGAAGCCTGGGCCTGAGCATACATGCGGTGATGGTGGGCCGCTTCGTGCTCGAAAAACCCATCGGCATTTTGCGTCTTAAGCAGATAATCCCAACCGCGTTTCACCTCTTGCGAGAAATCGGGCTTGAGGGCCGGATTGGGCTTGTGCGTCGCACCGTAGCCCTGAAACGCGAGCAGGGCCATCGCGGTGGCGGACAGACGATTCTCGATTCCCGCCCCGTCAGGATAGGGCCCGGTCAGGCTCCAGCCGCCATCTTTTTGCTGTTGCTTGGAGAGCCACTGCAGCCCGGCGATCACCGCCCCTTCGGTCGTGGCGTTGCCGCCATAGGCACCCAAGAGCGCCTTCTTCGCCCCCGCTTCGCGCCCGGTGAGTGCCAAGCCAATGCTGGGGGCTTGCAGCGTATCGACCGAGGTCGTGGCATCGACCTCAAATACATCGAGAATCGGCGGCGCCGCGAGGGGATCGTCTGCCGGCTTAACGTCGAACGACAGCACCGGCGTTTCGATCTCCATGTTGAGCGACTCGGGCGACTGGAGCTGATCGTCCAGCACTTGTTCCCCAAGTTCCTCGGCATACACCGCCTCGATTTCGATCTGGTTCTTGATAAGTGCCGGAATCGTGAGCAGGCCAAAGATAATCAGCGCGATCATGTGGATCACCAGGCTGATGAGCCACGGCGGCGCGGCCTTCACCACCTTCTGCGACGGATCGGGCGGGGCCTCGTCGGGATTCTCGCGAACGGTTTTGTCTTGCCCTTGCTTCGCCGGGTCGATCGGCACCGGCCGGCTGCCGACGGGAACCGGCCGATTTGTCGCCGGCACGGGCATCGCCGATTTGCCAGGCTGGGCGGCTGGTACTGGCTTGGCCGGCTGGGCTACATGTGCCACGGGCTGCGGACGCAGCGATTGCGGCTGCACGGGCTGCGGACGTGCAGGCTGCATCGGCACCGGCTGCGGAGTTTGCCGGGCCGACAGCGGCAGCGGCGCGCTCGCCGGCGCGGCGGGCATTGCGGGATACTGCGGCGCGGCATAAGCCACAGGCTGCGGCGCGAAGGCCGACTGCGGCATAGCGGGCTGCATGGGCATCTGCGGCATGGCCGGCATCGGCACCGTAGGCATCTGCATCGCCGGATAGCCTGCCGCTGGTGGATAGCCTGGCATCGGCATCGGCGGACCTGGCATCGGCATTGGCGCATAGCCCGCCGGCATCGCCATCGGCTGGCCATAGCCCGGCAGCGGCGGCAGCGGATATCCCCCCGGCTGCGGCGCGAAAGGCGCGGGCTGCGGCGGATATTGCGGCTGAGGCACACCCTGCCGATACGGATCGCCGTTATTCATGCCACCTTCCCCTTCCCCGAAGCGCAGGGCCGAGCGATTGCCAGCCTCATCGCCTCATTTCCTAGTGTATCCGTCCCCCGTGCAAGCGCCAAGCAAGAAGCGTTCCAAGTCCAAACCGGCCAGCCAGTTATGACAATTACGCCGCCCGCGATAGCACCGTTCGTTCGATTCTCACCGCCGGCCGCCCGATTTTATCGACAACCTGCCAGCTGCCGGCCGAAAACTTTCGGTCCGAACCTTGCGCGATTTCCGCTTGTCCCCTTCACGAACGCTAGCCGACGAGTAGAATCCGTTAATAACGCGGCAGGGGACCAAAAGTACTCGCCGCCCAAACACATCGCGGGGTGGAGCAGCCCGGTAGCTCGCGAGGCTCATAACCTCGAGGTCGTCGGTTCAAATCCGGCCCCCGCAACTGAATGGCCGAGGAAGCGAGCCTTCGTTTCCCACGGTCGAAAAAAAGGCCCGGGCAATTGCCCGGGCTTTTTCGCTTTTCTCAGCCAGTTCTGGCTGCGGTTTTCCATCCGCTGCGACCCGCGCCGTTCGCTGGGCAATCTTTGCGCGCTGCGATGGCAACTTTCTTTGACCTTCGTAGAGGTGGACAACTTGTGTCACTTCGCGGGCAATGCCGCTATCCCCTGTGCGACTGCGGGCTTTTCGCGGCAATTTCTAATGCTCGCGGCGCGGTTTGGGAGCCAGCTAGGGGACTGCGGTGTATCCGTTGAGAAGGTTCGCGGCGATGCGGCGCCGCGGAACAGCGGGTGGGCCGAAATTCGGGGACGAATGAGCGTTAGTACGATGCCGGGGCAGACTTTGAGCGCGAATAGCGCTGGTCGGGCGGAAATCGCCGCGATCATGCGGGCCATTTTGGCCGCGCCGCTGTCGGATCGCCGCTCCACGCAGCGAGTGCCGTTTTTCGCTCCCGTGGCGAGTGCTCCTGCCGACTCGCCGGGCGTGAGTTTGTTCACGTTTTCCGAGGATTTGTCGCTTAGCGGCATTGGCCTCGTGCATGAGATGCCGTTGGCGGCGGGGATTGCGGAAATCAGTTTGGCGTTTCCTTCGGGGCGAGTCGTCGATCTGCGGACCGAAATCAAGTGGTGTCGCCACCACGGGGATGGTTGGTACACGAGCGGCGGCCGATTCGTCGATGCATGAGCCGCACGATCGGCCAGGTTTTCCTTGTCCGCGAAAATTGCCACTTATCAGCCAGCATTTGGTAAGGTGTTGTCTGGCAAGACTTTGCGAGCAGCAGCAGGCGGACTGCAAAAATTTCGCGAAGTTCGCGCGAACCAGCGGCCGATACTGTTCGTCTTCAGTGGTATCGCCAGTGGTTGCCGTCGTCTTGACGGCCTTCACGAAGGGAGAGGCCAAAATTTTTGGCAGCCCCCTTTTCCAGACCAGAGCCACTGCTAGGATAGGCACTGTCGCGTTCAGTTCAGGTTGGTCGCAACTTGGCTGCCGTGGCCAGTGTCTTGTGCTGGTGGATTCCACCAGCGGCGGCCCCGAAAAAAATTTCGGGCCGGCCCGTTGACGGGCCGCGTGGTTTCGCTAAGATGCGTGACTCGACTGAGGACAACCTTCACCGGAAGTTCTTGGTCGCTTGATTGATCTTTGACAATTTGGTTGTTCGACCTTTCAACTCTTTTTGAGTCAGCAGTCGTATTGAGACTGTGGGTTTGAAAATGGCAAATCGATGCCACTAGACCGGTGGCATCAAACAGGTCGTCAGACCGGAAGTTGGTTCGCAAACCGCAGGATTTGATTCGGGAAACCGAGGAGAGTCAGGCGGATAAGCAATAAATCAATTGAAGGGTTTGATCCTGGCTCAGAATGAACGTTGGCGGCGTGGATTAGGCATGCAAGTCGTGCGCGAACTGTAGCAATACAGGGAGAGCGGCGAAAGGGAGAGTAATACATAGGTACCTACCCCCGGGCCTGGGATAGCGGCGGGAAACTGCCGGTAATACCAGATAATGTCCCCGGACCAAAGATGTGACTTCACCTGGGGAGGGGCCTATGGCCTATCAGCTTGTTGGCGGGGTAACGGCCCACCAAGGC